>JBDTML010000097.1:0-28278 GCA_039934255.1 Acidobacteriota bacterium | reverse complement strand
CCGAAGGCGGCCGAAACGTCCGCGCCCTTTCCCTGCTGGAGAAGGACGACGAGGACGAGGAAGACGCAGACGATGACGTAAATGGGAACGAGAACGTAAATCATTTCGTGGTGCTCCGGACCCGCGGGCGACAGGCCCGGGGGGCCGAAGATGATAGCGGAATCGCCCCTCGGGCGCGAGTCAGGCGCGCGCGGGGCGGGTGGTGGAGGCGGCGGAGGCCAGAAGGGCCGCGACGTCGTTTGCCACGAGGGAGGCGTTCCCCACGAGGCCACCGTCCACCTCCTCCTCCGCGAAGAGGCCCGGTGCGCTGGCGGGCGACACTGAGCCCCCGTAGAGAATCCGGGTTGATCCGGCGACGACGGGGCCGAAACGTGCCGCAAGCTCGGCCCGGAGGCGCGCATGGACGTCCGCGGCCATCGCCGGCGTGGCGGGGAGGCCGGTCCCGATCGCCCAGACGGGCTCGTAGGCGAGGATCAGTCCGGGGGGCGGACCCGAGAACCCGTCCAGGGCGCCGAGCTGTCTCCGGAGGACGTCGGCCGTGCGTCCGGCGTCGCGCTCGGCGCGCGCCTCGCCGACGCAATAGACGGGCGCGAGCCCCTGCTCGACGAGCCGCTCCATCTTGCGGGCGAAATCGGGCTCGCGTTCTCCCCGGAAGAGCCGCCGCTCGCTGTGGCCGACGAGGACGAGCGCGACGCCGGCGTCCTTCAGCATCGAGGCCGACACCTCCCCGGTAAAGGCCCCTTCCTTCTCGACGTACACGTCCTGCGCGGCGAGCGCGATTCCGGTACCCGAGAGCACGGCTCCGACGCGGTCGAGGGCGGGAAAAGAAGGCGCGATGGCGAAGTCCAATTCCGCCGGCCGTCGGATCGCGACGAGGGCCCGCGCGAGCTCAGCGGCCGCCGACGGCGCACGCGTCATCTTCCAGTTGGCGACGAGGAGGCGGCGCCGGGTTCTCAAGGCCGTGCCCTCAACGCAGTGCTTCCACGCCGGGGAGCTTTTCGCCGGCCACGAGGTCGAGGGACGCGCCGCCGCCCGTGGACACGTGCGAGATCTTCGCGCCAAGGCCGGCCTCTTTCACGGCCTCCACGCTCTCCCCACCGCCCACGACGGTGAAGCCCGCGGAGTCCGCGAGGATCTGCGCCACGGCGCGCGTTCCCGCGTCGAACGGCTTCGTCTCGAAGACGCCCATGGGCCCGTTCCAGAAGATCGTCTTCGCGTCCCGCGTCATCCGGCGGAACATCTCGACCGTCTTCGCTCCGATGTCGAAGGCGGCCATGTTCCCAGGGATCTCATTCATCGAGACGGTCTTGACGGCGTTCGGCACGCCCGCTTTTTCGAGCGACGGCGCGACGACGAAATCCGAGGGGAGGACGAGCTGAACGCCGCGCTCCTTGCAGCGGTCGATGATCTGCCGGGCCACGGGGACGCCTTCTTTCTCGAGCAGGGAACCGCCGACGGGAAGGCCCAGCGCCGCGACGAAATGGTTCGCCATTCCCCCGCCCACCAGGATGACGTCGGCCTTTTCGACGAGAGCCTTGAGGGCCGCGAGCTTGCCCATGATCTTGGCACCGCCGAGAAAGGCGGCGAACGGCCGGTCGATCTCGGTGACGACCCGCGCGAGCGCCTTCAGCTCCCTCTCCATGAGGAGGCCCATCCCGCGCCGTTCCTTCGGAAAGAGGGCCGCCATTCCCGCGGTGGACGCGTGCGCCCGATGCGCCGTGCCGAACGCGTCGTTGACGTAGACCTCGGCGAGGGCGGCGAGCTCGCGGCAGAACGCCGGGTCGTTCCCCTCTTCGCCGGAGTGGAAGCGCAGGTTCTCGAGAAGGAGGACCCCTCCCGGCGCGAGCGCCGCGACGGCCTTCTCCGTCTCGGCGCCGATGCAGTCGGACGCGAACGCGACCGGCACACCGAGGCGCGCCTCGAGCGTGCGCGCCACCGGCGCCAGCGAATACTTTGGATCCTTCGCGCCTTTTGCCTTGCCGAGGTGTGACGCGAGGACGAGGCGGGCGCCCCGCTCCCGGGCGAGGTGGAGGGTGGGGAGCGCCTCGACGACGCGCGTGTCGTCCTTCACGACGCCGTCTTTGAGCGGCACGTTGAAGTCCACGCGCACGAAGACGCGCTTGCCGTCGAGATCGAGGTCCCGGATCGAGCGCGGAAGGCCGGACATGGAGTCCTCCTGGACGTAAAGATGTGCCGTCTCATCTTAAGCGTCGGCGACCTCTATAGTCTCGCCCGTGACGAAAGGCTCCGTTCCCACCACGCGGGTCAGCCCCTACTCGTATGCGGCCGGACGTCTCCGGATCCTCGACCAGCGCCGCCTGCCGCACGAGGAGGTGTTTCTCGACTGCGAAAGCGCCGCCCAGACCGCCGAGGCGATCCGCGGACTCGCCGTGCGCGGAGCCCCTCTGATCGGTGTCGCCGCGGCGTACGGCCTCTGTGCCGAGGCGCGCCGCGTGGTCGCGCGCGTTCCCGACGACCTCGACGTCGCCCTCGCGCTCGGGGCGGAGAGGCTCGTTTCCTCCCGGCCCACGGCCGTGAATCTCGCCTGGGCGGTCGGACGGATGAGCGCCGTTGCCGAGGCCTCGTCGGACCGCGACGCGGGAGAGCGGATTTTGATGCTCGAGGCCGAGGCCCGCCTCATCGCCGAGGAGGACCGGCTCGCCTGTCTCACGATCGGTCGCCTCGGAGCCGCGTGGCTGAGGGCGCGGTGGTCGGGGCTGGAGGGGATTCCGACGGTTCTCACGCACTGCAACGCGGGGGCGCTCGCGACGGCGGGGATCGGCACGGCGCTCGGAGTCGTCCGGGCTCTCGCGGCCCAAGGCCCGATCGCGATTCTCGCGGACGAGACGCGGCCTTTTCTGCAGGGCGCGCGCCTCACGGCCTGGGAGCTACGCGAAGACGGGCTCGACGTCTTGCTTCTCCCGGACGTCGCGGCGGCTTCGCTGATCGCCCGCGGCCGGGTGCAGGGCGTCGTCGTGGGCGCGGACCGCATCGCGGCAAACGGCGACGTCGCGAACAAGGTCGGGACGTACGGCCTCGCGCTCGCGTGCCGAGCGCACGGCGTGCCTTTGGTCGTCGCGGCGCCGACGACGACGATCGACCTCGCAACTCCGGACGGCGCGTCGATTCCGATCGAGGAGCGCGACGGGAGAGAGGTGGTGACGCTTCCTCTGCCCGGCGGGGGAAGTGTCGCCCTGGCGCCGGAGGGAGTCGGCGCCCTCTATCCCGCCTTCGACGTGACGCCGGCCGCCCTGGTCGATGCGATCGTGACGGAACTTGGGATCTCGGAACCGCCGCACGCCGGGACGCTCGCGCGGTTCGCGGCGCCATGATCGTCCTCGCGCTCGAGACCTCCTGCGACGAGACGGCCGTGGCGCTTCTGGACGACGCGGGGATCGTCCTCTCGTCCCGCATCGCCTCGCAGGAAGACGCGCATCGCCTTTACGGCGGCGTCGTTCCCGAGATCGCGGCGCGCGCGCACATCGAGAACCTGCCTCCGCTCCTCGACGCGGCGCTCGGGGACGCCGGCCTGAAGCTCGCGGACGTCTCGGCGGTCGCGGCAACGGCCGGTCCCGGCCTCGTGGGCGCGCTTCTCGTCGGTCTCTCGGAGGGGAAAGGCCTGGCGCTGGGGCTGGGCGTGCCCTTCGTCCCCGTGAACCACATCGAGGGGCACGCTCTCTCCCCGTTCCTCTCGATCGGAGGCGAGGCGGCGGCGCCGATACCCGAGGAATTTGCGGCGCTCGTCGTATCGGGCGGTCACACGCACCTCTATCGCTTCCACGGGCCTCGCATCGACCGTCTCGCGCGGACGCGCGACGATGCCGCGGGCGAGGCGTTCGACAAGGTCGCGAAGATGGCCGGCCTCGGCTATCCCGGTGGCCCGGCGGTGGACCGGCTCGCGCGCCGCGGGCGGGCCGCGCGACCATTCGCGGTGCCGCAGTTCAAGGACCGCTCTTTGGACTTCAGCTTCTCGGGCCTGAAGACGGCCGTGCGGGAACGACTCGGCGAGCTCGGCCGCGCGCCCGCCCCGGGAATCCCGGCGGGCGGCTTCACTCTCCCGGAAGAAGACGCGCCGCAGGGACTCTGCGACCTGATGGCGGACGTCGAGGCCGCGATCGTCGCGCAGCTCGTGGACCGCATGGACCGGCTCGTCCGTCGAGAGCGGTTCGAGATCCTCACCGTGTCGGGCGGCGTCGCGGCGAACACGTTCGTTCGAGAACGCATCCCCGCCTGGGGGCGCGCGCGCGGCGTGGACGTGCGGGTCGCTCCGAAGGCGCTCACGGGCGACAATGCCGTCATGATCGCGTTCGCTGGGATGAGGCGACTCGCCGCGGGTCGCGTCGGCGAAGGGCTCGGCGCGGTCGCGCGCTCGCGCTGGCCGCTCGAGACGGTAGAATAGAGGGCTCGCGCGCGACCGGCCGGTCGCGTCTCACCCCTCATCACCCAAAGCCATGACCGACCCTTCGCGCATCCGCAATTTCTCGATCGTCGCCCACATCGACCATGGGAAGACGACGCTTTCCGACCGGATTCTCGAGCTGACGGGGGCGCTCACCGCCCGCGAGATGACCGAGCAGGTCCTCGACGACAACCCGATCGAAAAAGAGCGCGGGATCACGATCAAGGCCCGGTCCGTCACGCTGAAGTACCGCGCCGAGGACGGCCTCACTTACACGCTGAACCTCATCGACACCCCGGGACACGTGGATTTCACCTACGAGGTCTCCCGCTCGCTCGCCGCCTGTGAGGGAGCCGTCCTCGTCGTGGACGCGACGCAGGGCGTCGAGGCGCAGACGCTCGCAAACGCGTATCTCGCGATCCACAACAACCTCACGATCGTTCCCTGCATCAATAAGGTCGATCTGCCGTCCGCCGTGCCCGAGATGGCCCGCGAGCAGATCGAGGAAGTCATCGGGATTCCCGCGCGGCACGCCGTGCTCACGTCGGGCAAGGTCGGCACCGGCGTCCACGACCTCCTCGAGCAGATCGTCCACGACATACCGGCGCCGAAAGGCGATCCCGCCGCGCCCCTGAAGGCGCTCCTTTTCGACTCCTGGTTCGACGTCTACCGCGGCGTGACGTGCCTCGTGAGGGTCCACGAGGGGACGATCAAGCCCGGGCTGAAGATCCGGATGATGGGGACGGGACTCGGCGGCGAGGTGCAGGAGGTCGGAATCTTCAACCCGAAGCAACAGGTGGTGTCCGAGCTGTCCGTGGGAGAGGTCGGCTACGTCATCGCGGGCATCAAGGATCTCCACGCCGCGAAGATCGGCGACACCGTGACGGGGACCGAGCGACCGACGGCCGAAGCGTTTCCCGGCTTTCTCGACGTCAAGCCGATGGTCTTCGCGTCGATCTTCCCGACGGAGACGGACGCTTACGAGGATCTCAGGGACGCGATGGAGAAGCTGCGGCTGAACGACGCGTCCTTCACGTTCGAGCCCGAGTCGTCGACGGCCCTCGGATTCGGCTTCCGCTGCGGGTACCTCGGCCTTCTTCACATGGAGATCATCCAGGAGCGTCTCGAGCGGGAATTCAACCTGTCCCTCATCACGACGGCGCCTTCGGTTCCCTACCTCGTGAGAACGACGCGCGGGCAGGAGCTCGAGATCTCGAATCCCGTGAAGCTCCCCGAGGTCCAGCTCATCGACGAGATCAGGGAGCCGTACATCCTCGCGACGATCATCACGAAGGACGAGTTTCTCGGCGGGATTCTTGCCCTGGCCGAGGAACGACGGGGCACGCAGGTGTCGCTCGAGTATGCGGGCACGCAGCGCGCCGTTCTCAAGTACGAGCTCCCGCTGAACGAGGTCATCCTCGACTTCTACGACAAGCTCAAGTCGCTCTCGCGGGGCTACGCCTCGTTCGACTACCAGCTCATCGACTACCGGCCGGGCGACCTCGTGAAGCTCGACGTCCTCATCAACGGCGAGCCCGTCGACGCCCTCGCGTTCATCGTCCACCGCGACAAGGCGCCGACGAAGGGCCGCTCGATCGTGGAGAAGATGAAGGAGATGATCCCTCAGCAGATGTTCGAGGTCGTCATCCAGGCCGCGATCGGTTCGAAGATTCTGGCGCGCTCGACCGTGCGGGCGATGCGCAAGAACGTGATCGCGAAGTGCTACGGCGGCGACATCACGCGCAAGAAGAAGCTCCTCGAGAAGCAGAAGGAAGGCAAGCGCCGCATGAAGAAGGTCGGCCGGGTCGATCTTCCGCAGGAGGCCTTCCTCGCGGTCCTGAAGGTCGACTGATGACGCGGGTGGCGCGCGTCGTGGAGACGGCCGAGGCCGTCCTCGTGGCGGCCGCTCTCGCCCTCGCTTTCAAGGGGTTCGTCTTCCAGATCTACCACGTGCCGAGTGCCTCGATGGAAGACACCGTGCTCACGGGCGACTACGTCCTCGTGAACAAGTTCGCGTACGGCGCGCACGAGGGCGCCTGGGGGCGCCTCCTCCCGTATCGGGAACTGACGCGCGGAGACGTCGTGGTCTTCCGGTCTCCGCCCGATCCCGATCGCGACTTCGTGAAGCGCGTCGTCGGTCTGCCGGGAGACAAAATCGCCGTGGAGGCGAAGAACCTCGTGGTCGGCGGGCAGGTCGTGACCGAGCCGTGGGTCGTGCATCGCGACGCGAGGACGTTCGGGGCCGACGCGCCTCTGGCCCTGAGGGTCCGCGACCATCTGGGACCGATCGAGATCGAGGAAGGCCGCTTTTTCGCGCTGGGAGACAATCGCGACGAGTCGCAGGACTCCCGATTCTGGGGCTCCGTGCCCCTGGCGCACCTGGAGGGCCGCGCCGTCGCCGTTCTCTGGTCCGTCCGCGAGGGACCACGGTCTTTTTCGGGCCGTGGAGCGGCGTTACGCCGTACGATCGATACCGCGCTAAACTTTTTGACCCGGACTCGCTGGGAACGAAGCTTTCATGTCATTCGCTAGAGCGCGCGGGCACGGTCGCGCCGGAAGGAGAACACGATGCGGCACGCCGTAAGAACCGCCCGGAGGGGAGAGGGAGCCTTCGGTCTCGTCGTCGGGCTGGCCGTCTTGTTCGTCGTCGTCGTCGCATGCGTCCGCATCGTTCCCCTGCACATCCATGGGAACGAGGTCCTGGATGCGATGAACGAAGCCGCCAACTTCGGCGGCCTGAAGACTCTCGAGAAACTCCAGGTGGACGTCTACCTTCGCGCGCAGGACGCGAAGGTCCCGCTCAAGATTGAGGCGATTCGCGTGGAGAAAAGCGGCGCCTACATCGCCATCTCCGCCCGCTACGAGCAGACCGTCGACATCTTCGGCTACAAGTACGTGTACCGGTTCGACAAGCGGGTCGAAAAGCCCGTCTTCTAGATTGTGCCGGGCGGAACCCGGGACCGGGTTCCCCCGGTGCCCCTCTCCGCGCCAGCTGTGAGGAAACATGGGACGGCGCGGTGAAGAGAGCGAGACCGACCTGCTCATAGAGGTCCGCCTCGACGTTTGGCTGGACGTCTCGTGCCTGTTTCCGACGCGTTCGCAGGCGGCCGCGGCGTGCACGGGGGGCAAGGTGCACCTGAACGGCCACGCGGCCGCGGCCCACAAGCTGCTGCGCGTTCGCGACCGGCTCGAAATCACGTTCGCGCGGGATCGGCGGACGTTCGTCGTGAAGGGTCTCGTCGAGCGAAGCATTCCGAAGGCCCAGGCTCGGCTCCTTTACGAGGAAACGACGCCGCCTCTCGCCCCCGAGGTTCTCGAGGCCAGGCGGCTCGAGCGCCTGCTCGCGCCGCGCCGGGACGAGAAGGGCGGCAAGCTGTCCAAGAAGGAGCGACGCGACCGGGACAAGGCGCGCGGCTGGTGAGGCGCCCCCCGCGCCCGCGGCTTTACGAAATCGTTCTCCTCGCCGACTTCGTGGCCGTCGTCCTGCTCCTGAGGCTCCGCGCGCGGCTCGGCCTCGACGTCCTGCGCACGCTCCTCGACATGCGGGAATTCGTCATGTTCGCGTCCCTGTTCCTGCTGGGCGGGATCGCGCTTCGCGCGCTATTCGCCGCGCGCCGGGGATGGCGGCGCGGCGTGGCGCGCTTCCGCGCGAGCCTCAGGCCGCGGTCCGTCTTCGACCTGCTGCGCTTCTTGGCGGCCCTCGGGCTCACGTCGTACGTCTACAGCTGGCTCAAACTCGGGCTTCCGCTGCTCCGGCCCGACGCTCTCTACGACGCGGGCCTCTTCCGGCTCGAGACCGCCCTTCACTTCGGCGTGAACCCCGGACGCTTCCTGCAGAGCCTGTTCCCGTATCCGGCGTTCTGGAGGGTCCTGAGCGGGTACTACGGCGCCTTCATTTTGACGGTCATCACGGGCGTCGGCTGGTTCGCGGCGGCGCTCTCGATCCGGGATCGCGCGCGGTTCGCCGCGGGCTTTTCGTTTCTGTGGGTCCTCGGGTCTTGGTTCTACTTCGCGGTTCCGTCCCTCGGGCCGTGCTACGTCCTCGAGGACGACTACAAAGAGGTTCGCGCGGCGATGCCGGAGCAGTCCGCGACGATGAACCTTCTCTTCGCGCACTACGGCCGCATGCGCGCCTTCCGCCGGCATCCGGAGGGGACCGATCTCTCTCCGTACCTCGGAATTGCGGCGATGCCGTCACTCCACGTCGCCGCGCAGGCTTTCCTGATGTTCTTCGCGCGCAAGCGGTCGCGAGCGCTCTTCCTTCTGTACGCCGTCCTCACGGCCGTCACGTTCTTCACGGCGGTCGTGAGCGGCTGGCACTACGCGATCGACGGTTACGCGGCCCTGCTTCTGGCCTGGGTCGCATACGCGGCGGGAAGCCGAAGCGTGCCTTCCGCGTAACATCCCTTCGATGCGGATCCTCCTCTTCACCGGAAAGGGCGGCGTCGGCAAGACGACCGTTGCGGCCGCCACGGGGCTCGTCCTGGCGGCGCGCGGCCTCAAGACGCTCGTCATGTCCGTGGACGCGGCCCACTCGCTCGCGGACGCATTCGACCGCGACGTCGCCCTCACCGATCACGCTCACGGAACGCCCGTCGCCGTCTCGCCGAATCTCTGGATCCAGGAGGTCGACGTCACCGAGGAAATCGGCCGCCACTGGAAGGACATCTCGGGATACATCACCACGCTTCTCGCGGTCACGGGCGTCGAGGAAGTCCTCGCCGAGGAGCTCGCGATCTTCCCGGGGATGGAGGAGGTATCGGCGCTCCTTTACGTCAACCAGTACGCGCGTGAGAAGGCGTTCGACGTCCTCATTCTCGACTGCGCGCCCACGGGTGAATCTCTCCGGTTCGTTTCGCTCCCGCCGACGCTCGACTGGTACATGAAGAAGCTCTTCCGGCTGGAGCGGTCGATCCTCAAGGTCGCGCGCCCCGTCGCCAAGAAGATGACCGATCTCCCGCTTCCGCCGGACCGCTACTTCGACAACGTCCAGTCCCTCGCGCAGAAGCTCGAAGGGGTGGACACGCTCCTCAAGGACCCGAAGACGACGACCGTGCGCCTCGTGACGAACGCGGAAAAGATCGTCATCAAGGAGACGCAGCGCGCCTTCATGTACTTCGGCCTCTACGGGTTCACGGTGGATGCCGTCATCGTGAACCGGCTCTTGCCGGACGGCGTCCACGATCCGTTCTTCGACAAATGGCGGAAGACCCAGGCGCAGTTTCTCGAGGAGGCGCGCGGCTATTTCGATCCGGTGCCGATCTTCACTCTGTCGCTCAAGGACGACCAGGTGCTCGGCTCCCCGGCGCTCGTCGCACTGGGACGGGATCTCTGGGCGACGAAGAATCCGGCCGATTCCTTCCGCTCGGACCCGCCCTACCGGTACGCGAAGAAGAACGGAAAGTACGTCCTCACGCTCGATCTGCCGTTCGTCGACAAGCATGAAGTCGATCTCGCGATGGCCTCGGGAGACCTCATCGTCCGGATCGGAAACGTGCGTCACCACATTCCGGTGCCGCGCATGCTCGCGGGTCACACGCCGAGCGGCGCAAAGGTGGAGGACGGACGGCTCACGGTACGCTTCACGGGCCCGGGGGCACGCTGATGGCGAGGAGAAAGAAGAAGGACCCGCTCGAGAACGACTTCGGTCCCGGCGTCCGCGGGGAGAAGGACGGAGCGCGCCCGACATCGGGGCCCATCCCCGGCCTCGCCTGCGCGGGGGACGGCTGCCTCTTCAAGCCTGCGGCCGACCTCGTGGGGAGGTTCTCGCTGCGCCTCGCTCGGGGGCACGGAAGCTCTCTCTCCCGGGCGGCGACCTCGGGCATCGAGTTCATGAAGGCTCTTCGCGATTTCCTCGACGAGGAGATCGCCCTCGCCGAACGTGCCGCGGGAGCGGGCGGGAAGCCCTCCCGTTACGAGAAGATCAAGGTGGACTGATGCGACCGGCCGCCCAAAGATGGCGAGCGGGTCTCGCTGCCGCCGGGTGCGCCGCGGGTTGCGCCACGCTGCTCGCGGCCTGCCCCGCGACGAAGGATCCCACCGGACCGAGCGGTCAAGCGACCCCGACACCGACGTCGACGGCCGTGGGCACGCCGCCGCCCCTCGGAACGCCCTCCTTGCCGACGCCCACTCCGACGAGGGCGATCACCGGTACCCCGCCCACGCCTACGCCGACGATCGGCCTCGGAGCGACCGCCACCACGTTCACACCGACGGCCACCCCCGTCACTCCAACGCCGAGCCCGACGGACACACCCGTCACGCCGACGCCCGGGCTCGGCACGCCGACGGCGACGCCCGCGACGCCGACGCCGGGAATCGGCACGCCGACGGTCACCCCCTTCGCGGGAACGCCGACGCCGACTCCGTTCGGAGGAATCCCGACGCCGACGCCAACTCCGTTGCCCACCCTGACGCCGACGCGCTGAAACGCGCGGAGACTCAGGCTGGCGTCTCGGTCGCGGCCGCAATCTCGGCGGTGATCGCGCGCGCGGCGGCGGCGGGGTCGGGCGCGCCGGTGATCGGGCGGCCCACGACGAGGACGTCCGCGCCCGCGCGGATCGCATCGCCTGGTGTCGCGACGCGTTTCTGGTCGCCCGACGGGGCGCCCGTGGGGCGCACGCCGGGAACGACGAGGAGAAAATCCCGTCCGCACGCGGCGCGGATCGCGGTGATCTCCTCCGCGGAGCACACGACGCCGTCGAGGCCCGCGCCTTGCGCGAGAACCGCGAGCCGGAGCGCGGCCTCGCGCGGGGACCCCGTGAGCCCGACCGCGTGAAGCGCGGCGGCGTCGAGGGACGTCAGGATCGTCACCGCGATGAGCCTCGGCCGGGAAAGGCCCGCCGACGCTGCAGCGGCGCGGCCTTCTTCGGCAAACGCCTTCATCATCTCGGCGCCCCCCGCGGCATGGCAGTTCACGATCGTGGCGCCCGTGCGAACCGCGGCGGCGGCGGCACGGCCGACGGTATTCGGAATGTCGTGGAGCTTCAGGTCGAGGAAGACGCCGGTGCCGGTTGCGACAACCTCCCGGACGAGCGAGGGCCCCTCGGCCACGAACGCTTCGAGCCCCAGCTTCAGGAGACCGGCTTCAGGAGCGACGAGGCGCGCCATCGCGAGGATCTGGGCCTCATCGGGCAGGTCCAGCGCGACGGCGAGCCGTCCCCGTGCCGCGTCGGTCCGGCTCATGAGAAGAAGTGGTCGGGTCGGGGCCGCGTCTTCAGGGTGCCGACGAGATCGGAGACGCGCGCGACGCCGTGATCCGCGCACCACACCGACAGCTCCTTCACGAGACGGCCCGCGAGCGAGGGATCGCGGAAGTTCGCGGTTCCGATCTGCACGGCGTTCGCGCCGGCGATGAGGAACTCGACGACGTGTTCGACTGTCTCGATTCCCCCCATCCCGAAGAGCGGGATTTTCGGGAGCGCTTTCCTCACTTCCCATACCATGCGCAGGGCGACGGGGCGGATCGCGGGCCCCGAAAGGCCGCCCGTCGTGAACCCGATTTTCGGCGTCCGCGTCTCGAGGTCGATTGCGAGGCCGACGAGCGTGTTGATCAGGGAGAGAGCGTCCGCTCCGGAGTCCACGGCGGCCCGCGCAGACGCCACGATGTCCGTCACGTTCGGAGAGAGCTTGACGATGAGCGGGTGTGCGGTCGCCGCGCGGACTCTCTTCACGAGCCCCGCGAGCGCGTCGGGGTTATTTCCGAAGATCATTCCGCCCTTGACCACGTTCGGGCAGGAGACGTTCATCTCGATGGCGGCGACCCGTCGATCCGCCCCGATGCGCTCGACGACCGCAACATAGTCTTCCTCGGTGTCGCCCCAGACGTTCGCGATCACCGTCGTGCCGAGCCGCGCGAGTTCCGGGAGCTTGTCTGCGAGAAAGGCGTCCACGCCGACGTTCTGGAGGCCGATCGCATTCAGCATTCCCGCGTCCGTCTCGCAGATGCGCGGCGGCGGATTGCCGTGGCACGGGCGGCGCGAGAGCCCCTTGACCGAGATCGCGCCGAGCGCTGCGAGGTCGAGATATTCGGCGAACTCGAGGCCATAGCCGAAGGTGCCCGAGGCCGTACCGATCGGATTCTTGAGGCGCAGCCGGCCGAAGGGCGTCGAGAGGTCGACCTTCATGACGGCGCTTCGTTCATAGCCGGGTCCAGTCGACCCGGCTGGGCGCGACGCACGGCCCTTCCTTGCAGATCGTCGCGAAGCGGCCGTCGGCCATCGGAACGACGCAGCCGAGACAGACGCCGAAGCCGCAGGCCATCTCGGACTCCATCGCGAACGAGCCTTCGAGCTCCGCGTCCGCGAGAAGCCGCGCGAGCGCGCGGAACATCGGCAGGGGGCCGCACGCGTAGGCGCGGCGGTAGCGTGCGCCGCCGGCGAGCGCATGCGTGAAGAGGTCGGTGACGAGGCCTCGCCGCCCGAGCGAACCGTCGTCCGTCGCGTAGCGGCACCGGTGGGAGCCGAGGAACCGCTCGAACTCGGGCCTCTTCAGAATGTCGTTCTCGTTGCGTCCGCCGTAGAAAAGGTCGGCGGCGATCCCGCGGGCTGCGAGCGTTCGGGCGAGGATGACGAGGGGCGCGAGGCCGATCCCGCCGGCGACGAGAGCGACGCGGTCGGTGGGGACGAGGTCGTCGATCGGAAAGGGCACGCCGAGCGGGCCGAGGACCGGGAGCGGCGTCCCTTCGGCGAAACGCGCGAGCGCGGCCGTCCCGACGCCGACCACCTTGACGACGAACTCCAGCGCGGGCACGCCCGCGACCGTCGTGACGTCGGCGATGGAGAACGCGCGGCGGAGATACGGGCGAAGCCCCTCACCGGCCTGAATCATCGCGAAGTGTCCCGGCCGTGTGGCCGGGCCGATAGAGCCCGCCGACAGAAACAGCGAGTAGTGCTGTTCGTCGTAGTGAGTCGTCCTGAGGACGCGGAGGGATTCGTTGACGGCCATCGGGAAGAGGGCGACACTCGCCGGGCGCGGATTATGAGCGAGGGCAGACCGGCGTACCACCTTCCTCTCGTGGGCGCGGTATTCGGTCTCGCCTCCGGTGACCTGCTGCTGGGTCTCAATCCGGAACTCCTGCGATTCCTGCCGGCGGCGCGCGTTCTCCTCGTCGCCGCCGCGTCGGGAGCGATCCTCGCCTCGCCTCTCGTCCTCATGTCGCGTGCCCGACGCCCTTCGCGCGCCAGCGCGGCCTGGAGCGCCGGCCTGCTCGCGGCGTTCGGCGTGTTCGTCGAGTTCCAGCGGAAGGCGCTCCACGACTTCGTCCCTTCGGGCGTCCGGCGCGTCCTCGTCGCGACGGCCCTCGCCGCGTTTTTTTCAGCGGCCGTCCTCGCGGCCCGCGCCTTGCGCGGCGGCCCCAACGCCGGGACGCTTTCGATCCCGATCGCCCTCTTCCTGCTCGCGCCCGCTGCGGGCCGGCGCGTGCCGGAGCGCCCGGCGGCGGGAGCCGTGACGGCGCCGCGCCGCGCGCCGCGGCGGAACCTCCTCGTCGTCGGATTCGAGGGGGCCTCGTGGGACCTCCTCACGGCTTACGCTTCGGAGGGGGCGATGCCGGTGGTCGCCCGGCTCCTGCGCGAGGGAGCGGCGGGCCCGCTGGCCCCTCTCTCTCCATACGACAGGGCGGCCCTCTGGACGACGGCCGCGACGGGCAAGCGTCCGCTGAAGCACGGGGTCGTGTCGTCGCGCCGTTGGGAGTCGCCCCTCGGAACGCTCCGTCTCCTCCCCGTCCTGCCCGGTTCGGCCGTGCCCGGTGGCGCGCATCCGGCGGCTGAGGCGGGGGCGGCGCGCCGCAGCCTGACGTTCTGGGAAATTCTCGCCTCGCGTGGACACGAGGCGGCGGTTCTCGGTTGGCCCGCTTCTTCGCCGGCGCGGGAGGGGCTCGTCCTCTGGGCGAGCGACGCCTTCTTCGAGGGGAGCGCGGCCGGGAGCACGGCACTTCCCGAGGAGGGTGCCGCACAGGCCCGGCTCTTTCGCGTCTCGCCAGACGGCCTCGACCGGCCGCTCGCGCGGGCTCTTGTTCCGGACGGACTTGCGAGGGGTGAAGCCCGACTCTCCCCCCTCCGGGGGGCCGCAAGCGATCTCACGGTCACCGGGGCGGCCCTCGCGGCGCTGCCGGGTGGCCCGCGAAATGTCTCGGCCATCGTTCTCTCGGGCCTCGCGGAGGTGAGCGGGCTCTTCGGAGCCGCGGGCAACGCGCGCTACTGGGGCCTCTCCGTCCCGGAGGCCGACGCGCGAGCCGCCGCGCTTCGCGCCTACTACCGGTTTCTCGACGACCTGCTGGGGGAGATCCTGGAACGCGAGGGCCAGGAGCGGACGATCTGCCTCTTCGCTCCGGCCTCGTGGGGGCCGCCGCCGACGCTCGAGGCCGTCGCGAGATTCCTGCGTGGAAAAACACCCGTGGCGAGCCCCGATGCCGCGCGGGATGGATTCGTCCTTTTCTCGGGCGCCGGAGTGCGGTCGGGGGTGCGTCTCACGTCCGCGAACGTCCTGGATCTCGCGCCGACGCTGCTCGTCCTCGCGGGCGAGCCCGTCGCCCGCGACATGGATGGGCGCGTCCTTGCCGAAGCGTTCGACGAGCGGCTCACGGAGTCGGCGAGCGTTCCGATCGTGTCGACGTTCGAGGCGGCGGGACCGCAGTAGCTCCCGTCACGGGGGCCGGATCGGCGAGCGCCGCGAGAAGAGCGGCATGGAATGCGGCGGGCGCCTCGAGGGGCCCGTCGTGTCCGGTCCCCTCGAGGACGACGAAGCGGGCCTCGCGCATCTTCGAGGCGGCGCCGCGTGCGTCGGCGACAGGGAAAAGCGTGTCCCGTTCGCCCCAGATGAGCGTCGTCCGCGGCGGCAGGTCCGGCAGGCGCGACAGCAGGCCGTCCGCCGCGGTGAGGCGCGCGACCGTTGCGGCCGCGGTGCCGCTTCCGTAGTTTCGGCCGAACGCGTCGAGGATGAAGCCCGCGGAGGGCGCGGGCTTCCGGAAGAAGAGAAGGTCGAAAATCCGGCGGGCGCCCGCGCGGTCCCGCGGAAGGACGCGCGTGCGCTCGGCGTCCGCGTCCTCCGGAAGCGAGAGGCCCGCCGCGTCCACGAAGACCAGACGTGAGACCTTCCACGGAAACTCCAGCGCGTACCAGCCCGCCGTCCAGCCGCCGAGGGAGTGCCCGACGAAATCGAACTTCTCGAGCGCGAGGGCGCGCGCGAGCGCGTCCATCGCGGCCACTCGGCCTCGAACGCCGAACCCGACGGCATCGCGCGGCGACGCGCTGAGCCCCGAGCCCGGCGCGTCCGGAAGGATCACGGTCCGGCCCTGCCGGGCGAGGAAGCGCGCGGTCTCTGTCCAATACGTCGCGTCGGCCCCGAGGCCGTGAAGGAGGATGACGGGCCTCTCCGCCGAGAGCGGTCCGAGGACGAACGCGGAAAGGGAGGTTCCGTCGTCCGCTGCGAAGACCTCGCGCCGTGCACCGGCGAGGGAAAGACGCTTCTCCTGGATCGCGCGGTAGATCGGAAGCGGATCGACGGCGATCGCGCCGAAGAGGAAAAAGAGGGAGAAAGCCGTTGCTCCCAGAACCACGCTCCGGAGGCGCATGTTCAGTATGCGAGGAGCGAGCGCAGCGCCGCGAGGATGTCCTCGCTTTGCGGAAGCGTGGCGTTCTCCAGCTCCGGGGCGTAACCGCAGAACACGTCTTTCGCGGCGACGCGCCGCACGGGCGCGTCGAGCCACCCGAAGAGCTCGTCCGCGGCGCGTGCGGCGATCTCGGCCCCGAAGCCGTGCGTCTGCCAGTCTTCGTGCACGACGAGGAGCCGGTTCGTCCGCTTCACGCTCTCGGCGATCGCGGCGAAGTCGTAAGGAGCGAGAGAGCGCAGGTCGATGACTTCGGCGTCCCGGCCGTCCTCTTCCGCAAGGCGGGCGGCGGCCACCGCGCTCCGGAAGACCGTCGCCCCGTAGGTCACGATCGTGGCATCGGTTCCGGGCCGAACGGTTTTCGCCTTGCCGAAGGGAACCATGAAATCCGGACCGGGGTAGCGGCCCTTGTTGTGCGTCTGGCGGTACAGGTGCTTGTGTTCGAGGAATAGCACGGGATCGTCGCAACGGATCGCCGTGCGGAGAAGGCCGTTCGCGTCGAGAGCGTTGGACGGCATGACGACACGGAGCCCCGGGATGTGCGCGAAGGTCACCTCGCCCGACTGCGAGTGGTAGGGTCCCCCGCCCGTGAGATAGCCGCCGATCGCCACCCGGATGACGACCGGCGCACGGAAGGACCCGCCCGAGCGCCAGCGCGTCGTCGCGAGCTCGTCGCGAATCTGCAGCATGGCGGGCCATATGTAGTCGAAGAACTGAATCTCGACGACGGGCTTGAGTCCGCGCGCGGCCCATCCGATGGCGCGGCCGACGATGCTCGCCTCGGCGAGAGGTGAATTGAACACGCGGGCAGGCCCGAACTCCTTCTGGAGGCCGGCCGTCACCTTGAAGACGCCGCCCTTCCCCTTGCACTCGCCCAGGACGTCGCTCCGGCTCGCGTCCGCCACGTCCTCGCCCCAGATCGCGATACGCCCGTCGCGCGCCATTTCGTCGCGAAGCGCCGCATTGATGAGGTCGACCATCGTCGTGGGCTCGCCCTTGAACGACGGCGCGTCCTCGGTGTCGAAGACACCCGACGTCGGATCGACATCTGGAGAGACGATCTGCCCGGAGACAGAGTCGGGGCCGGGCTGGGGGCGCGTGAGGGCCTCGTCCGCCGCAGCGCTCACGAGGGCGCTCACCTCTTCGCCCAGAGCGAGGAGCTCCTCGGCGGAAGCGAGGTTCTCCTTCGCGAGGAAGGCGGCGAACAGCTCGAGCGGGTCGCGGGCGAGGTCCTTCTTCCGTTCCGCCTCGGAGCGGTAGAGTTTCTCGTCGTCCGAGAGGGAGTGCGAATACGGGCGGATGACGTGCGCGTGGACGAGGGACGGGCCCTTCCTCTCGCGCGCGTAAGCGATCGCGTAACGCAACGCGTCGTACGAGGCCAGGAAATCACAGCCGTCCGTCTCTGCGACGAAGAGCCCGGGATAGTTGCGCACGAGCTTCGAAATGGAGCCGCCCGGGGTGTTCACTTCGACGGGAACCGAGATTGCGTAGCCGTTGTCCTCGACGACGAAGACGACGGGGAGCTTCGAGAGGCAGGCCGCGTTGAGGGACTCCCAGAACTCGCCTTCGGAGGTGGCGCCCTCGCCGATCGTCACGACGACGATCTCGCCCGCCGCCGCGCCCTGGATGGCGCCGAGGAGGCCGGGCGCGCCGGACGCCTGTTCGCGCTGGAGATACCGGCCGGCTTCGGCCGCTCCGACACCCGGCAGGCATTCGGTGGCCGTCGGCGAGGAGGTCGTGAAGATGCGGAGCGCGGCCGAACCCCAATGCGAGGGCATCTGGCGCCCGGCCGACGCCGGGTCGTCGGCGGCTCCGACCGCCTGCAGGAACATGTCCCGTGGGGTTACGCCGAGGCCGAGGCAGAGCGCGCGGTCACGGTAATAGGGGAAGAGCCAGTCCGAACCCTTTCGCATCTGAAATGCGACCGCCGTCTGGACGGCTTCGTGCCCGGCCCCGCTGATCTGGAAGAAGATGCGGTTCTGGCGCTTGAGCTGGATTTCCTTGTCGTCGATCCGGCGGGACGTGAGCATGTTCCGGTACGCCCGGAGCAGGTCCTCGCGCGAAAGGCCCTCGTACTGGTCCGCTTGCGGCGGCGCGATTTCCGTCGCCATCGCGCGGAGATTACCGGAAATCGGCGTGCCAGTCCGAATGCGGCACGCGATTCTCGACGAGCCACCCGTAGAGGAGCTCCCGGTAGGTGCGCGCCGTAATGCCCTCCTCGGCGAAGAAGGGCTCGAGGGAGGTGTTCAGGGCGGGGAGGCGGTAGAAAGGAACGGCCGGGAAGTAATGGTGCTCGAGGTGAAGGTTCGACCACAAGTAGACGAACTCCCAAAGCGGCGCGCGGGCCATTCGGGTGCCCCACTTCGCGGGCTCCGCGGGAACGATGTCGTAGTGCTGACCGAGGCGGTTGAGGGCGAAGGCCGGGGGGAAAACGAGAAAGACCGGAACCGCCCAGAGCCACACGAGGCGCGCGGCGCCGCCGAGAAATCCGATTGCCGCGGCTGCGGCGAGGTGCAGGAGGATGGCCGCGAAACGCTCGGCCCGAATCCGGCGCTGCAGGGTTTCCGGATACGTGGCTGTCTCCGTCCGAGCGGCGCGGAAATAGATGGGAAAGAGCGCGGGCGTCGCGTAGAGGAGCTTGAGCCAGCGGGCGTTGCGTTTTGGAGACAGGTGCGCGCGCTTCGGATCGTCCGTCCGAGAGCCGAGCTCGGCATGGTGATCGAGGTGCCAGCGCGTGAACTGCGTCGGCGAGATGCCGGAAGGCAGGGCGTAGAGAAGGCCGAGGGCGCGGTAGGCGCGCGGCCGGTCACCGTCGAAGACGGCCTTGTGGACGACCTCGTGAAGGAGGACGGTCCCGTCGAACACGACGAACCCGAGGACGAGCGCGCACGGGATCCGGACCCACAGGCTCTCGAAGTGCCAGCCGAGCGCCAGCGCGGCGGCGAAGAAGACGAGCTGACGCAGGGCGACCGCGAAATGGCGGGAGGGGCTCTTTCGGTGGAGCTCCTTCAGAATCTCGTGCGGGACCGCGGCCGTGAGCCGCTTGCGGAGGTCCCCGATCGCCTGGTGGTAGTAACCCGACTTCATCGCTCCAAGGTTACGTCAACGTCCTGGGCAGGCGGGGTATTCCCCCCGACCTCTTCTGCCACGAGATAGAGCGGACGGCCCTTCACCTCGTCGTAGATCCGGCCGAGGTATTCACCGAGGACGCCGATCATGAGGAGCTGCACGCCGCCGAGGAGGAGGATCCATCCCATGAGCGTCGTCCAGCCGCGCTCGTTGATCCCGAGCACCTTGAGAAGGACGACGACGACGATGTAGAGAAACGCGAAGAACGACACGGCGAATCCGAGCCACGTCGCGAGCTGGAGGGGCACGTGGCTGAAGGAGGTGAGCCCGTCGAGCGCGAACCGCAGCATCTTGCGAAGCGGGAACTTCGTCTCGCCGCGCGTCCGCGGCGGCCGCACGTACAGGACGCCCGTCTGCCGGAAGCCCACCCACGCCGTCATGCCGCGGATGAAGCGGTGCCGCTCGCGCAGGCGCCGGAACGCGGCTACGGCCTTCGGTCCCATGAGACGGAAGTCTCCGACGTCGACAGGGATGTCCACGTTCGTCCAGCGCTTCAGAAGCCGGTAGAAGACGTGGGCGGTCCAGAGCTTGAAAGCGCTCTCGCCCTCGCGTTTGCTGCGTTGCGCATAGACGACTTCGTAACCCTCGTCGACCTTCTTCAGCATCTCCGAGAGAAGCTCGGGAGGGTCCTGCAGGTCTGCGTCCATGACGGCCACGATCCGACCCCGCGCGGCGTCGACCCCGGCGGTGAGCGCCATCTGGTGGCCGAAATTCCGGGAGAACCGGAGCGCCCTTACGCGCGGATCCTGGCGGGCGAAGGCGGCCATCTTCTCGAACGAGGCGTCGCTCGAGCCGTCGTCCACGTAGACGATCTCCCACGTGCGAGAGGTCGCCGTCAGGACGCCCGTGAGCCGGGCGTTCAGCTCGTCCAGGTTTTCGACCTCGTTGAAGACGGGCAACGCGACCGAGATTTCCGGGCGGCTCACGACGGGCTCTTCGCTTCCTCGGGCGCCTGTTCCGCGGAGACGTCCGCCGCGGGGGCGGGTTCAGGCGCGGGCTGGGCCGGCGGGGCTTGCGGTGAAGTGGCCGGGCCCGTTCGCCGGAACACGGTCACCCACACGGAGCCGATCGGGTTGTTCCCGTCGGCGCGCTCCCAGGTTTCGCGCGTGAAGACATAGAGGAGAAGCTGCCTGATGTTCGGCCGGAGCGGCGAGAGCGACAGATCGGGAATCCACCAGGCGCGGAAAGGCACGCGGTCGCGTCTGTAGGACGGCCCGAGGACCTCCGCCTGCTTGTCGGCCTCGCCCTCGTCGCAGAGGACGATGGGCGGGCGCAGGTCGCCCTTCGGAGCCTGCCAGTTCACGGGCGCGTTGCGGACGTACCAGCTCATCGGCCAGCCCGCCTCTCCGGAGACGATCGCGGCGGGCACCTCGCCGACCTTTCCGTGAGCGAGGATCTCGTCGACGACAGAGAGCAACTCGGGACACGTCTGCACCTGGATCGTGGATTCCGCCTTCCGGGAGTTGGGCGTAAGGACGGGATAGACGAAGGAGAGGGTCAGCGCCGTCACGAGAGACGCAGCCGCGACGACCGCGCCTCCGAGCCGCGCGCGGGAGCCCCTCTCGGCAAGCAGAGCCCACGCGACGGCGGCGAGCGGGATGAAGGGGAGGACCTGGTGGACGATCAGCCAGCCCGCCTTCTCGCCGAGGTACGCGTACATGGCGACCGAGGAGACGCCCCAGCCGGCGAGGAACCGCTCCGCGAACGAGAGGCGGTTCCAGCGCGTCACGATGAGCGCGAGCGCCGGCAGCAGGATCGCGAACTCGTACTGCAGGAGCCGTGGCAGGTAGAACGTCTTCGGGCCGCCGACGCGCTCCATCTTGTGCTGGCCCCACCAGTAGGAGATCGCGTCGAAGACGGGATTGCCCGATTCGGGGTGGACGAGGAAAAACGTGTAGAGAACTTCGGAAACGCAGAAGAACAGGAGGAGGGCGCCCACGAGAGGAACGGTGTGCGCCTCGAGCCAGTCGATGATGCGGCGGAGCCGGTTCCACACGTCGATCCCGCGCCCGGGCTCGGCCCACGCGGCCGCGACCGACGGCACCATGAGCGCGAGCAGGACGTAGAAGTTTTCCTTGGACGCGAACGCGACCGAGGCCGAGAGGGAGGCGAAACAGAGATCGCGGAGGCGCCCGCGCGCGAGGTACTGGTCGAGCCACAGGAAGAGACCGGCCGTGCCGAGAAGGCTCCAGATGTCGTCCCGGCAGAATCGCGAGTAATAGAGGAGGTTCGGCGAGAACGCCGCGAGAACGCCCGTGGCGAAGGCCGCGGCGGGGCCGAACCTTCGCCGGAGCAGGATCGCCATCATGGAGAGCGCGATGCCTCCGAGCGCGGGCGCGAGGCGTGCGGAGAAGTCCGAGTCGCCCGAGCTCAGGGTCAGGAGGCCCCACGTCTTGTACGCGAGCGCGACCGCGTAGTACTGAACCGGCCCGTGGTAGACGGGGTCGTACTTGTACGTGCCGTCCTGGATGAGGTGCAGGGCGGCCCACGCGTGAATCGACTCGTCGTGGTGGAGCGCGTGCGACCCGAGCTGAACGAGATGGAGGAGCGCCGAGAGAGCGAAGAGCGCGATCCAGGCTTTCTTCTCGAGGTCCGAGAACGGCGGCTCGGCGGCGGAGCGGGGGGCGGCTTCGTTCATTTCAGGATCTCGAAGACCGCGGCGTCGCCGGCCGTGAAGGCGCGGCGGAAGTTGGCGCGCATCGGGAAAGCGCTCGGCCCGAAGTCGCGCTTCTCGAGGGTGCCGACGAAGACGTAACGCACCTTGTAACGGTGCAGGATGTTGAAGACCGCCTCGGAGTCCTCGGAGGAGTAGATCGCCCGGAGGGCGTCCTTGCGGGCCGTCGTCTCGGCGATGGAGCGGTTGCCTCGCCACAGCCCCTCGTGGTTCTCCCAGCCGAGGACCGTCGGGATCCCCGTGGCCGCCCCGATGCGCCCGTAATCCGTGTAGGGGTTCCCGGTCGCCTCGGCGAGGACCGCGCCCTCCACGGCATGCGCGCGAAGCCAGGAGATCGCGTCGCGATCGCCGGGCGCCTCGCGCGCCATCCAGCGGAGGCCGTCGAGCCCGTCGATGGCGCCGGTCCATTTCGCGCGAAAGACGACGGCGGAAAGCGGGTGAAAAAGGGCGCCGACCAGGGCGCAGGCCAGGGCGATGCGGACGAAAACGCGCGCGTGGCGGGTCGCGAGCGCGAGCGGCAGGAGAAGCGCACCGCCGATCACGAGAAGCGGCCAGGCCCCCATGAAGCACTTGAAGACCGTGTTCATCCGGCGCGCCGCCTCGCCGTACGTGTCCGCGACGAGGACGACGTCCGGCACGGCCGCGAGGACCGCGCCCGATGCCGCGAGGAGAAGCCCGGCCCGGATTGCCCCGGCGGGAGGGGCGGGATCTTCGGGCGGCGCGTCGCGGAGGAGCAGCCAGAGCACGCCGGCCGCGAATCCGGCCGCGAGAGAGAAGACCGGTTTTTTCGTGAGGACGACCAGCGCCAGCGCGAGGGCGGGAAACGCACACGCCGCGACGAGCGCCCGATCGGCTCGCGTCTGGCTGCGGACGAGTGCGATTCCGAACGCGAGGGCCGGAATCACGGCGAGGACGCCGAAGTGAAGAAAGGCGTCCCAGGATCCCGTCCCTTCCTTCCACCAGGAGAGGCCGTTGAACGCAGGGCGGGGTGAGAGTGCGAAGGGCGTCAGAAAGAAGGCGGCGGGAAGGAGCGTCGCGAGACTGCGGATGAAGGCAGGCCTGAAATCCCGCTCGGCGAGGTTTCCGGCGCCCAGGACGAGGAGAGTCGCGGGGAGATCCCACGGGTTGGCCGAGAGGACGGTGGCAAGGAGTACGCCGTCGAGCAAGGTCCCGCCCACGCGGGAGATCCGGCCCGCGAGACCGATGAACGTCACGAAGAACGGAAAGACGACCGCGTGTGGATGCAGGTCCCCGAGGCGAAACGTGAAGAGCGGCCACTCGGTGATCGTGTGGGGGTTGTCGACGCGGCGGGAGGACATCCACCAGTCGAGGTCCTTGAGGGGCTTGTCCGAGAGAAACTGCCGCGCGCCGTCGAACGTCCCGCCGAGAACGAGAAGGAGGCCGCCGAAGACCGCGATCGCCGCTCCGCCACGCCGGGCGCGGATCGCTCCGAATCCCGCGAGCGCCGCGAGGGCCGGCAGGAGGGCCGCGATCAGGTTGTAGGCGTACTCCGACGGGACGCGGGCCGCGCGGGCGGGCAGGGCGAACAGATACGTCCCGAAGTGGTAGTACGGGAAGCGCTCGCCGGAAAGCCACGGATCCGGGAACGGGAGCCGCACGGTCGTCATGAGGCCCGACAGGACCGCGAAGTCCATGGGCTTCTCCGTCTGACGGATCTCGGCGAAGGTCCAGCGGACCCACAGGAAGAAGAGAAAGACGCCGAAAAAGACGACGAGAGGAAGAAGGCGTGCGCGCGAGCGGGGAAGAACTCCCGGCAGGTCGGCTCCGCCCCAGAGGAGCGCCGCGGACAGGGAGAGAAACGCGAGCGGCAGCGCGAGCCGGGTGATCGGGACGTAGAAGATCGACGACAGCAGCCAGCCCGGCAGGGCGGCCAGCACGAGGCCCACGGGGAGGGCGAAAGACACGACCGCGTCGGCCCGGGAGCCGGGGTCCGCGTCGTCGTCCCGGAAAAGACGGGCGAGCAGGGCCGCACCCGACGCAGCCGTCAGGACAAGAACGAAGGCGAAAAGGAGCGCCGTCGAGACCGTCACGAGACGGATTCAAGGTAGCACACCGGCCCGCCGGACCCGGCTTACACTCGTCGGGATGAAAAGCGCCCCGTCCCGGGTCGCCGTGATCGGCGGCGGACTGGCAGGCCTCGTCGCGGCCGACCGCCTCCTCGGGGCGGGCCTCTCCGTCACGATCTTCGAGAAGTTTCCCGAGGCGGGCGGCCTCGTGGGCGTCGTGAACGTGGGCGGGACTCCCCTCGAACGGTACTACCACCACCTTTTCACGAGCGACGTCGACTACGTCTCGTTCGCGAAGGAGTTCGGCCTCGAGAAGGATCTCGTCTGGCTGAAGTCCCGGATGGGATTCCTGTCCGGCGGCAAGCTCTACGATTTCGGCACGCCGGCTTCGCTCCTCGGATTCAGCCCGCTCGGGCTCCTGGGGAGGCTCGAGTTCATTCTCTCGACGCTCAACCTGCGCCACAACGCCGACTGGAAAAGCCTCGAGGCCGAAACCGCGATGGGGTGGATGCGGCGGAACGGGTACGGCCACGCGCTCGACGCCGTGTGGGGGCCGCTCCTTCGGCAGAAGTACGGTCGCCGCGCGGAAGACGTGGGTTTGGTGTGGCTGTGGGGAAAGATCTCGCTCCGGACACGCTCGCGGGACAAGACGGGCCTCGGCGAGCGCCTCGGCTACCTGAAAGGCTCCTTCGGACGCGGCGTCGCGGCGGTCCTCGCGCGCGTCAAGGAGCGCGGCGGCGACGTCAGGACCTCCCGCCCCGTGCGCGTCGTGAAGCGCGGCGGCGGCGGCTTCGACGTGACGTTCCTGGGGGGCGCCGCGGGAGGCACGGAATCGTTCGACCTCGTCCTCTCGACGGTCGCGATCCCCGAACTCCTGAAGCTCGCGCCGGACCTCCCGGAGGAAACGCGCCAGGCCTGGAGCGGGATCTCGTACTGTCACGCCCTCTGCCCGATCCTCGAGCTCGACCGCTCGCTCTCGCCGTACTACTGGCTGAACGTAGGCGACGACTCCATGCCTTTCGGCGGCGTCATCGAGCACACGAACTTCCTGTCCCCCGAGGACTACGGCGGGCGCCACGTGGTCTACATCTCGAACTACGTCCTGCCCGACGATCCGAAGTGGAAGATGCGCGACGAGGACCTGTGGGCGGAATATTTCCCCGCGCTCCGGGTGATCAACCCGGCCTTCGATCCGAGCTGGATTCTCGCGAAACAGATCGGGCGCGCGGAGTACGCGCAGCCGATCGTCGTGCCCCACTACTCGAAGCTCCTCCCGCCCCTTCGAACGCCCGTCGAAGGCCTCTGGTCCGCGTGCATGGCGCAGACATACCCGGAAGACCGCGGCCAGAACTACGCGATCCGGATCGGTCGCGACGCCGCGGATGCGATCCTCGCCTCGCTGCGGTAAGCGCGCGTTCGCTAGACTCCGGGGCATGCGAAACGTCGATTTCTATTACCACCGCCAGGGTTGAACGAGCTGCGGCCGCACCCGTGAGGTGCTGGACGCCACGAAGGCCCGCGTCGCCACGACGCGCAAGGCCAGGTCGGAACCTCTCGCGGACAAGGACGTCCGCGGCCTCCTGAACGAGGTCGACGACGTCGTCATCGCGAAGGGGAAGTCCGCGCGGACCGTGCCGGCGAAGGACGTGACGCTTGGCGATCTCCGCGGCCCGACGGGCAACTTTCGCGCGCCCATGATGCGAATCGGCCGGCGCCTCCTCGTCGGGTTCCACGAGGAATCGCTTCGCGCGGAGCTCGGCGCCCGCTGAGCGTCAGGATTCTTCGACGAGAGGAAGCTGGGGGTCGAGCGGGCTCGCCCGCCGCAGCTCCTCGGGCGTGAGGAGGCCGTGGACGCCGACGCCGAGGAGACGGACGGGGCGCGTTGCGGCGTCCGTCCGCTCGAGAAGCCGGGCGGCGCGCGCGGCCAGCTCGTCCGCGTCGCGCGTCGGCCGCCGTGTGTCGCTGCGCGTGACGGTCGTGAAGTCCCCGTAACGCACCTTCAGGACGACCGTCTTCGCGAAGAGATCACGCGTCGCGAGCCACGAGGCGTCGTGGCGCGCCATGGCCTCGATCTCGGCGCGCATTTCGGCGAGGTCGGTCAGGTCCTTCGCGTAGGTGTCCTCGGTGCTGCAAGACTTCGCGCGCTGATTCGGGACGACGCGGCGTGGATCCTCGCCGTGGGCGAGGCGGTGAAGGGAATCCGCCCAGCCGCCGACGATGCGCCGGAGCTCTTCCACAGGAACCTTCCGCACGTCCACGAGCCGTATGCATCCGATCGCGAGCAGCTTCTCCGCCGTCTTCGGTCCGACGCCCCAGAGCGCGTCGACCGGCAGCTTCTCGAGAAAGCGCTCGACCCTCTCGGGCGCGATGACGGTCAGGCCGTCGGGCTTCTTCCACCCGGAGGCGATCTTCGCGAGAAACTTGTTCGGCGCGACGCCCGCCGAGACGGTGAGACGGGTCGCCTCGACGACCTCCGCCTTCAGCCGCCGCGCGACCGACATGCCGAGCGGCTCTCCCCACGCGTTCTCCGTCACGTCGAGGTACGCCTCGTCGAGCGAGAGCGGCTCGACGAGCGGCGTGACGGCGCGGTAGAGGTCGAAAATCTGCTTCGAGACGGCGGCGTAACGCTTGAAGTCGGGACGGACGATCGCGAGAGAGGGGCAGAGACGCACCGCGCGCGCCATCGGAATCGCCGACCTCACGCCGAACTTCCGCGCCTCGTAGCTCGCGGCCACGACGACGCCGCGCCCCTTCGGATCCCCGCCGACCGCGACGGGCCTGCCTCGCAGAGAGGCGTCGTCGCGCTGCTCGACGGACGCGTAGAACGCGTCCATGTCGAGGTGAAGAATGCGGCGGGGAGGCGCGCTCACGCGGCGATTCTCTACGCGGCGCGGGGAAGCGCCCTCTCGAGACCCCACGTCACGACGAGGGCCGTCCCGAGCGCGGGCAGCGTTCCGCCCGTCGATCCCGCGAGGAAGTACGCGGCCGCGCCGGCGGCCCAGCCGCACATTCCGGGAAGCGCGAAGCCGCCGTGGCGGCTCTGGGGTCCGGTCGGCGAATAGAGATCCGAAACGGCGAGAGGCCGCCGGAGAAGGAAGAAGTGCGCGAGGAGCACACCGCCCACGGGCACGAGGAGCCCGCCGAGAAGAAGCATGAAGTCCGCGTAGCGTTCGAGCCAGCCGGAGAAAAGGGAGAGCCCCGCGCCGACGACGCCGATCGTCCAGACCGACGCGCGGTCTCGCGCCGCGGGGACGAGGCTCTTCCACGCGAGGGCGGACATGTAGATGTTCACGAAGTTCGTCGTGAGCGTCGCGAGGGCGAGGAGGACCGCCCCGAGGCCTCCGATTCCCGCGGCCGCGAGCATCGCCCCGGGATTCGTCGAGCCGGCGGCGCGCGCCGCGACGAACCCGAGGGGGACGAACCACAGACTCGTGAGCGCGAGTCCGAGGAACACGGCGACCGCGGCCTTACCCGGCGAGCGTGTGTAGCGCGGGTAGTCGCCGAAGATGAGGAGCCACGAGACCTGGTAGCCGATCACGACGTCGAGGCCGCGGACGGCCGACATCGAACCGTTTCCCGGCGCCGCCGTCACGGCCGCCGGGAGGCGCAGGAACGCGAACGTCAGGATGCCGCCGACGACGAGAAGGAGGGGAACGGCCACGCGGTCCGCGTGGGAGACGGCGCGGGGTCCGCCCGCGACGACGGCGGCGGCGAGGAGGCCGAGGCCGAAGGCCCAGAACCGTTCGCTGCCGGGCCCGCCGAAAACGCGCGCGCACGCGGAGGCCGCGATCACGTTGTTTACGGCGATCCACGCGAAGTTCGTCACGTACAGGATGAGCGAGACCAAGGCGCCGCCTCGAAGGCCGAGCGCGGCCCGGCACGCCACGACGGAGGGGACGCCGAGGCGCGGCCCGAGAGGCGTGAGCGCGGCCACGAGCCCGGTTCCCAGGATCACGCCTCCCCCGGCGAGGAGCGCCGCCTGCTTCAGTCCGAACGCGGGAGCGAGGCTCGCGCCCGTCTGAAGCGTCGTCGCGACCAGATTCGCCCCGGCGATGATCAGAAAGAGGTCGAGGGGCGACTGCGTCTTCTCCGCGTCGGGAACCGGCCGGAGATCGGCGGCCTGCATCAGGCCGTCCGGATTCCCGGCACGTCGACGACTCTCACACCGCTCGGGGGATTCTCGACGGCGCCGGCGAGGGCCCGTGTCATCTGCACGCGCGTCACGAGGCCAAGCCTACGCGCCCCGTCGCGCAACGATGGGATCCTTTCGGCAAGCGCATAGAGAGGCACGAGCGCATAAGGCCAGCGATGCCCGGGCCCGAGGACGTACCACGGCCTCAGGATCGTCGCCGGGAGGTTCGCCGCGCGGAGGCGCGCCTCGCCCTCCCCCGGTCACGAATACTGTCCTCGCCGCCACGCACGGAAAATCGTATCGCGCCCG
>JBDTML010000096.1:0-18253 GCA_039934255.1 Acidobacteriota bacterium | reverse complement strand
TCGACGTGTACGAACGCCTCGCCGAGCTCTACGCCAAGCAGGGCCTCACCACCGAAGCCAAGGGCCAGTACCAGGTTCTCGCGGATTACCACGCGAAGAACGACAACGTCGTCGGCGCGGTCGGGATCTACCAGAAGATGGTCCTGACGGATCCGTCGAACATCCAGCTGCACGTCAAGCTGGCGGATCTCTACACGCAGGCCCGGCGCAAGGTCGACGCACTGAAGGAGTACGCGGTCGTCGCGGCCTTGCTTCGCGAGCGCGGCGCCATCGACGAGTCGATCCAGGTATACGAGAAGGCGCTCCAGATGGCGCCGGACAACGCCGAGATCCTGCGGTCGTTCGTCCCGATCCTCCTGACGTCCGGCCGCGCGAAAGACGCGCGGACCGCCCTGCACCGCGCGCTCGAAACGACACCGCGGTCGGTCCCGCTCTTCCTCTTGTCGGTCGAGTCCGCGCTCGCCGACGGGGACATGGCGGACGCCCAGGAATGGCTCTCGAAGGCCCAGTCGATAGAGCCCTCCGGAGCCGAAGTGCTCGCCCTCGCCCTGAAGGTCCAGCAGGCCGGGGGCACGACGACACTGTCGTTCGAGTCGGCGGCGGTTCTCGCGGACCAGGCGATGCGACGCGGCGAAGCGAAGAAGGCCCTCGCCATTCTCGCTCCGCTCGCGGAGGCGAATCCGGGCAGGGAAGACGTCCTCCAGCGCGTCATCCAGGTCGCGGAGGCGGCCGGGGACGCGCCGACGGTGATCCGCTGGCGTTCGGCCCTCGTGGATTTCCACAAGAGCCAGGGCCGTATCGGGGATGCCGCCACCGGCCTGCGCGTCCTCCTGCAGCTCGTACCCGACTCCGCGGAGTACCGCACGCGACTCGCCCAGCTGGAGCCGCCAGCCGTGCGTGTGGACGCGGATCGAACCGGGTCGCGCGGCGGTCCGGCGATGCCGGTTGTTCCGCCGCTCGAAACGAGTGGAAAGCGTCCGCGACCCTCCGTCGAGACGTCCGGAAAAAGGCGCCTTCCCGACGTACCGGCGGCCCCGATTCCGCCGCCTCCGTCCTTCGCTCCCTCGTTCCCCTCTGCTCTCCCGGCGGACGCCGTGGATGGCGAGTTCATTCTCGACTTCGAGGATGACCAGATCGTTCCCGACCCGGGCTCGACGGGGCCGGTGCCGAACGCCATCCGTCGCCTCTCCCAGCCGGGAATGGCCTCGGTCGCTCCGCCCGGCTCGCCCGCCGCCGTCGTTCCGCCGCGGCTGCCGCTTCCACCGGTCGATCGTCTCGAGAGCGCGGTCGAGGCGGAAGCGATCCCTGTTCCGGCCTCTCTCGAGGAGGTCGGTTTCGACTGGTCCGATGCTCCGGCACCCGCGCCGCGCGACAGCGACCTCGAGGTCCCGTCCGCGCTGCCCGACGATGGGTATAGGCCCGCGACCGGGTTCGTTCCTCTTCCGGACGAGGTCGATGCGATCGAATATTCCGGCGATCCTCTTCCGCCCAGCGAGCCTGTGCCTGTGCCGGAGGCCGAGGTTCTGGCCGAGGCCCCCGAAGAGGCCCCCGAAGAGGCCCCCGAAGAGGTTTCCGCAGCAGCCCCCGCGGAAACCCTCTCCGCGGAATCCGTCGAGTCCGCGCTCGCCGAGGCCGACGTCTTCCGCAAATACGGCCTTTACGACAAGGCCGTCGATCACCTTAGGGGAATCCTGAAGCGCGCGCCGGACACCCTCCCCCTCCGGGAGAAACTCTTCGAGCTAGCCCTCGAGGGCGGAAGAAAGAAAGTCGCGCTCGCTGAGGCCGAGCGGCTGAAGACTCTCTATCGGGCCGCCGGGCGGGACGATCGCGTCTCGGCGATCGACGCTCTTCTCGTCGAGCGCACGAGCCTCGAGATGGGGGAAGGGACGGACCCGGCGCCCCGACTTCCCGCTGCTCTCCGCCATACGCTGCCCCCGACGCTCCCGGCCGTCGAGGTTCCAGGTGCACCGGCGCCGGTTGTGCTCGCGAAGCCCGCGGAGCCGGCCGGAACGCCGGAAACGGAACCGCGCGCGGACGAGCTTCTCGAGATCGACTTCTGTCTCGAGCAGGGCATGGTCGTGGACGCTTCCGAGAGACTGCAAACACTCGAGCGCAAGTTCCCAGGAAATCCTCAACTCGTGAGGCGCCGCACGAGGCTCGACGGCGGGGGAGGCGAGGATTCGCGCCCCGCGCTCCACGACATCCTCTCGGAGGATTTCGAGTCGGTCCTGGATGCCGAGTTGGGGCGCGCGCTGACCGAAGAGATGACGCGCGGGGCCGAGAGCGCGCCTCCTCCTGCTCTTGCGCCGCCGGTGGGGCCGTCGCCGCCGCTCGACGAGTCGGCTCTCTTCTCGGACGAACAGGAGTTCTTCAACTTCGCGGGTGAGCTTCAGACGGAGATGAAGCAGGAGTCTGGCGCTCCGGACCCTCCCGAGGTCGGAGGAGGAGACGTCCCGCTCGAGGAGATCTTCCGGGAGTTCAAGAAAGGCGTCGAGCAGCAGCTTTCTCCGGAGGACTACGAGACGCACTACAACCTCGGCATCGCTTACAAGGAAATGTCCCTGACGGACGAGGCGATCAGCGAATTCCAGCGCGCCGCGAAGAGCCCGCAGTACGCGGTGGAATGCTGCTCGATGCTCGGCTTGTGCTTTCTCGAGAAGGGTCTCCCGCCGCTCGCGATCAAGTGGTACCGCAAAGGGCTCGACGCCCCGAACATCCGCGAAGACGACCGCCTGGGCCTGCAGTACGACCTCGCGAACATCTATGCCGACACGGGCGACCGGGAGAATGCGTATCGGACGTTCCTCGAGATCTACGGGGCGAACGCCTCGTTCCGGGACGTCGGCGAACGGCTGAAGGAGCTCGCGCCCGCTTGAGATCGGGCGGGCTCTCCTGAGATCCGCCGTGTCCGGCGCCCTTCCTCCTCTCCTTCGCGTCCGCGCCCTCACGATCGCCGTGCCCGGCCCGTCGGGCGAGGAAGTCTCCGCGGTAGACGGTATTTCGTTCGACGTCGAGGCGGGAGAGATCGTCGCGCTGGTGGGGGAGTCCGGGTGCGGCAAGACGTTGACGTCGCTTGCGCTCGTCGATCTCTTGCCGCCGCCGCTCCGTATCGTCTCGGGAGACGTGTTTTTCGCGGGCCGGGACGTTCCGGCGCTCCCGGCCCGCGAAAAGGAGCGCTTTCGCGGGAGCGGCATCGGGCTGGTTTTCCAGGAGCCCGCTTCCGCGCTCGACCCGGTGCGGACGATCGGCAGCGAGGTTGCGGCGGTCGTCGCGCGGCATCGCGGGCTGTCGCGCCCGGCCGCCGAGGTCGAAGCCGAGCGCTGGTTGGAGCGCGTGGCGCTGCCTGATCCGGCGGGGCAGATGCGGGCCTATCCGCATCAGCTCTCGGGCGGAATGCGCCAGCGTGCGCTCATCGCGCTCGCCCTCGCGGGTGGCCCGCGGCTTCTCGTCGCCGACGAGCCTACGGCCGCGCTGGACGTTACGGTCCAGGCGCAGATTCTGGATCTCCTCCTCGCGCTCCGACAGGAGCTCGGGCTTGCCATTCTGCTCGTCACGCACGACCTGGCCGTCGTCGCGGAAGCCGCCGACCGCGTGCTCGTGATGTACGCCGGCGAGATCGTCGAGAGCGCACCCGTCGAGGCGCTCTTCTCCCGCCCCCGGCATCCATACACGCGCGCTCTCCTGGCGGCGAGGCCGGGACGCGCGGCCGCGGGCGGGGCGCGGCTCGACGCTCTCGAGGGATCGGTTCCCGAGCCGGGCAAGCGGCCTCCGGGATGCGCCTTCGAGCCGCGATGCGCCGAGGCCTTCGGGCGATGCTCCGCGGCGCGCCCGACACTCGTCCCCTCGGGCGCTCGCTCGGAGGCCGCCTGTTTCCTTCTCGACGAACCACAGGCAGCGCGTTCCCAATGAGCGCAGGTGCGGATGCGCCGCTCCTTTCCGTCCGCGATCTGCACAAGACGTTCGTCCTGGGGAACCGGCGCGTGGCGGTCCTCAACGGCGTCGGCTTCGATCTCTCGGCGGGGTCCACGCTCGCTCTCGTGGGGGAGTCGGGCTCCGGAAAGACGACGACCGCGCGTCTCATCCTCCGGCTGGCGGCGGCGGACCGCGGCTCGGTGCAGTTCGACGGGATGGACTGGCTCCTCCTCCCGCGCCGGGAGCTCGATCGCCGGCGCCGGGAGGTCGGAGTCGTGTTCCAGGATCCGGCCACGTCTCTCGATCCGCGGCTTACGATCGGCGAGATCGTGGCCGAGCCTCTCGCGATTCACGGAATCGGCGGAAGGGCCAGCCGCCTGGAGAAAGCGGCCGACCTCGTCGCCTCCGTGGGGCTGCCCATCTCGGCTCTGACCCGTTACCCGAGGGAGCTTTCGGGCGGCCAGCGGCAACGGGTGGCGATCGCGCGCGCCCTGGCGACCGGGCCGCGTCTCGTCGTGCTCGACGAACCGGTATCGGCGCTCGACGTATCGGTCCGTTCCCAGATTCTGAACGTGCTCCGGAGCCTCCAGAAGGACACGCCGTCCCGTCCCGCGTATCTCTTCGTCGGCCACGACCTCTCCGTCGTGAGGTGGATCGCCGACCGAACTGCGGTGATGTACATGGGGAGGATCGTCGAAGAGGCCGCGACCGAGGCTCTCTTCTCCTCTCCGCGGCACCCGTACACGGCGCTGCTCCTTGCGTCCCGGCCCCGGGAGATGCCCGGACCGAGGACCGCCCCGCGTCCCGACCCCGGCGAGCTTCCTTCGCCCGCCGCTCCCCCACCCGGATGTCCCTTCCACCCCCGCTGCGCCTCGGTGCGGCCGGTCTGCCTGCAAGAGGTGCCCGCCCTGGTCGCGGAGGGAGAGCGCAGCGTGGCCTGCCACGCCCCGCTCCGAGGTGTCTGAAGAGGCGCGCGAGGGAAACTTTTCCGCTCCGGTTCCGTACTGTCTCAGGGATGGTCTTCCACTATTATCCTCTTCGGTTGCAGGAGGTTCTCGTGACTCGTGATCGCTCGTCTGACCCCCTACGTCCGCTCCGGATCGGCCTCGTGGCGAGCCTCGCCGTGCTCGCCCTGGCAGTTGCTCCGGCCGCTCGAGCGAGCGAAGGCATCCCGGTGCCCGTGGCCGCGAAAGACCGCCGGGCCGTGCCGCTGCCGCCAGGCGATAAGATCGAGCTCTCGCTCCAGCAGACGGTGGCGCTCACGCTCCAGAACGTTCTGGACCTCGACGTGGCGTCCTACAGCCTCGACGAGGCGCGGTTCGGCATCCAGTCGGCGAAGGGCGCTTTCGACCCGTACGTCGAGCTCGACCTCGGGGCGACGGACTCGCAAAACGCGACGGCCTCGCGCCTCCAGTCGAGCGAGACGAAGACGGCGACCGGCAACTTCACGTTCGGGGGCTTTCTGCCCACCGGGACCACGTATGCACTCGGCTGGACGAATCGCCGGCTCGACCAGGCGATTCCGGGCTTCACGACGGTCAATCCCACGTATTCGAGCGGGCTTGCGGCCAGCGTCACGCAGCCTCTCCTCCGCAACTTCGGAACGGCCGTGAACGAGCGGTTCGTCGTCCAGGCGAGGCTCTCGCGCGACGCGTCGGGCTACGACTTCGTGCGCGCCGTCCAGTCCGCGATCCAGCTCTCCGAATACGCGTACTGGGATCTCGTATATGCCGTCGAGAACCTGCGCGCCAAACAGGAGGCCCTCGCACGGGCGATGGACCTGAACCGCATCACGAAGATCAAGATCGACGTCGGCGCGCTCGCGCCGATCGACGTCGTCCAGACCGAGGTCACGATCGCGCAGCGCGAGCAGGACATCATCACGGCGGAGGGACTCATCGGCGACGCTCAGGACCGGCTGCGCCGCCTCCTGAACGTGCAGTCCCAGCCGGACTGGTCCCGGCCCATCGTTCCCACGGACCGGCCGACGCGCGAGTCCCTTCGCGAGGGCTTTCAGGCCGATGTGGAAGCCGGCTTCAAACGGGCGCTCGAGACGCGTCCCGAGATCCGGCAGGCGCTCATCTCGATCGAGTCGAAAAAGGTCACGCGCGCCTACACGAAGAATCAGCTCAAGCCTCGCCTCGACCTGTCGGGGAGCTACGGCTTCAACGGCCTCGGCGCGCAGTCGCTGGTGCAGAATGCCGACGGAACGCTGACGCAGCTGAACTACAGCGATGCGCTCCAGGACATCACCCACCGGATCTATCCCAGCTGGACGCTCGGCGTCACGTTCGTCATGCCGATCGGCAACAACGTCGCGCGCGGAAACGACGCGATTGCGAACGCCGACCTCGAGCTGTCGCGGACGAACTTCGCGATCACGAAGGCGAACCTCCAGGTCGAGGTTCGCGCCGCGGCCCGCTCGATCGACACGGCTTACCGCAGCGTCGCAGCGGCCACGAAGGCGCGCGAGCTCGCGGAGCGGAACCTCGACGCCGAGAAGAAGAAATACGAGAACGGCATGACGACCTCCTTCCAGGTCGCGCAAATCCAGAACGATCTCACGACGGCCATCACGAGCGAGCTGCAGGCGATCGCGACTTACCTGAAGAACATCGTGGCCTGGCACAAGGCCGTCGGTGACATCCTCGAGGTGACGGGCGTCGTCATCCAGGGCCTGCCCGTCTCCACGGCCGCCGCGCCGGCTGAAGAAAGGGCGGCGAGGTGAGCGACCTGACCACCCCCCTTCCCGCGGCCGAGCACCCGATCTCGGCGGTCTCGGCGATCGTCGGGACGTTCTCGAGTCCGTCCGAAACGTTTCGGCGTCTCGTTGCGAGGCCTACGTGGTGGTTGCCGCTCGTGCTCGTCGTCATTTCGACGGCGGGCGTGTGGCCGATCGTTGCCGGGAAGATGGACATGGACCGGACGATTCGGGAGTCCATCGAGAAGCAGGCCCAAAAGAGCGGCCGCTCGATTCCCGCGGAGCAGCTCGACAGGCAGGTCGCCGCCGGCCGAAAGATGATGCCGATCATCTTCGGCGCGACCCTCGTCGCCACCGTCGCCTTCTTCTTCTTCGCGTCGCTCGTTCTCTGGGGGGCCGCCAAGATGATGGGCGCAGAGGCCCGATACGCGCAATTCCTCGCGATCTGGGGCCACGCCGGGCTTCCGAGCATCCTCGGCATGCTTCTCTCGATCCCCATCTTCCTGGCGCTTCCAGACGCCTCTCTGACGCAGGACGGCGTCTCACAAGTCGTGAAATCGAACGTGGGCGCCTTCCTGGATCCCTCGGCCTCGCCCGCGCTCCGCGCGTTTGCGAGCTCGATCGACATCTTTTCCTTCGCCGTGCTCTTCCTTCTCGTCGTCGCATTCCGCCGCGTGCCGGGCCTCTCGAAGGGCGCCGCCACCGCGACGCCGATCGTGCTCTGGCTCGTCGTCGTGATCGGCAAGGTCGCGTGGCGCGCGGTCATGGGCTGAGGCCGCCGATGCTCATCGAGATGGTCGACATCGAGAAGACGTATTCGGTCGGCGAGGAGAAGGTGCGCGCGCTCCGCGGCGTCACGTTCTCGATCGATCGGGGCGAGTACGTGGCGATCATGGGACCCTCCGGCTCGGGCAAGTCCACGCTCATGAACCTGATCGGTTGCCTGGACACCCCCACGGGCGGCGTGTACAAGCTCAACGGAACGCCCGTGCAGGAGATGACCGACGACGACCTTGCGCGTGTCCGGAATCGCGAGATCGGGTTCGTCTTCCAGACGTTCAACCTTCTCGCTCGCACGAGCGCGCTCGCCCAGGTCGAGCTGCCGCTCGTCTACGCCGGCGTCTCGAAGAAGGAGCGGCGCGAGCGGGCGGAGAAGGCGCTTGCCCACGTCAGCCTTTCGGATCGCTCCCACCACAATCCGAACGAGCTCTCGGGCGGGCAGAGGCAGCGCGTCGCGATCGCGCGCGCTCTCGTGACCGGCCCGTCGCTCCTTCTCGCGGACGAACCGACGGGAAACCTCGACTCGGCGACGGGCGAGGAGATCATGCGGCTCTTCCGCGAGCTGAACGAGCAGGGGAACGCGATCATCATCGTCACGCACGAGGAAGACATCGCGGCCCACGCCCGCCGCATCATCCGCATCCGCGACGGGCGCATCTCGGAAGACCGTCCGAACGACTCGAGCCGGGCGGATCTCGTGGCGAAGGCGAAGAGGGACGCGCTCGAGAACGCGCTGCAGGAGTCGGCTCCGCCCGCCTGACCCCGCCCGCACTGATCCGCCCGCTACACTCCGGGAATGCTGACGGACGTTCTCGCCCTGGTCCTCCTCCAGCTCGCGCTGGGTGTGGCGTTCTGGACGCTCGTCACGTCTTCGAAGGACCTGTCGGGGGGTTTTTTTGTTTTACACGGCGCGACGGTAGCGCTGTGCCTCGTCCTGGTATGGCTCTCGGGGAGCGGTGGAGGAATATTTCTTAGAAAGGGAATAGGGGGAGAAGCGGGGGCCGCCGGCGTGCTGTCTGCCGTTTCGCCGCGAATTATCCTGGTCGCGTCTCTCGCGGCAGCGCTGGCGGCAACGCTTCTCGCGCGCCTGAGCACTGCACCCTCTCTTAACCCTTCTAAGAATCTTCTCTTTTCTTCTCTTAGCAAAAGGTTCCTCTTTCTTTCTTTTCTTTCTTCTTCTGTCCTTCTTCTTTCCCGAGTCCGCGTCGAGCCATTCGCTTCGCGCCCTGGCATCGGGCCGCTCTGGCTCGGCGCGGGGCTGATGCTCGGAGCGCTTCTCTTTGGAGCCGCCTACGTCGCCATGAACGTCGGTCACTGGTATCTCGTTTCGTCGTCCCTGCCTTTCGGGCTCCTCGTGCGTGCGACGGAGGCGTTCGCGGCGCTCGCCGTTCTCCGGGCCGTTCTGGCGGTCGTGGCGCTCGGCGTCCTGGCGCGTGGGTCTACGGGCGAGGCCGGCGAGGCGCTGGCCGTCCTTCTCGACCCGATGCGCGACGGCTTCTTCTTCTGGTCACGCGTGCTGTGGGGTCTCGTCGCGCCGCTCGCCCTCGCGCCCTTCGTCGTGAAGACGGCGCGCATGAAGTCGAACCAGGCGGCGACCGGCCTTCTCTACGTGGGGCTCGTTTTCGTTCTCGTGGGCGAGCTCCTCGCCTCTTACCTCACGCTGCGCTCGGGGCTTCCCGTCTGACGGTCGGGCGCGGCGCCGGGAGCGTGGCCGAAAGCGCCGCGGCCAGCAAAGGAAGCGCCGCGAGAACCGGGAAGACGGCCGCGACGCCCTGACGGTCGGCGAGAGCCCCGAGAAGAGGAACGCCGATGCCTCCGATCCCGATCGCGAGGCCCATCGTCACGCCGCCCGCGATGCCTTCGCGTCCCGGCAGGTACTCCTGTCCCATCACGACGGCCACGCTGTAGGTGCCCACGGTGCCGCCGCCTATCAGGACGAGACTCGCGAGCCCGGCAGGGCCGGGCACGTGCAGGAAGACGAAGAGGAGGGGCGCCAGAGGCAGCAGGAAGCCGACGAGAACAGCCCGGCGGCCGAAGCGATCCGCCAGGCGGCCGCCCGCGAGCGTGGCGAGAGCTCCGGCGAGGAGCATTGCGGTCACGGCGAGCGCCGCCCGTTCCTTCGGGACCCCGCGAACCGTGACGAGATACAGCGGGATGAACGAGACGAGGCCGAAGGCGAACAGGGAGCGGATGACGATGACGCCGGACAGCCGGGAGAAAGCGCCCCACCTGGGCCGGTCGGCGCCGGCTTGGGAGAGGGCATGCGCGGCCGTGGGCCGGAGGGGGCGCAACCGCGGAAGCTCGCGGACGAGGAAAGCCGCCATGAGGCCGGCCGGCAGGATCATCCAGGTCACGCGTGCGACGCCTCCCGTGCCGGCCAGGGCCGCGATCGCGACCGGTCCGAGGGCGATGCCCAGGTTTCCGCCCACGGAGAAAACGCTCATGCCGGTCGCGCGGCGTTCGCCGGACGCGTAGTTCGCGTAGCGCGCGCTCTCGGGGTGAAAGGCCGCGACACCCGCGCCGGAAAGCAGGACCGCGGCGATCGTGGCCCAGTAGCTCGTGACGGCGCCGGCCAGCGCGATGCCGCCACCCGCGGCGAGGACGCCGAGCGGAATGAGAAAGGGAAGCGGCCGGCGGTCGGAAAGGTGCCCGAGAACCGGCTGTATGAGAGATGAGAGCAGCGTCGCGGCCAGGACGATCCCGCCCGCGGCCGCGTACGTCAGTCCCCGCTCGGCGATGAGGAACGGCAGCAGCGCCGGTACGGCTCCCTGGTTCATGTCGTTGACGACGTGCCCGGCGGCCAGCCAGGAGAGCGCACGTCTGTCGGCGGTGGGGCTGGCCATGTGGGCCATGGTAAGAGAAAAGAGGAGAATATTTTGCTCGGAAAGAAGAAGAGTAAGAGAAGATTTTCTTAGAAGGGGAAGAGATAGAGGACGGCGCGCGGCGTTTCGTCCGTCCTTTATGCTCAAGCCGTGCGCGTTGCCGTCTATTGCTCCGAATGCATGGCGCGGATCGAGCTGCCGCCCCCGGAAACGGTTGCCGCCGGCAAGGCGGCGTGCCCCTCTTACCCTTCTAAGAAATCTTCAGTTTCTTCTTCTTCTTCCGAGCATGAATTGATTTCTTTCTCTCATTCCCCGGCCGTGGTTTCCGGTTCTCGCGTCGATGCCTGTTCGCGCTGCTCTTCGACGGCTCTCTATGTCCAGAAGGACTTCGACCAGCGGCTCGGCTGCGCGATCCTCGCGGCCGGCGCGGCCATCGCCCTCGGCGTGTCGTGGCGCTTCGGCGGGATCTGGTTCGTGCCGGTTCTGCTCGCGTTCGCCGCGGCGGACTTCCTTCTCGCGCGTCGGGTTCCGCCGGTCGTAATCTGCTATCAATGCGACACGGAATACCGGGATGTCCCGGACGCGTCGTCGGTCCGCGCGTACGACCCGCACGTTGCGGAACGCTTCGCGGAAACGAAAACAGTTCGGCGCATGAATCCCTGACCGGATCGGCTATCCTCCCGGTTCCGCATGCGCCCACTCGGCACCTACCGGCTCGCTCCGGCGCTTCCCGAAGCGCTCTCCCCGCTCTCGCCTCTCGCGCGCGATCTCCGCGCGACCTGGCGCGAGGAAGTGCGCGCTCTCTTCCGCGATATCGACCCGGAGGAGTGGGAGAGAAGCGGCAACCCGGTCGTCCTGCTCCGTACCGCAGACCCGGCGCGTCTCGCGTCCCTGGCTGCCGACGCGACATACGTGGGCCGCCTTTTTGCCGTGGCGCGCGCGATCGACGCCGAGGATGCGGCGACGCCGCGGCACCCGGTCGCGGCCGCGCTCGCCGCGTCGGGGGACCGGATCGCCTACTTCTGCGCCGAATTCGGGCTCACGGAGATCCTGCCGATCTATTCGGGCGGCCTCGGCGTCCTCGCGGGCGACCACCTCAAGTCCTCGAGCGATCTCGGCGTGCCGCTCGTGGGCGTCGGCTTGTTCTACCGCGAGGGCTTCTTTCGCCAGATGCTCACCGCGGATGCGCGACAGAAGGAGAGCTATCCGGTCGTCGACCCGCACGACATGCCGATCGACATTCTTCCGACACCGGCGGGCGTGTCGCCGATCGTGACGGTGCGCGTGGGCGAGCGGGACGTCCATCTCCTCGTCCGGCGCGTTCGCGTGGGCCGGACGCCGCTCCTCCTCCTGGATTCGCACCTGCCCGTGAACCGCCCCCGCGACCGCGAGATCACGAACCGTCTCTATGGCGGCGACCGCGAGATGCGGATACGCCAGGAGCTGGTGCTGGGAATCGGCGGCATGCGGGCGCTCGACCTCGCCGGCCTCAGGCCCACCGTCCGGCACGCAAACGAGGGCCATGCGGCCTTCCTCGGGCTGGAGCGCATCCGGCAGCTGCGCGCCGAGCGAGGGTTGTCGTTCTCCGAGGCGCGCGAGATCGCCATGGCCGGAAACGTGTTCACGACGCATACGCCCGTGGCGGCGGGAATCGACCTGTTTCCCTCCGAGCTCATGAAAATGTATTTCGCCGCGAAGATCGAGGCCTACGGGATCTCTTTCGACGAGCTGCTCGGACTCGGCCGGCAGGTCCCCGAGGACTCGAACGAGTTCTTCTCGATGGCGGTCCTCGGGCTGCGCCTCTCGTCGCGCGTCAACGGCGTCTCGAAGCTGCACGCGCACGTGTCGCGCCGCCTGTGGCGCGGCGTGTTCCCGGAGGCGCCCCTTTCGGAAATCCCCATCGCGGCCGTTACGAACGGCGTCCATCCCGACACCTGGACGGCTCCCGCGATCGCCGCTCTCGGCCCGCGCCGGGAGGAGGGCATGGACCCCGAGGAGCTGTGGCGCCGGCATGAGGCCCTTCGCGCCGCCCTCGTGCACGCCGTGCGCTCGCGGACCGCCGTGGCCCGCCAGCGGCGCGGCGCTCCGGCCGTCGAGATCGAGGCCGCCTGGCAGCTCCTCGACCCGTCCGCCCTCACGATCTCGTTCGCCCGCCGGTTCGCGACGTACAAGCGTGCCACTCTGATCTTTCACGACCTCGAGCGCCTCGCGCGCCTCGTCGAGGACCCGAAGCGCCCCGTGCAGCTTCTTTTCGCGGGAAAAGCCCATCCCAAGGACGAGCCGGGGAAGGAATTCCTCCGGCGGGTGGGCGAATTCGCCGCTCTTCACGAATTTCGCGGCCGCGTCGTCCTTCTGGACGACTACGACATGCGGCTCGCGCGTCTTCTCGTCTCGGGGTCCGACGTCTGGCTGAACAACCCGATCCGGCCGAACGAGGCCTCCGGCACCTCGGGCATGAAGGCGGCGATGAACGGCGTCCTCAACCTGTCCGTCCTCGACGGCTGGTGGGACGAGGCCCCTCGAGAGGGCACCGGGTTCACGATGGGCGACGACACGGACGGGCGCACCGATGACGACGTCGCGGCGGCCCTCTTCGAACGCCTCGAGGACGAGGTCATCCCGCTTTTTTACGACAGGCCTGGGGGAGACCGCGCGCGGATGCCCGCCGCGTGGGTCCAGAGGATGGCCGCCGCCGCGTCCCGGCTCGGTCGTCAATTCTCGTCGGACCGCATGCTGGGCGACTATCTCGACACGGCCTACGCTCCCGCCGCAGCGCGCGTGAGGCGACTCTCCGACGACGGCGAGCGCGGCGCGCGCGAGCTCGCGGCCTGGAAGGCGAAAGCCCGCACTTCGTGGGGAGACGTCGACTTCGCGTCCGTGACGATCGACCCGCCCGATCCCGCGCGGGTCGTGCCCGGGCAGACGTTCCGCGTGGAAGTTCAGCTGAGACTCGGCGAGTTCGGGCCCGAGGATCTCGCCGTGGACTGGTTCGAGGGCGAGATGGACCGGAGCGGGGGAGTGGACGCGGGCTACGCGACGCCGCTCGTGTTCGTCGAACGCCTGGACGGCACGGCGACGTTCGCCGCCACGGTCACGCGGCCCGCCGACGACCGGAGGGGCTATTCGGTGCGCGTCCGCCCCAGGCACGCGCTTCAGTCGCACCCGAACGAGACCGGTCTCGTGCTCTGGGCCGAATAGCGCGGCGGCAGGAGCCCTCGAAGCCCTCGACTCTAGGCCTTCGTCACCGCGAGCTGGAAGGACAGGTTCTCGAGGAAGAACGTCAGGTCGACGTTTTTCACGAGGAGGCCCGGGAGCGCGGGAACCGTCACGGGCGCGAAATTCAGGAGCGCGCCGATCCCGGCGGCTGCCATGCGGTGCGCAATCGGGAGCGCGCCAGCGGCGGGCACAGCGATGACGCCGATCTCGAGGCCCAGCTCCCTGACGGCGTCCTCGAGCGTCGAAATGTCCCGAATGGGCACTCCCGTGCGGGAGCGCCCTCCGATCTTGCGGCCGTCCAGGTCGAAGAGCGCGGCGACGCGAAAGCCCTCCGCGTTGAAGTTCCGGGAATCGGCGAGCGCCTGCCCGAGGTTTCCCGCACCCGCAATGCCGAGGACGCGCGTCCTGTCGAGTCCCATGAGCGCCTTGAGGGCCGCCTTGAGTTCGTGTACGCGGTAGCCGAGCCCGCGCACCCCGAATTCTCCGAACTGCGCGAGGTCCTTGCGGATCTGCGCGGAATTGAGGCCGTAGCGCGCGGCGATATCGAAGGACGAGGCCGTTTGGATGCCGGCGGACTCGAGGCCGCGCAGCGAACGGAGGAGGAGGGACAAACGGTGGCTCGTGGCCTCGGCGACGGGTTCAGGCCGTTCCGTGAGCCTTTTCACGGTTCAGCGTCCGGAAAGAGTCATCGCGGCCCCTCGGGCGAGCTCGAGGAGGGCGCGCGGGAAGAGGCCCCAGGCCAGCATGAGCGCAGCCGTGAGGAGGAACGCGGCTCCGGAAAGGAGATCTTCCGGCACGAGAGACACTTCGTGGGCGGGCTCCTTCATCCAGACGACGTAAACGACGCGGAGGTAGTACCCGACCGACACGAGACTGCCCAGGACTCCGATCAGCGCCAGCGCCACGAGACCGGCGTCGACGGCCGCCCGGAACACGAGGAACTTTCCGATGAACCCTACGGTGGGAGGAATTCCGGCGAGCGACAGCATCGCAAGCGTCAGGACCCCGGCCGCAACCGGTCGCCGCCGGCCGAGGCCCGCGAAGTCCGCGAGCGTGCGCGGCTCCGTCTCGCCTCCCGAGAGCGCCGCGACGGTCAGAAAGGCGGCCGCATTCGTGACGAGGTAGCCCGCGAGGAACACGAGGGCTCCTTCGAACGCGTCCCGCGTGAACGTCGCGACGGCGATCGCCGCGTACCCCATCTGCGCGATCCCCGAATAGGCGAGCATCCTTTTCAGGTCCCGTTGCGAGAGCGCGACTATGTTTCCGAAAAGGATGGAGAGCGCCGCGAGGATCGCGAGGAGAGGCCGCCACGGTTCGCTCAGGCCCGCGGGGAAAAGCGCGTGGAGAAGCCGCAGGAGAACGATGAGGGCGGCCGCCTTGGGGGCGGTGGAAAGAAAGGTCACCGCGGGAGTCGTCATGCCCTGGTAGACGTCGGGCGCCCATCCGTGGAACGGGACGAGGGCGATCTTGAACGAGAGGGCCGCGACGATCGCGAGGAGGCCGGCCTGGAGAAGCAGGTCGAACGGGACGAAGGAGCTGTTCGCCGAGAGTCCCTGGAGGACGGTCAGCCGCGTCGTCCCGAGCCGTCCGTAAAGCGTGGCGATGCCGTAGAGGAGGAAGGCCGAGGCGAGAGCGCCCATGAGGAAGTACTTCAGGGCGGCTTCGGTGGCGGCCGGGACGTCGCGGTACCAGGCGGCGAGGACGTAGAGCGAGAGGGACATCAGCTCGAGGCCGAGGAACACGACGAGAAGGTCCACGCCGCGCACCATCACGATGGTCCCGGCCGCCGCGAAGAGAAGCAGGGCGTAGAACTCGCCCTGGTTGCGGCGGTCCCGTTCGAGGGAAGCCGCTCCGCCGAGCACGGCGAGGGCCACGGCGCCGCAGGCGAGAAGCTCGATGAAACGCGTCAGGCCGGACGACTCCACCGCTCCGCCGAAGAACAGTCCCGGAACGTTGCTTCCCGCAAGGCTCGCGAGAGCAAGGCCGACGAGCGTCACGTACGGGAAGGACGCGCGGATCGGCCGGGCGAACGCGTCCAGGAGGAGGATCAGCGTCGCGAAGCCCGCGAGGACGAGCTCCGGCGCGACGCACGCGAGATCCGCGCCACCGACGTGAAGGAAGCCTGTCATCGGGAGGCCTCCGTCCGCGGCGTCGGGAGCTCGTGGAGGCCGAGACGCGTCAGACCTGGTCGCACGGCGGGCCGGAGCTCGTCCGGGCCGACACGCGCTCCCACGCGCTGCAGGGTCTTCACGCTGCCGTCCACGAGCGTCAGGAGCGGCCGGGGGAAGACGCCGAGGAAGACGATGAGGACCACGAGAGGGAACGCGCCCGCCAGCTCCCAGCCGTTGATGTCGGTGAGGGTGCGGTTCGCGGGGACGGCGTCAGGGCCCCAGAACACCTTCTGGACGAGCGTGAGAAGGTAGATCGCGCCGAGGATCAATCCCGTTGCCGCGATCGCGGCCCAGACGACTGAGACCTGAAAGACGCCGCCGAGGATCAGGAACTCGCCGATGAACCCGTTGAGGCCCGGGAGGCCGATCGAGCCGAGGGTGGCGACGACGAAGAGCGTCGTCGTGACCGGGACGCGCGCCGCGATACCGCCGTAGTCGGCCATCTCGCGCGTGTGGCGCCGCGCGTAGAGGACGCCGACGAGAAGAAAGAGAAGTCCCGTCGTGAGGCCGTGGCCGATCATCTGGAAGATGGCTCCCGAGAGCGCGGCGCCCGTTCCCGCGACGATGCCGAGGACGACGAGCGCGAGGTGGCTCACGGAGGAGTACGCGACGAGCTTCTTCATGTCCTTCTGCGCGGCGGCGACCCACGCGCCGTAAACGATTCCGACGAGAGCGAGGACGGCGAGGAGCGGTCCGTAGCGCGCGGCGGCGTGGGGGAAAAGCGGATAGGCGAAGCGCAGGAGACCGTACGTTCCGAGCTTCAAGAGGACTCCCGCGAGGATGATCGAGCCTCCCGTCGGGGCCTCGACGTGGGCGTCCGGCAGCCACGTGTGAAGGGGCCAGAGCGGGACTTTCACGAGGAAGGCGAGGGCGAAGGCGCCGAAGAGGAGCGCCTCGGTGCCCGCGGAGAGGTGCCAGGTGCCGGCGGAGGCGGCGCGCGTCCAGTCGACCAGCGAAAAACTCTGGATTCCGGTCGCGTGCAGGTGGACGTTCGCCGTGTAGAGGATCGCGACGAACATGAGGAGCGAGCCCACGAGGGTGAACAGAAAGAATTTCATGGCGGCGTAGATGCGCCGCTTGCCGCCCCAGACGCCGATGATGAAATACATCGGCACGAGCATCACTTCCCAGAACACGTAGAAAAGAAGCGCGTCGAGCGCAACCAGGCTTCCCAGCATGCCCGTCTCGAGAAGCAGGAACGCGATCAGGTAGCCCTTGAGCTTCTCGATCTCCTGTCCGCACGACACGAGGAGGACGGAGACGGTCAGAAGCGTCGTCAGGAGCACGAGGGCGAGCGAGAGGCCGTCCATCCCGAGCTGGTAGCGGATCCCGAATTGCGGAATCCAGGGCCGGTCGATCGCGAAGGCTTCGGGAAGGCCGATCGCCGGGTCGAAGCCCCGGTACAGGAGGACGCTGACGCCGAACGTGAGAACCGACGTCCCGAGGGCGATCGCCTTTGCGGCCACCTTCGACGAGCCGGGCAGAAGGGCGAGCAGGAGTGCGCCCAGGGTGGGAAGGAACACGAGCGTCGTGAGGAGATCGGCGCCGAGCGGCTGGAAGTGCGTGAGATTCATGGCTCTATCTCAACCACACATAGGCCACGAGGGCGGCGAAGCCCAGCGTGAACGCGAGCGCGTAGTTGCGAACGTGGCCGGTCGTGAAGAAGCGCAGCAGGTCGCCGAGAAGCTCCACGAGGAACGCCGACGCATTCGCGATGCCGTCGATGAACAGCGCGTCGAACCCGCGCCAGAGGAACGTTCCGATTTTCCGGAAGGGCGAGAGGACGAGAGCCTCGATGCCCTCGTCCACGTTCCACTTGTTCGCGACGAGCCTGCCGAGAAAGCCGGTCTTCTCGAAGAAGGCGTGCGCCTGCGGCGACACGGCCTCGGCCGGGCCGGCCGCCCTGCCGTACCAGCGCCACGCCCACACGAGGCCCGCCACAGCGACGCCGAGCGAGAGCGCCATGAGACCGAGCTCGGATGCATGCGACATCTCGTGGATCTCGAGGTGGGCCACGGAGGCCTCGAGGAAGCGGCCGATGCGGTCCGAGCCGCCAAGGGCTGCCGGCACGCCGAGGAACCCCGCGACCACCGACAGGGCCGCGAGGATCCAGAGGGGGATGGTCATCGTGGCGGGGCTCTCGTGCGCGTGCTCGTGGGCGTGGCCGTCGCCGCGCGCCTTGCCGAAGAACGTCATCGAGACGAGCCGGAACATGTAGAAGGCCGTGAGACCCGCAGTGAAGAGTCCGACCGCGTAGAGGACCCAGTGGCCCGAGGCCGCGGCCGAGCCGAGGATCATGTCTTTCGAGAAAAAGCCCGCGAGAGGGAAGACGCCGGCGATCGCGAGCGTCGCGATGAGCATCGTCCGGAACGTCTGGGGAATCCTGGCGGCGAGGCCGCCCATCTTCCGCATGTCCTGCTCGTGGTGCATCGACATGATGACCGAGCCGGAACCGAGGAAGAGGCAGGCCTTGAAGAAGGCGTGCGTGAACACGTGGAACATGCCCGCCCCGAACGCGCCCACGCCGCAAGCGAGGAACATGTAGCCGAGCTGGGACACGGTCGAGTACGCGAGAACCTTCTTGATGTCGTTCTGGGCGAGGCCGATCGTCGCCGCGAAAATCGCCGTGCCCGCGCCGATCCACGCGACGA
>JBDTML010000095.1:0-20719 GCA_039934255.1 Acidobacteriota bacterium | reverse complement strand
CTCGTGTCCCCCGAAAGCGCCCCGTCGTCCCCGTAGGACGAGAAGCCATCACGCAGCCCGGGACGCGCGCCTTCGCGCGACCGAGATTGCGTCTCGATGGTACTCGCGTCGCTCGCCGCGCTTTTCCGGCCGTCGCCGGAGCTGCTCCTCGCGCTCGCGCTTCTCGAGGGCTCTCTGCGGGGACCGGCGTACAAGCTGTGGGAGTCGGCGAGTTTCGGATCCACGCCACAGGAGCGGGCGGCCTGGGTCGTGCCGGACGGCTCCGAGGGAGTGCGCTGGGTGAACTGGCCAAGCGGACGCCGGTTCCTGACCGAGCAATGGAAGGGCCCTGTGCCGGCCGGAGTGGTCGCAATCGTGCATACGCACCCGGCGATGGTCGATCCGAAGCCCTCCGCGCAGGACGTCGAGACCGCGCGACGCCTCGGGGTGCCCGTCTATACGATTTCCCGAAGCGCGATCTGGAAAGCGGAGCCCAACGGATCCATCGTCTCGGTGGATGGCGAGCGGTGGTGGATCGCCTGCGGGACGGGCTCCTGTGACGATTCGCGTCACCCGGCATCCCGAACCGCCGGGAATTCGGCGGTCCCCGCCGAACAGCGAAACCTCGAATCGGTTTCCGCGTATCCCTGAGACATGGCAAGCACGATCCGGACGCTCATCGTGGACGACGAGCCCCTTTCACGCGAAAGGCTGAGGAGCCTTCTGACCGAGGAGCCGGAGGTCGAGATCGTGGGTGAGTGCGGTGACGGCTGTCAGGCCGTCCTCGCGATCGAAGAGCTCAGGCCCGACCTCGTCTTCCTGGATGTCCAGGTGCCGAACCTCGACGGTTTTCACATCCTCGAGAGCGTGGGCGCCGACCGGATTCCTGCTGTCGTTTTCGTGACCGCCTACGACCAGTACGCCCTCCGCGCCTTCGACGTCCGCGCCGTGGACTATGTCCTCAAACCGTTCGGTCGTGAGCGCTTGCACAGGGCGCTCGAGCACGCGCGGGCCCAGATCACGCGGGAAAAGTCGAGCGATCTCTCGGGGCAGATCGTGGCCCTGCTGGAGGAGATGCGCCCGCCGCAGCATCGCTACCTGAAACGCATCATGGTCAAGGAGAGCGGCCGGCTCTTCTTCCTGCGCACGCCGGACATCGACTGGGTCGAGGCTTCTGGAAATTACGTCCGTCTTCACGTGGGAGCGGAGTCGCACCTCCTTCGAGAGACGATGAACGGGCTCGAGGGCCGCCTCGATCCGGAACGCTTCCTCCGGATCCATCGCTCGACGATCGTGAACATCGAGCGCATCAAAGAGCTGCAGCCGTGGTTCCACGGGGATTACGTCGTGATCCTTCGCGATGACCGGCAGCTCACGATGAGCGCGACCTACCGGGAGAAGCTCGACCAATTGCGCGGACGCTCGCTGGCGTCCTGACCGTCACGCTCTGACTCCCTCGGGCGCCCGGGCGTTCCGTCCCGGCCCCGTCCTGGGCAAGAAGGGCGAGATCCCGGTCCGGAATTCCGTACGCGAGGACTGTCCGTCAACCTGCCGGCGGCCTCCGTCCCTGGCCGGTGGGCCTCCGTCACAACCTTCGTGTTCGAGGTGGATGCGGGTCGCACCCTTCCATCCAACGACCCCGACCAGCGGCAGGTCCGGGAGCACTTCTCTTTAGGAGGACGGAGATGCGTCTTTTGCGATGTTTGTCTCTCTTTGCTTTCGTCCTGGCGCTCTGTTTCGGCGGGGAGGCCCTCGGTCAGACCACGGGTGACCTGGACGGCACCGTCGTGGACCAGTCCGGCTCGCCGCTGCCGGGCGTCTCGGTCGAGCTCCGTTCGCCACAGCTCCAGGGATCGAGAACGGCGGTCTCGGACACCGCGGGGCGGTTCCGCTTTCCCGTGCTCTCGCCCGGCGTTTACGCGGTGGTGGCCCAGCTTTCCGGGTTCGCGAAGGTCGAGCGTTCGAACGTGCGGGTCGCCCTCGGGGCGACGACGAGCGTGCCGCTTTCGATGGGACTCTCGCTCAAGGAGGAAATTGTCGTGACGTCCGAAGCCCCGTCCGTCGACACCTCAAAGACGACGATCGGAACGAGCGCGACACTCGAGAGCATCCAGCGCCTTCCGCTCGGACGGAACTTCGCGTCGATCGCGGCGACGGTGGCCGGAACCGGGACGGACGTGTCCGGAAACATCACGGTCTACGGGGCAACGGGCCTCGAGAACGCGTACATCATCGACGGCGTCAACACGACCGGCGTCAAGACGGGCACGCAGGCCAAACAGCTGAACAACGAATTCGTGCAGGAGGTCGAGGTCAAGACCGGCGGGTACGAAGCGGAGTTCGGGCGCGTGCTGGGCGGCACGATCAACGTCGTGACGAAATCGGGCGGCAACGAATTCAAGGGCGACGCTTTCGGGTACTACGACTCAGGTGCGCTGGCTTCCGACGACGCGCGCACGACCGAGCGCACGGCCGTCAACCAGGGCCAGTACTTCTCGCCGAAGCGCGTCGACTTCGGAGTGGATCTGGGCGGCTACTTCGTCAAGGACCGGCTCTGGTTCTTCGGCGCTTTCGACCGCGTGACGCAGGACCAGGACTACGTTCGCACGCTTGCGGTCCTGCGCGACGCGAACCAGACACAGCTCTTGACGGCCAATACCGATACGTATCGCAACAGCCTTTACTCCGGCAAGCTCACCTTTCGTCTCGGGGAGTCGAACACGGTCGCGGCGTCCGTCTTCGGCGATCCGGGCACCTTCAGCGGCCGTTACAACCTGTCGCAGATCTCCGTGATGGTCGGAGCCGACGCCGCGTGGCTCGTCGACCGGAGCCTCGGGGGCACGGACCTCTCGGCACGCTGGGACGGTCTCTTCGGCACGCAGTTCCTGGGGCAGGCCCAGTTCGGCTTTCATACCGAAAAACAGCAGGACACGAGCCCGTTCTCGAACCGGCCCTATCTCGAAAAACAGCAGGCTGGCTTCACGACGGAGGCGCTTTCCGGGACGGGCCCGATCTACCTGGTGGACGAGAATTACCAGCGCTATCACTACCGGGCCGGCGGCTCGCTGTTCTTCGGCGCGCACGAGATAAAGGCCGGCCTGGACTGGGAGCATCTGAGCTCCGATTTTTCGGAATCCTACGGCGGCACCGACCGCATTCGCAGCCGCCTGGCGGCCGACGGGACCCTTCGCAACTATCAGCATCGCTACTTCGCGCAGACGCCCCTCTCGGGCGCGAACTGCCTCGGCAAGATCGACCCGGCGATGCCGGCGGCGTTCCCGAACTGCACGGGCTACACGATCGCTCCAACCGTGGACAATCGGCCGATCACGGACAACGTCGGGCTCTTCGCGCAGGATTCCTTCAAGGTCCTCAGGAACCTCACGGTCAACGCCGGGGTCCGTTACGAGCAGCAGCGCCTGAAGGACTACACCGGGAAGACCCTCGTGTCGATCGACGCCGAGTGGTCGCCTCGCCTCGGAATCGTCTGGGATTTCCTCGGGAACGGGAAGTCGAAGGCGTATGCGAACGTCGGACGGTTCTACGAGGTGATCCCGCAGGACATTCAGACGCGCGCGCTCGGAAACGAATACATCATCTTCGCCCGCAACAACAGCTCCACGCCGGACCCGATCGATCTCTTTCTCGGTGCCCCGATCGTGCAGGGCGGAGAACTCACGCAGGACAACCTGAAGGGGATGTACCAGGACGAGGCCATCGCCGGCTTCGAGGTCGAGATCGCGAAGAATTGGGCGATCGGCGTCAAGGGAATCTACCGCTCCCTCGGGCGCGTCGTCGAGGACCGCTGTGACCTCGCGGTCAACCCCGACGTCGCGTCCTATTTCAACCCGTCGAGCCCCGCGACGTGCGCCCTCATCAATCCCGGGCAGGGCAACTCGCTCGGCACGATCAAGGACCCGTTCGACAGGACGTGCTACCCGAACGGCGAGACGGACGCGGCGGGCAACCTCGTCGCGGGATCGCCGTGCGAATCCACGCAACCGCGCCGCTATTTCCGGGGCGTCGAGCTCACGGCGTCACATCGTTTCTCCGACCGGTTCTACCTTCTCGCGTCCTATCTCTACTCGAAGATCGAAGGAAACTATTCGGGCAATCTCTCGCAGACGCGTGAAGGCGGCCAGACCGACCCGAACATCAACGCCGACTTCGACTACCCCGGATTGGTCACGAACGCGTTCGGCCGCCTCCGCAACGACCGCACGCACCAGTTCAAGCTCTCGGGGTACTACGCGCTTCCGTTCGGCCTCACGGTGGGCGCGAACGCCTTTTACAACACGGGCCGCCCGTATTCGATCCGGGGCTGCGCTTCGGATTCGATCGCCTGCGACGCCGGCTACAGTCAGGAGGGCTATCTCGTGCCGCGCGGCTCGGCGGGCGACCTTCCCGCCGCCTACGAGGCGGACCTCCATCTCGAGTACGGCCTTCGCTTCGGCAACGTCTCGATCACGCCCATCATCGACGTCTTCAACGTCCTGAACCGGCAGGGCGTCCTGAGCCGCGAGGAGCTCTTCAACAACACCGCCGCTCTTCCCGGAAACGATCCGAGAAGCGGCATCGGGCAGCCCGGCTGCACGGCGCAGAACGCGAGCCTCAGCAACGCCGCGTGCGCCTCGAACCCCACCTACGGAAAGGACATCGGCTGGCAAAACCCGCGGGTCGTGCGTCTCGGCGCCCGCGTGTCTTTCTGAGACTGCGCGAGACCTCCTGAACGGGGCCGGCCTGGGGCCGGCCCCCTTTTTTCCGTGTCCCTATTTCGGAAGAGGGACGACCGCGAACCCCCCCTCGAGGTCCGCCACGAAGAGGCGTCTCTTCGGCAGCAGGGCGAGTCCCGAGGGCTTCTCGAACCGCTGGCCCTCGGGGAGGTCCTTGCCGCGCAGCGTCGTCACGAGGCGTCCCTCCGGGGTGTAGCCGCGCACCTCGCCGAGGAGCGGCACGGACACCCAGACGAGGCCGCCCGCGTCCAGCGCGAGGTAGGGCTCGGAGAGCGAGGCGCGTTTCCAGCCCGCGACGTCGAAGGCGCGCACGAATTCCCCGTTCCTGTCGAAGACGGCGACCCTTCCGTTTCCGTTGTCGGCCACGTAGATCGTGCCGTCCTTGGCGGCGGCGACGCCCTGCGGGTCGGCGAGCTTTCCGGCGCCGTCCGCCCGGCCCCACTCGACTTCCCGATGCCCGATGGCGTCGAAGCGGACGATGCGGCCGTTCCCCGTGTCCGCGACGAAGACCGAGCCGCCGGAATCCACGGCGATGCCGCGCGGTCCGAAGAAGGCGTCGCCCCACTCGCGCTGCCAGACTCCCTTCTCGTCGAAGACCTGGACGCGGGCGTTCCACGTGTCGGCGACGAAGACGAGGCCTGACGGACCAACGGCGACCCCGCACGGGTCGTTGAACTGCATGGGCCCGCTGCCGCGCGTGCCGAGCGCGAGCCCCGGGGATCCGTCCGCCGCGAAGAGCTGGATCCGCTGGTTCCCGAAGTCGGCGACCCAAACGCGGCCGGCACGATCCGATGCGGCGCCGCGAGGCTGGCGGAGGCGGCCCGGAACGTCCGCCGGAGGAGGGGCTGTTTCCGCCTGCCTCGGCGAGGCGGGGAGTTCTTCCACCTGCACGGCAGCCACGGCGGCGCCGGCAGAAAAGACGCCCTTCACGGCGAAGAGGACGAACTCGGGATTGCGGTAGACGGGCGTCAGGAGATCCGTCCACGCCTCGAACCGCGCGAGATTGCCGCCGGCGTACGTCTTGCGCTCGAGATTTCCGACGGCGACGAGCGCGACGTGGGTGCGCGAAAGGATCCGCTTGACGACGGCCTCGTCGGCCGAGGTGTAGGCCAGGGCGACATCCTGCTTGCGGCGGTCGACCTCCGTCTGAGCGTGACCCCGCTGGTAGACGTGGTAATCCCAGCCGAGGACGGTTGGGAGCCCGGTATTCATGGAGAGGCGTGTGAAGTCCTGGTATGCGGGGCCCTGCGCTTCGAGGAGCACGGGCAGTCCGCGGACGTTCGCGTTCATCCACTCGATGGCGCCGCGGTCGCCGGGGCTCTGCTTCTCGAGATACGCAGTGCCGTCGAGCGTGCCCTTCGGCCATCCGCCCCTGTCGAGCCTCAGGAATCCGGTGAACGCGGTGACGGTCGTGTACAGGGCGGCGCAGCCCGTCAGGACGATCGCGACGCGCCAAAGGACGTTCTTCGAGGCCCGGAAGGTCTCCCACGCGAGGGCTCCCGCGAGGGAGAAGAGGAGCCAGGTCTCGAAGTGGAACTTGAAGATCGTGTTCATGCGGTCCCACACGTAGACGACCTCGCACCCGGTCAGGATCGCGAAGCCGAAGGCCACGAGGGCGAGGGCAGGTCGAAGGCGGTCGTCGGTCGCCCGCCGGAGCGCGGCACCGAGCGCGACGAGAAAGGCGATGCCGGTGAAGAACGCCGAAGAGGGCGCTTCGGCGAGCCGCGGCGGATGGAGAGAGACGGACATGACGGACAGGGGAAGGGCGATCGCCGCCAGGATCAGGAACGCGCGCGCGGCCTTTCCACGAGGCACGGCGCCTGTCTTCCACGCGTAGAAAGCAAACGGGAGGAGGAGCGCAACGAAGAACGCCCACACGTTGAAGAAGTCCCACGGCCGGGCCCACGGGCCCACCTCCCGGCCCCAGTTCCGGGGCGGTGGCGAGAAGCGCGACCAAAACGGGCGCGCGAGGAGCCAGGCCGAAAGCGCGACGCCGGCTGCCGGCAGGAGGACGCCGACCGCCAGCGTTCGGACCGACGCCGCGAACGAGGGCGCCCGGGTTCCGAACCAGAGGACGCCGGGAAGGAAGAGGAGAAGGCACGCGTAGACGGGCGTCGACCAGCCGTTCGTGATCTGGAGAGCGGCGAAGAAGAGGCCGAGGAGTCCGACGAGCGCGACGGCGTGCCGCGGAGCGAACGTGGCCACCCGATCCCGCGTGAGGAAGAGGAGCAGGGCCGCGACGAAGGCCGCGGTGAAAGGCAGCGCGAGGACGTGCGCGTGGAGGTCCGCGAAGAGGAAACTCCAGAAGAAGTACTCGCTGATCCCGTTCGGAGCGATGACGCGCGAAGTCGCCCAGAAGTAGTGCCAGTCCAGCGGCCGGCCTGCCTGGCGGAAGTGGAAATCGAACGCGGTCCAGGGGCCGGAGGGCGGCGCGAGGTAGAGCGCGAGCAGCACCGCGACGGCGCCCGTCCGCAGGCGTCCGCCGAGCGCGGCGCCGGCCGCGAGGATCCCGGAGGCCGCGAGCGCCGCCGTCATCGCGATCGCGAGGTTGAAGAGCAGGCCGGGGTGGATGCCGAGGAGCTTCCCGGCTGCCGCTGCGAGAAAGTGCCCGAAGTAGGTGTACGACAGGGTCGTCCCGGCGAGCCACGGCTCGGGCGGCGGAAGCTCCGTGGACCTGAGGAGCGTGTTCAGGAACGAGAAGTCCATCGTTTTCTCGCCCGAATAGATCTCGGGGTTCGCGGCGCGGACAGCGAGAAAGAAAAGGAACGTGGCCCAGAAGACGAGCGCCGTCTTCCGTCTCTCGGGCGCGGGCGTCGCGGTTCCCGTGACGCGCGCGCGACGGAAGCACAGGAAGCCGGCCGCGAGGAGCGCCGCCGTCGTGACGACGAGCAGGCCCCGCGTGAACGGCGCCCAGTGCCACGAGACGACGAGCCAGGGCACGAACGCGAAGAGAAGGACGCCGGTGACGCGCCCGAGCGCATCGCGACCCGGCCGTGCGGGGAGCAGGACGGCGAGGATTCCCGCGCCCGCGCGCCCCGCCGCTTCCAGCCATGCAGCGAAGAGAAGGAGGGCCAGGAGGGAGTGCCGGAGCGTGGGGACTCCGGGGCCCGGCCCCGCGGTGTCGCCCGCGGCGCCCGTGACGCCGGCCGTGCCCGTCGTCGCAGCGTCCGGATGCGCGAGAAGGAGGTCGTTCCGCGTCAGGGTCTTAGACGGCGTCGCCCACAGGAGGGCGCTCTCGAGCGCCTCGGCGGAGAGGCGCTTCGTGTTCTGGAAGAAAAGAACCTTCGGGTGGTCGTAGACGGTGAACGACTCGTCGGCGAGCTCGTCGGGCACCTGGATCCCGAAGAGAGACGGGCGGGACGCGACTTCCCGGACCAGCGTGTATCCGAGATCGCCCGCGAAGAGAAGGCGGAATGCGCGGTTTGTGAGCGGGAACTTCTCCGGAGCACGCGTGACGGCGCCGTAGAGACGCTTCGTCTGGAGGACGACCCAGTCCGCGCCGGCCAGCTCCCGGGCGAGCTTCGCCATCTTCTCGGGCGAGTCGGGCTCGTAGAAGCCGAACGTGACGATCCTGTAACGCTCGGCCGAGCGGTCGGGAAAGGTGAACGGGAATCCCTCGTCCCAGTCCTGCTCGAGAACCCGGGCGTCGTCGGGGACGGTGTCGTGGAACCACCGGGACGCCGTGACGGAGCTGTGCGGGCGCGTGTAGATTCCGGCGAACGCGAGAAGCCACACGGCGGAGGCACCCACGACCGCGGCCCGGAGGATGCGTCCAGCCCGCCCGCGCTCGGCCTTCTCCGTGAGCCAGGCCGCCGCCCACAGGGCGAGAAGCGGGTAGACGGGCAGGAGGTAGCGCGGAAACTTCACCTCGAACGTGCACGTGAGGAGGACGTAGGGTACGAAGAACGAGCCGAAGACCCACTCGACGTCCGAGAGCCCTCGGACCCGGGTCAGGCGGCGGGCCGAAGCCCACAGCGCGGTGACGCCGAGGAGCGGCCCGAGGCCCCACAGCACGATTTCCTTCGCCTCGTACAGGAAGTTCGGGACGCCGATGTACTGGTTCGTGTACGGCAGCGTTCCCGCATTGCGGACCATCGCGCCCTGTTCGGAGAGAGAACGCCAGAACGCGTGGAAGTCCAGGAACGCGTAGGGTTCGCCGACGAAGAACGCGACCAGAGCGGCGCCTCCCCCGGCCGCAAGGAGCAGCAGCCCGCGCCCCCAGGCGCGCGCCGGCCGGCAGGCGAAGAAGACCGCGACGGCGAGGGGGAGAACGAGGGGAGCCGCGCTCGCCTTCGTCGCGACCGCGAAGCCCGTGAGCGCGCCGGCGAGAAGAGCGTCGCCGAAGCGCCTGCGCCGCGCGAGACGGCCAGCGGCGGCGAGCGCGAGGAGGACGAAGAGCGTGAGCGTCACGTCCGTGGCGGCGAAGTGCGAGGTCTGGACGTGGAGAACGGCAAGCGCGAGGAGGAGCCCCGCGAGGAGGCCCGTCTTCGGCCCGTAGAGGCGGCGGCCCACGGCGGCGAGGAGCGCGACGGTGAGCGCGCCCGCGAGGGCCGACAGAAAACGCCCGACGTGGATGACGCCGTCGTAGGAAATGAACCAGTCACGCCCCGAGATCGTGGCGAGAAGGGACGAGAGCCCCCTCGTCAGGTAGAACGGAAGGGAGCCATAGGCGAAAAAGTGGGGGTTGAGCTGAAGGGGCTGGAAGGAGAGCTTGAGGATTGCGTCGCCGATCGCGCGCTCGTCCGGGTGGAAGAAGTGATTCTGGTCAAAATCGAGCCCGATCACCCGGACGCCGAGGGCGAAGAGGGCGAGCAGAAGCAGGATTCGGCGAAACGCCCGCGGTGAAGAGGCCGGTCCCGCGGGGGGTGGCGGAGCCATTTCGCTTAAGATAGTGGCAGCAAGTGTACGACACAACTTTCGGGTCGAGCAGGCGCAGGCTCGCCTTGAACCTAGCCGTTTTGCTCGTCTCGACGTTCGTGGCGCTCGCGCTTTGCGAGGTCTTCGCGCGCCTTCTTCTCCCGGCGCCCCAGACCGTGAAGGTCCTCCAGAAGGAGAAAAAGTACGAGGCCCCGTCCGGCTTCGAGCGGCTGGACACGAAGGCGGAGAAGTCGATCGACTCCGTCGTCCTCTTCGGCGGTCCTCACGGCGTCAGGCTTCGCCCGAACACGCGCGGTGAAATTCACAATCACGTCCTGAGCGGACGCGACATCGTCATCGAGGTCAACTCCCTCGGCCTGCGGTACGCCGAGCTCGGCCCGAAGCCCGAAGGCGAGTTCCGCGTGCTCGTGCTCGGAGACTCGATCACGTTCGGCGACTTCGTCCTGGAGAGCGAGACGTGGACCCGGCAGATGGAATCCCTGACCGCCGGGCGCAAGAAGACGATCCGATTCGTCAATGCGGGCCTGCCCGGGGCCGGCACGGCGGAGGAGCTCGCGCTCTTCCTGGAGATCGGGGAGCACGTGAAGCCCGACCTCGTTGTCGTGGGGATGTATCTCAACGACGCGCAGTCGGGAAGCCTCTTCTTCACGAAGAAGCTCCCGGACCCCTGGGCGAAGAGTCGATTCCTGACCTGGCTCTCGGACCGTTTCCAGATCCTCGACTCGCGCTTCTTCCGCAATGCGTTTCCGGGGGAGATCGATCCGGCCTGGCGCGAGGCGTTCCGCGCGGGGCGGGATCTGAAATCCGGCGACATGATGGGAACGCGCGACGGATTCGACTTCGAGATCTACAACGCGTACATGGATTTCGGCCTGGGCTGGAACCCGAAGGCCTGGACGATCATCGAAGCGATCACCGCCGCGTTGCGCGATGCCGTGACCGCGCAGGGGGCGCGCCTCGCCGTCGTACTCTTCCCCGTGCACATCCAGGTGATGGGGACGGTCGAGAACTTCGAGCCGCAGGAGAGCTGCCTGAGGATGTGCGCGCGGCTGGATGTTCCCTTCGACGACCCGCTTCCCTTCCTGCGGCGGGCGTGGCAGGCCAACCACGAGAAGCTTTTTTACGATCATTGCCATTACAGGCCGAATGGCTACGCGGCCCTCGCGAAGCAGACGGTGGAATTCCTGGACTCGAAGAAACTGATTCCACCTTCGGGCCGTTAGCGCATGGGACGTGGAAGAGCGTCTCGCGATTCGCTGCCGCTCCTCGCGGCCGGGGCCCCCGCGTTCATCCTGCTTCTCGCCGCCCTTCTTCTGGGGCGAAGCGAAGCCGCGCGGGGTGACCGCGTCCTGTCCGCGCTCGATCCTCTCGCGTTTGGATTCCGGGCGGGGGCCGCCGCGGCTCTCGGCTGGCTCTTCGAACATCGCGCGGGCGTTGCTCTTTTCGCGACGCTTCTCCTCGCCGCGACCGCGGCAGCCGCGTGCGCGCGCGGAGTCCGGCGCGGCCTACCGGCGACGCTCCTGTCCGCTGCGGCCGTCGCCGCGGTGTGGGGAGAAATCCTCCTTCTCCGCGAGGTGCGCCCCGCCGGATTCCTTCTTTTCGCGGCCGCGGTTCTGACCGCGGCCGTCGCCGCAAGGATCCAGCCGCTCGCGAAGACGCCGGGGTTTCCCGCGCTGCCTCCCGTTCTGTCCCCGGAGCCCTCCCGGGCCGGGGCGCTGCCGGGCTGGACCGAGTCCCTGGGCCTCCTCGCGCTGTTTCTCCTTGCCCTCCTCACGCGCGCCTGGGCCATCAATCAGCTTCCGTCCAACTTCGACGAGGAGATGATCTCCGTACAAACGCAGAGCCGGACGGCGCACGGCCTTCGTCAGTTCACGGCGACGGAGTTCGTCGAAACGAGCAACGGCCTCGCGACGCCGCTGACGAACCGCCTCGTGTTCAAGGCGCTCGGGGTTTCGCTCTATGCGACGCGCGTCACGGCTCTCGTCTGGGGTCTTGCCGCCGTGCCCCTCTTCTGGGGTCTCGTCCGGCGCCTCTGCGGGGGCGCGCTCGCGGCATTCGGAGCGACGCTCCTTTTCGTCTGCGCACCCGAGCAGCTTTTCTGGTCGAGAAGCGAGGTGTCGGTTTTCGCGCCCGTCGCGGCCCTCGGCCTCCTCTTCGCCCACGTCGGCCTGTCGATGATCGCGCGCTTCGGAATCACGCCGGTCCTTCTGGCCGCGTGTCTGACGCCGCTCTGCCGCTTCTTCTACACGGCCGGTCACGTCCTCTTCGTGTACCCGGCTCTCCTCGCGGGGCACGCCGTTCTGTTCGCAAGGGGAGTCGCGCGTCGCGCGCTCGTCGCGCTGCCGATTCTCCTGATCGGCGTCGCGGTCTGGGGCGTGAGCGTGTCGATTGCCGTGGCCGCCGCGGGGGGCGAAAGACGGTTCGTCGACCCGGCCCGGGTGCGCGGTGAGCCCGCGTGGCGGGCGGGGTTTTCCTCGACCGCGCCTGTCGCGGAAGTCCTGCGGGGACAGGCCGCGCGCGTCGCGGAGAACCTCGCGAGCGTGGGCGTAGGTCTGACGTCCCACCAAGCGTATGCGACGCACTGGTACGAACGCTTCACCGTCGCGCCCGGGCGCGATCCGATGGTTTGCGTGGGCCTGACGATCCTCGCGGCCGTGGGCCTCGGTTATCTCCTCGGCCAGATCGGGGAGCAACGCTCCGCTCTCGTTCTTTTCTGGCTCGGCCTCGGCCTCCTGCCCGGAGTCCTTTCCGACGAGCCCGACGCGCGGCGGCTCTCGGTCATCTTCGTTCCGATCCTCCTTCTCGCCGCTCTCGTCGTGACGGCGTGGGTTCGTCTCGCGCGGGAGGCGGGCGGCCGCCTCGCGGGCAATCTCGCGAGGGCAAGCGCCGGCCTGGCTCTCGCGTGCGTCTCGGCCTCGGGCCTTGCCTCGAATCTGCTGCTGCCCGCCCTCCCGATGGTGCGGGACGAGCAAATCCGCTTCGCCCGCCCGCTCGTCGAGAACAACGACGTCGTCCTGCACAACCTCTTCTATCGGCACGGCAAGACGCTCGAGTTCGGCTTCCTCGACCGGCTCCTCTCGCCGGCCGGGCCGTGCATCCAGTTCGTCGACCGGGGCGACGAATTGCTTTCTCTCCTCCGGCCCTCGTGCGATTTCCGCGAGGAGGTCTACGCCCTGACGATGGCGCCGGCCGAGATCGAGGCCCGTCGCCGCGTCCGGCGCGCGACAGGCGTCGGGTATCTCTTTCGCGACGTTCCTTCCGCCCGGCTGGCCATGTTCGTTCTTCCCGCAGTCGATCCCGCGGCGCGTGTCCGGGAACGCGACTGGCCCCTCATGGTGGAGCGGCTCATGGCCTTCGAGGTAAACCCCGAGGCGCTCCGCCGCGCCACGACACCCGAGGAGTCGCCAGGCGGCGTGCGCGGCGGCTTCCTGGTGCCGAAGCCGGGGTGGTACCGGCTCCTCCTCGACCCAGCCTGTCCGGGCGCCCGCATCGCGGCCGGGGCCTCGGGCTGGGATGGTGCAGAGGAGCGGCCGCTCCTTCCGGGGATCTTTCCCTTCGAGATCTCGGGCCCCCCCGGCTGCGCCTCGCGGACCCGGCCGCTGCTTGCGGTCTCGGGCGCGGACGGATCGTTCGCGCCTGCGTTGACGGCCCCCGCCCTCGCCCTCGTTCCCGAGACGCGAGGCGTCGAGCCCGTCTCGTTTGCGGGCTGGCCCCGCGCGCGGGAGGTTCTGCGCCCGCCGGACCGGATCTCGGATTTCGGCGTGGACGGCGAGGGGCGCCTGTACGCGCTTTTTCTCCGCGACCAGATGTGGGAGATCCGGCGATTCGGGCGCGACGGGATCGAGACGAAGCGCGTGCGCGCGGACCTGCCGCGCGACGCGAGCACGGGGACACTTCTCGTCGAGCCCGACGGGGGATGTACCGCCTTTTCGCTCCGGGTTTTCGAGCGCTACGACAAGGACCTCGCGCTCCAGGCGCGCTGGGAGCTTCCAGGAGGCCTCACCGGCTCCCACGCGGCGCGTCTTCCGGGCGGGCGACTCGCCGTCCCGACCGGGAGTTTTCTCCACGTCTTCCGCGCGGACGGTCGGGTCGAGAGCGTCTGGGGGCCGGAAGGGGAGATGCGCGGGAGGTTCGAGCTGCCGATCGCCGTGACCGTCGAGGGAGACAGGCTCGCGGTGGTCGAGCAGGCGGGCGGCGTGTATCTGTTCCGCCTCGGCGGCGATCCGGTCGTTCTCGTGCCCGAGGGCCGATTCAGGCTGGCGTTCGCGCGCGAGCCTCATCCCGAATATCTCCGCGGCGCCGCGTTCGACGGACCGCGGCTTCTGGTCCCCTACAATCCCGACGAGGCGCCGATCATCGTCGACGTTCAGGGAACCCGGTTGATGCCGGCTCACGCGGCGAGCGGTCTCAACCGCAAGGATCTCGCGTCGCCCTATCGCTTTTCGCGCGCGCCGCGGGCGCTCTTCGTTCTGGACGAATCCACGTCGGCGATCCACGAGTTGGCTCCGGGCGAGGCGCCGTGAGTCCGGAAACGCCGCTCGAACCGGCGCGGACCGGCTCGGGGCCGGTCCGGACGCTGGCGCTCGTCGCCGTGGGCCTCGCGCTTCTCGGCGAAGAGCTGATTCGGACGGGTCGCGCCCCGTGGGCAGGCATCGGCGCCGAGCTCCTCGCGTCGGGACTCTTCGCGTGGGGAGCGTGGCCGAAGCCGGCGCCCCCCGCGTCCGCGCCGTCCGCGCACCGGAAGGGCTGGGCTCGGCCGCTCGCTTTCGCGGCCGCCCTGGCGGGAGGGATCGCGTCGATCGTCTGGTGCTTGAAGCTCTACGCCGGCGGAAACGAAACGGGTGGCGAGGCCCCGTGGATGGCGGCCATTTTTCTCCTGGCTGTGGCCGGCTTTCTCGGGAGCCCGCTCACGGCCTTCTCTCCGCGCTGGGACGCCGCGCCTCCGCTCAGGAGCCTCCCGCGCCGCGGCCTCTTCGCGCTCGCGGTGGTCCTGATCCTCTGCCTCGCGGCCGCGACCCGTCTTCCGGCGCTCGACAGGATTCCCTTCGGCATCAACGCGGACGAGGGCGACCAGGCGGCCGTGGCGCTCTCGATCCTGCGCGGCCACAACACGTCTCCTCTTTTCGGCGTCGGCTGGTACCACATCAGCATCGTCTACTTCCGGCTTCTCGCCGCGGTCATGGGCCTGGCGGGAGCGACCGTGGCCGGGGCGCGGACGTTCGGCGCTCTCGCTGGAATCGCCACGGTGGGCCTCGTGCTCATTCTCGGCGTGCGGCATTTCGGCCGCCGTGCCGGGCTCCTCGCGGGACTTCTCGTCGCGACACTCGGGCCGGCCCTGCAGTTTTCGCGGGAGACGACCTGTGCCGGCCCCACGGCGACGCTCTGGACGGCCAGCGCCCTTCTGTTTCTCGAAGCGGCGCGCGGAGGACGCGCGTGGGCCTGGATCCTCTCGGGGCTCGCGGGAGGCTTCTCGCTCTACTTCTACCCGACGGGACGCCTCTGGAGCGTCTTCGCCCTCCTTTTCGTGATCAGTCTTCTCGCGACCGCTCCCCGTGGCGTCCGCGTAAAGATCTTCACCGGCGCGCTTCTCGGAGCGCTCGCAGCGCTCGTCATCGGCGCGCCCTTTCTCTATCGGGCCTACGTCAACCCGGACTGGTTCGTCGTCCGCGCCCGGGAGACGAGCGTCTTCGTCCCCTCGAACCTGTCGCGCCTGCCGTACATCCACCGCGAGTGGGGGATGCCCCGCGTTCTTCTCGCGCAGGCCGAGCGGTCCATCGGGATATTCAATCGCTTTCCGGACGGCAACTACTTCTGGCCCACGGGAAAGCCGATCCTGCCGCCCGTCCTTTCGGCTCTGGCGGTCACGGGGCTGTTCGCGAGCCTGTGGCGCATCAGGGACCCGAGATTCGCTCTTCTCACGGCGTGGTTCTGGACCGGCTTCGTCGGTGTCGTCGTCACCGTCGAGACGCCGAACCTCCACCGCATGGCGACGGCCGTGCCCGTTCTCGCGGTCTTCGCCGCGCTCGTGCTCGACGACGGGGCGCGCCGTTTCGCGGCGCCGCTGACGAGGCGCGGTGGCCGCGTCGCCGTCGCCGCGCTCGTAGCGGCGGTCGCGCTCGCGCTCGCGGCGCGCGAGCTGGTCTTCTATTTCGGGGAGTACGCGAAGCTCGACCCGTGGCCGTACCCGCGCATCGAGGGGGGCGCGATCGCGCGCGAGGGCCAGGACGCCTGGGTCGTGAGCCTCGCCAGCCAGTTCCACATGGTCAACTCGGGCTGGGTCTACCACCTCGCGCCCGACTCCCTTCGGGCCGGAGTCCTGTCTCCCGGCTTCCACCTTCCCCTGACGATGCCCGCGAACCGCGATCTCGCATTTCTCTTCTACCCCGGGCAGGAAGACTATCGGCAACTCGTCGAATCGCTTTATCCGGGCGGAACCGTTCGCCGCGTGCCGCTTCCGCCGGGGCAATGGATCTTCGACGTCTATCGCGTGCCGCGAGCCGCGTGGCAAGCCACGCAGGGCGCGCTCGCACACCTTCCGGACGGGACGTCGGTCCGCGTCGTGGGCCCCGGGGATTCTGCCCCGGGGGCCTTTCACGCGTCGACGCTCCGGTGGACGGCGGCGATGCGCGTCCCGCGCCACGGCAACTATGCGTTCCGCGTCGGCCCCGGTCCCGCCCGCCTCGCGATCGATGGCCGCGAGATCCTGCGGATCTCCGCGTCCGAGAAGGAGAAGGAGGCGTCCCTCTGTCTCGCGCGCGGCGATCACTTCGTCGAGCTGGAGGGCGCGCCCACGCGCGAGGGGGCTCCCGGCCTTCTCCGGTGGGCCCCGCTCTGGGCGCAGGCGGACACGGGAGGAGACGCGGCGTTCCGTGCGCTCCCGTCCGCGATGCTGAGGCCTCTCGCGGCACCCCCCGGCGGGCTCTTCGGCGTGGTCACGTTTCGCAGCGGGCGCCGGCAGGAGCGGCTCGACGGCACCCTCGCAACGTGGAATCTCTCGGACGAGCTTCAGTTCGGGGGCGAGCGCTTCGGCGCCGTGTGGACGGGCTCGCTCGTCGCACCGGTCTCCGGGTCTTACGCGATGGGCCTCCTGGCATCCGGGACGGCCGAGCTGAAGCTCGACGGGCGGACCGTTCTCAGGAGCGAGGGAGAGCACGACAAGCCCGTCGACGCGAGCGTCGTCCTCTCGGCCGGCGAACACGCGGTGGAACTGGCGTTCAAGGAGTCGATCGAACCCGCGAGACTCGAATGGACCTGGACGCCGCCGGGGGGGAAATCCTCGATCGTTCCACCGTCCGCTCTCCGGCCGCCTCCGGGCGCGGGCGTTGGGCCCCCGTGCAAGCCGGAGGACTTCGGACCGTCCGAGAAGCCTCCTTTCGTCGACCGCCCCGTCTACCTCCGGTGGTAGGCGAGCTTCAGGGCGAGGACTCTTCCGCGTCCGCGGACCAGTAGGCCTGCCCCCCGATCCGCTCGAGCGCGGGTGAGCGATAGCGGCCCGCATCCCACGCCTGCCGGAGCGAGGCGATGCGCCCCAGCATACGCAGGGAGTCGAGGCCGAGATGGACGGTCGTCGGCTCCGAGCGCCGCAGGCGAACCGGCACGCGCTTGATCTCGAGGTTGTACTTGAGCGCCACGTAAAGCAGCTCGACGTCTCCGGCGAAGCCGTTCTCCGCGAGCAGGGGGAAGAGCGCCTCGGCGACGTCGCTCCGGAATGCCTTGAGGCCGCACTGTGTGTCGAAAAGCCCGCCTGTCACGAGCATGCGCACGAGATACGAAAAGGCGGCCGAAGCCGTGTCGCGGCGCCGCGAGACGTGGGGCCGGTAGTCGGATCCTGTGAGCGTGCGATCGCCGGTGACGACGTGAAACCCGCGGTCGTTCACGAGGCGCGCCATGTAAGGAATCGCATCGAGGTCGAACGGAAGATCGGCGTCCGTGAAGACGCGGCATCGTCCCCGGCTCGCCTGCATCCCGGCTTTCAGCGCACCGAACTTTCCGAGGTTGCGGGGCAGGGAGACGATCCGCAGGTTTTCCGCGGAACAGGCGGCGAGGCGGGCCGCCGTGTCGTCCGTGCTCCCGTCGTCGACGGCGACGATCTCCCACGAGAGGCTTCCCCGGCCGAGAAATTCCGCCGCTTCCGCGACGCTTCGCTCCACGAAAAGCGCCGCGTTGAAAATCGGCAGGACGAGGGAGAGGTCGGGCACCGTCACGGCCGTCACGAATTCCGGCTCCGGCGCGCCGTCACGAACATCGAGCCGGAATTCGCGTAGAGAGCCGGCCGGCCCGGGCGAAAGAAGCGCGAGGCCGCGCGCAGCAGGCCTCCACCCGTCGGAAGGGCGTCCCCGACGCGCGCGAGGAGGAAGTCCAGGGACACGTACTGGCCGCACGAAGAAACGCTCTCGACCTCGAACGCGGGCGCGAGCGCCGCGGCGAGCGTTTGCGGCGAGAAGTACGACACGTGCTCGGGGATCTTGTAGGACACCCATCGGCGCCCCGTCATGCGCGCGAGAAGGCTCTTCACGTTCGGCGTCGCGACCGCGAGGCGCCCTTCCGGCGCGAGGTGCCACGCGAGGTCCACCGCGAGTTGGCGGAGATCGTAGATGTGCTCGATCACGTCGAAGAGTGTGATGACGTCGAAGAAGCCTCGGGGAAAGAGGCGGTCCGCGAGGGTGCCGAGACGCACGCGGCCGGGTTGACGCGAGGACGCGACCTCGACCGCGGCGGAGGACACGTCGAGACCCCACGCCTCGTAACCCAGGGAGCGCGCAGCCTCGAGGCCGGCGCCGGGCCCGCATCCGACGTCGAGGAGACGGGCGCCGGCCCCCCGCGGCGGAAAAGGCGCGAGGCGCCGGACGAACGTGCGGACGAGGAGGGGTTCCATGGAGGAATAGGAGGAGTATCCGCTCCCGGGGCCGCCGCTCTCCCAGTACTCCGGCGCGCCGTAGAGACGGGCCACGTCGCCCTCGTGAACGCGCGGGGTGAGATAGCGCATCGAACAGGAGGGGCAGTCCACGACGCGATGAGGTCCGAACGCAGCACGGGTCTTCGGCGGAGGGGGCTCGCCGCAGAGCGGGCAAGCGCATATTTCGAGGCGATACGGAGCGGCCGCGATCATCGGAGGCTATCCGCTTGGTAGGATACCGGGGAGGAGCGAGGAGTATGACCATGAGGGACAAGTGGCGCTGCATTCCGGTTGCTCTGTGCGTTCTCTCCCTGGGTTGCGGCGGAAAAAAGGCCGAGGCGCCCAAGGCCACCGGCGCGGCCGAGAAGCCGGCCGCGGTCGTCGAGACCCCGGCTCCGGTTGCGGAGGCGCCGAAAGGCACGGTCATCACGAAGTTCCGGCTGGGTTCGTCGGCCGGACCCGATGGCGTCGTCGGTGCCGAAGCACACGTCTTCGCGGTGGGAGAAGCGGTCTTTACGTCGTTCGAGATCCTGAACGCGCCCCAGGGGTCGAAGATGCGCGTCGTGTGGGCCCCGCTGCCGGACCGCAAGCCGGTCTCGCGCCAGGAAGTGCCGCTCTCGCCGGACAAGCCGGCCGTCTCGTTCAAGGCCGACTCGAAGGGCTGGCCGACCGGGGACTACGTGCTCGAGATGTCCCTCGTCGAGCCGGCGGGAAAAGAAGACGGGAGACCCATGGGGAGCGCGACGTTCAAGATGGTCAAGGACAAGCCGAGGTAGCTCTCGTCCCCCATGGCAACCCGTAGGACGTTCACGCTCGCGGCGTTCGGGACCGCCCTCGCCGCCGCGTCCTCCGTCTCGGGGGCCGTCGTCGCCTTCGTCCTCGGCCCGCTCCGCCCGCGCGCCCCGCGAGAGCCCGTACTTCTGGACGCCGGCCCGGCGTCGGCCTTCGAGGAGCTGCGCGCGGGGACGGCCGGGCCCGAAGAAATACTCGTCGAACGCACGGTCGAGGACGGTTACATGACGCGCCGCGTGAAAGTGCGATTCGCCATCGTGCACGACGGCGGCGCCGCGTCCGGCCTCGCGGCGCTCGTCACGACGTGCAGCCACCTCGGGTGCGGCGTCTCGTGGGATGCCGGCCGGAACGCTTTCCTCTGTCCCTGCCACGGCGGCGTCTACGGGCCCGACGGGGCCGTGCGGGCCGGCCCGCCGCCGAGACCCCTCACGCGCCTGCCGCTCGTCGTCGCGGGCGGGCGCGTGCAGATCGACACGTCGGCGCTCGACGCGTGAAGAGGCTCTTCGAATTCCTGGAGTCGCGCGCAGGGCTCACGTCGCTCTGGCGCACGTTCGCGGACGAGGCCGTGCCGGTTCGCGGGGCCTGGCTGTATACCCTGGGCTCGGCTGCGCTCGTCGCGCTCCTCGTCCAGTTCGCTTCGGGTTTCGCACTCGCGCTCGCGTACGCCCCGACGCCGGATCACGCATGGGAAAGCGTCCGGGCGATTCAGACGCGGCTTCCGGCGGGAGCGATCGTCCGCGGCCTCCACCACTGGGGCGCGTCCGCGATGGTGCTCTTCGTCGCGCTTCACATGGCGCGCACGTTTCTCTTCGGCGCCTATCGGCGGCCCCGTGAATTGAACTGGCTCGTGGGGCTCGCGCTCCTTCTCCTCGTCCTCGGGTTCGGCTTCACGGGCTACCTCCTCCCGTGGGATCAAAAGGCGTACTGGGCGACCGTTGTCGGCACGAAGGTACCGGCGGCGCTTCCGGTCGTCGGAGCCGCGGCCTCGCGCCTCATGGCAGGCGGCCCCGGCGTCGGCGCGGCGACGCTGACGCGTTTTTATGCGCTTCACGTCGTCCTGCTGCCGCTTCTCACCCTCGCATTCGTGGGCGTTCATCTCCTTCTGATGCGCAAGCACGCGCACGCGGGGCCGATGGACGGCCCCGACCTGCGAGAGCCGTTCTTCCCCTATCAGGCCGCGCGCGACGGTGCCGTCGGCCTGGCGCTCGTCCTCGCGCTGTTCTGGCTGGCGGCGCGGCACCCCGCGCCGCTCGAACGCCTCGCGGACCCTACGGACACCTCCTACGTGCCGCGGCCGGAGTGGTATTTCCTCCCCCTTTTTCAGCTCCTGAAGTTCTTCAAGGGCCCGCTCGAGCCGATCGGCACCGCGGTCCTCCCGGGGGTCTCGATGCTTCTCCTCGCGCTGGTTCCGTGGCTCGACCGCGGGGCCTCCCGGCGGCCC
>JBDTML010000094.1:0-3763 GCA_039934255.1 Acidobacteriota bacterium | reverse complement strand
GTTGGAGTCGGAGACGAAGAGGATTTCGCCGCGAGCGACGCGCGCGGCGACGACGAGCCTCTCGACCTTGGGGTTCGAGAGCAGGACGGACGGGCCGCCCCCCAAGACGAGCCGGAAGGGAGCGGCGGGGAAGCGGTCGATGACACGGCGCGCGACGGCGACCGCGGGATCGTCCTCGTGCGCCACCGAGAGAATGATCTCGTGCGAGACGCCCGTGAGAACCGCGAACGACGCGAGGTTCTCCTCCAGGCCGTCGTCAAGCCCGGAGAGCGGCTTGAGGATCGAGACGCGGCGCACCGCGAGGCCGGTCTGCACCGTCGTCAGCACGGCTCCGGCGAGAGCGACGGCCAGGGCCACGGCGAGAAGCACGGTCGTGAGCGTCATGGAATCCTCCTCACGCAGCCGCCGGCTCCACGAAGCCCGGTACGACGGTGCAGGGCCGAAGCGGCTCGGTCTCGTCGGGGATGCGCGCCGCAGACGGAAACGGATCCGGAAGACGCGTGACTCCGAGGCCCTTACCCACGCGCAGTGAGGCGAGGATCGCTTCCGGCGTCTTCTCGCAGTTCATGAGCGTCTTCCAGGCGTAGAGATGCGGGCGGTCGTGAAAGTCGCTGTTGCCGACGTAGGGGAGCCGCGCGCGGGAGACCTGGGGAAAGAGGTCCCAGCGGCAGGCGAGCTCCCAGAGGTCGACGAGCTTCGCGACCTCCTTGCGGCGGTCCCAGAGGTAGAACGTGTTCGCGAACCAGTCAGACTGTTCGTTCGGATGGCAGGCGACGGTCACGGCCCCGGCCTCGCGGGCCCGCGTGAGCATCTCTTCGACGGGGCCGTCGGCGGACACGAAGCGCTCGAGGCCGAGCGCGAGGGCATGAGCCGACCGCCTGCCCGTGAGCGCATTGCGCGTGAGCTCGCAGCCGGCGAGAACGACCATGCGATACGTGTCCCACGCGCGCCGCGCCTCGCGTTCGATCTCCGCGCGGTACGCGTCGAAGTTGTCCTTCGTGACGGAGAGCCGGCAGCCGTGCGCGATTTTCCCGAGGAGGGAGTCCGAGTTGACGACGTGATCGGTGATCGCGATGGCGTCGTGGCGGGAGCGTCCGAAGAGGTCCACGATCTCGGGAATCGTCAGGCGCCCGTCCGACCAGGTGGAGTGCACGTGGAAGTCGGCCAGCAGCATGTATCTCCTCCTGCCCGGGAAAGATGGGGCCGGAGGGTGCGAGAGGAATGAACCGGCTGTTCAGGCCTTGTTAATTTGCACAGATTTCTGTGCAGGGGTTTCCAGCCTCCTTTGCTCCAGGAACGACTTGGCGAGGCCGCGAAAGACGTTTGCGGACGGCCTCTCCTTGCGCTCGAACGTGGCCGGATCCACCGCGAAGAGGCCGAATTTAGGGCCATACCCGTCGAGCCACTCGAAGTTGTCGACGAGCGACCAGTGGAGGTAGCCCGCCACCTTGACCCCCGCGGCTTCGGCCGCGGTGAGGGCGGCGAGGTGGGAGCGGAGGAACTCGGGCCGGAGGGCGTCCCGCCCGTCGGCGAGGCCGTTCTCCGTCACGAGGACGGGAAGGCCCAGCCGCCCGGCGTCGCAAAGCAGGGCGGTGAACGACTCGGGCGCGATTTCCCAGCCGTTGTCGGTCAGGCCGCGGCCGAGCCGGTCGCGATATGCGAAATCCGTCAGGACGCGCGTCGCCGCGGGGAACCGCACATGCAGGCGCGAGTAGTAGTTCACGCCCACGAGGTCGAGCGAACCGACCAGCGCGTCGCGCCGGCCCTTGAGCCGCGTAAACGGCGGGATGCGGAGGTCCCACCGCCCCGTCGAGAAGGCCTCGAGGAAGGCGCCGTTGTAAACGCGCCGCGCATGACGGGCGAGAAGCCCGTCGAGCGGATGCCCCGCGCGGTCCGGCTCGAAGTCCATCATGTTGTGCGCGATTCCGACGGCCGTCCCGGGCGCTTCCTCGCGAAGGACGGTCGCCGTCTCGGCGTGGGCCGCGAGGATGTGGTCCAGCGCGCGCGCCGCGGCGCGCGGGTCGGCGAGCCCCGGCGGAATCTGTCCGTCGAGAAAGCCCCCGAGGAGGAAGACCAGCGGCTCGTTGAACGGGACGTACAGCCTTACGTGAGGTGCGAGCGCCCGTGCCACTCTTCGGGCGAAACGCGTGAAGGCATCGACCGACGAGGGCGAGGTCCAGGGCGTCTCCTCGTGAAACCACCCCGGGTGGGTGTAGTGGTGGAGCGTGACGACGGGCTCGAGCCCGAGGGACACGAGGCGCTCGACGAAAAGCCGGTAGCGCGCGAGGGCGGCTTCGTCGAAGACGCCCCGGCGCGGCTCGACGCGGCTCCACGAAACCGAGAAACGGAATGCGTTCGCGCCGAGGCCCGCCGCGAGCGCAGCGTCCTCTTCGTAACGCTCCCAGGATCCCGCCGCGCGTCCGCATGCGCCGCCCTTCGTCCGTCCGGCCGCTTCCCAGGCGGTCCAATCGCACGGATCGTCCCCTTCGACCTGGTAGTGCGAGACGGCGACGCCGAAGAGCCGCGGGCGGTCGGCGAACGGGAAGACGCTCACGTCACGCCAAGATAACAGGGCTACCATACGGTTTCGAAAGATGGCCGCGTCGAAAAACATTGCCGCGATCGACGTCGGGTCGAATTCGATCAAGCTCCTCGTCGCGCGGCGGGACGCCGCGGATCCCGGGCACTGGGTCGAGATCCTGCGCGAGAAGGAGATGGTGAGGCTCGGGCAGGAGACGCTCGTCTCGGGGTCGCTCTCGGAAGAGGCGATGGCCGACGGGATCGACTGCCTCGCCCGCTACGTCGCCCTCGCGCGGGCCGCGGGCGCGAGCGCGATTACGGGCGTCGCGACGTGCGCCGTCCGCGAGGCAACGAACGGAGACGAGTTCGTGAAGCGCGTGCGCCGGGAGACGGGGCTCCGCCTCGCCGTGATCTCCGGCGAAGAGGAAGCGCGCCTCATCACGCGCGCCGTGCGCTCGGAGCTCCCGCCTTCGTGCGACCCGCTCCTCGTCCTCGACATCGGCGGCGGGTCGACGGAGGTCGTCGTGGCGAAGGGGGACCGCATCCTCCTGGCCGAGAGCCTCGACCTCGGCGCCGTGCGCCTGACGGATCTTTTCGTTTCCTCGGAGCCCCTCGCGCCGAAGGAAGAGCGCCGTCTCCGGCGGGCGGCGCGGAGCCGCCTCGCACGTCTCCGCAAGCCGGTGCGCAAGGCGAAGATCAAGACCGCCGCGGGGACGTCGGGCACGATCCTCGCCATCGCGGCGATCGCCGGCGAGCTGAGCGGACGCTCGCCGTCCGGGACGGGGCATCGCGCGCTCGACCGGAAGGACGTGACGCGGATCGCGAGCCTTCTCGCGAAAGCGACGGCGCGCCAGAAGCTCCGGATCCCGGGCCTCGACGCCGACCGGCGGGACATCGCCGTCGCCGGGGCGATCCTGCTCGACGAGCTGCTCCGGGCCTTCGGCGTCGAGAAGCTCCTGGTGTCCGAACGCTCCCTGCGTGACGCGCTCGTGCTCGAGACGCCGGCGCCGGCGGTGCGCGGGCGCCCTCTCGAACGCAACATCAGGCGCGATTCCGTGGCGCGGCTCGCGCGGCGCTCGGGCTTGCCGGGCGTGCACGCGGGCCGCGTCAAGGACCTCGCCCTTTCGCTTTTCGACCAGACGCACAGCCTCCACCAGCTCACCGCGCTCGAGCGCGAATGGCTCGAGCACGCCGCGTCGCTCCACGACATCGGGCTATCGGTTACGTATGCGCGCCACCATCA
>JBDTML010000093.1:0-9328 GCA_039934255.1 Acidobacteriota bacterium | reverse complement strand
GAGATCGTCGAGAGGTTCCCGGAATCGGCGCAGGCCCAGGCCGCGTCCGAGAAGATGGCGGAAGAGGACGAACCGCCCGTGTTCCATTGAACGGGCCAGGCTCCCGTGCTCTCGATGCCGCCGTCGCCGCGGCGCGCGAGGCCGGAGAGGTTCTTCTCAGGCACTTCGGCCGGCTGGACCCGGCGCTCGTGGAGGAGAAGGCCCTCAACGACGTCGTCTCGATCGCGGATCGCGAGAGCGAGGCCGTCATTCGGCGCGTCGTCCTCGGAGCGTTTCCCTCGGATCGCTTCCTCGGCGAAGAGACCGGGCTGTCGGGCGCGGACGAAGCCGCTCCGTCGTGGATCGTGGACCCGCTCGACGGTACGGCGAACTTCGTGCGCGGGTTTCCGCACTGGGCCGTCTCGATCGCGCGCACGCGCGCCGGATTGCACGGCCCTCTCGAGACGGGCGTCGTGTGGGATCCCGTGAAGATGGATCTCTTCACCGCCGAAGCGGGGGCGGGCGCGTTTCGAAACGGACAGAGGTTGCGCGTGCCGCCGCGTCCGGGTCTCGAGGGGTCCGCGCTCGCGACGGGTTTCCCGTTCCGCCAGCAGCACAAGATCGACCGTTACCTCTCGATTTTCCGCGCTCTCTTCATGAAATCGCGCTCGATCCGGCGCGCGGGCAGCGCCGCGCTGGACCTCGCCTACGTGGCGGCCGGCATCTTCGACGGCTTCTTCGAGTTCGGCCTTTCTCCGTGGGACACGGCCGCAGGCGCCCTCCTCGTCACGGAAGCGGGCGGGATCGTCACGGACTTCGAGGGCGAGAGCTCCTGGCGGACGCGCGGCAACGTCCTCGCGGCATCGCCCGGCGTCCACGCGGCGCTCCTCGCCGTCATGCACGAGATGGGAATCGAAGAAAGAGATCTATGAAGGCGCGGGGGGTTCTGCTCGCGCTTTGGGCCGCCTCGGCCGCGGTGCGGGCGGAGGGCCAGTCTCCCGACTGGTTCGACGCGTTCCGCGGCAGGGCATTCCTCCAGGGCGACGCGAGCTACGTCGCGCGCGAGAAGTCGGCTCCGCCCGACGCGTCGCCCCTCTTCCGGGCGCGATGGGTCGTTCTTCGCTATGCGGGGTTCGCCGAGAAAGAGCGGCGCTGGTGGCCCTACCGGAACCTCCTCCTCGTCGCGATGCCTTCCGGGGCCCGTTACGTCCTCGAGTCGTCGATGGGTTTCGTGGACGAAAGCCGTCTCGACGAGGAACGACCGTGGGAGCGCGTCGCGTCGGCGCGGGCCGCGTTCGAAGTCTGGACGTCCGGCACGGCGAGGGAGAACCCGGCGGAAGCCGGCCCCTGCGAGGGAATCCGCCAGCGAGTGGCCGCGCCGGGTGGAACTCTCGTTTTTTTCCTCGAAGAACTCGGGAGTCGGACCGTGCGAACGAGCCTCGAGGAGATCAACGTGGCGACTTTCGACGAAGCGGAGAGGCGGGATCTCGCCGTCCTTCTGCGGGCCGCTGTCGAAGCCAACCGCTCCCTTTCGACGGAGCCACCGGTCTTCCACCTTCGGGATCCCGTGCTCGCGGTCAACGTCGCGTTCCGGGACCAGGTGCCGCCGCCCGACAAGAAGACGATCGTCCTCTCGCCGGACCCCGTCGCACAAACGGATCTCTCCTCGTGGCGTGCCCTCGCGCATCTGCCCATGGACCTCCCACCCTTCCCGGCGCTCCCCCCGGACGGAGGCCTGAAGTGACGGCCCTTCTCTCTTCCTTCTTTCTCTTGCTCTCTCTCTCCGGCCGAAGCCTGAGCGCCGAGGAGCCCCCGAAGATCACACTCGAGCGCGTCGTCGACGGCCGCGGCAACCGCGTGTGCGACATCGCGAGCGCCTCCGTGAAGACGAAGGAGGGCCGGCTGAGCGTCCGGCTCGTGCGCGGGCTCGTGCGCAGCGACCTCTTCCTCCGGCACGAGATCCGCCGCGGCGCGGAGGGCAAGGAGGTCACGATCGACGAGATTCGCATGGGGGACGGGCCGCCGATGCGGTTCGAACGCGGCGGCCCGGGCGGACGCGTCGCCGCGTCGTCGCCGGCCTCGACGTTCCGGTACTTCGAGCAGGACCTCGCGCGGAGGACGGTGCGTTGCAACCTCTCCCGTCTCGCGGAGGAGACCGACCCTTCTCTTCTGTCGGCCGTTGCCGACTACCTCGAGCAGGGGCTCGAGGACGATGGGCTCGCCCCGGAGGAGCAGCCGATCTTCACGCTTCGTGCCGTCGAGAAGCGCCCGCCGCCTCTGTCCCAGCCCGTCCGGAAGAAGGAGCCTCTTCCGCACGACCTGGTGGAAGCCGGGGAATTGAAGGCTGCCGTTCTCGCGGCGCTGGGCGCCCGTTAGCCCCTACCAGGGCAGACCGCGGAGTTCGCGTGCGCGCCGGTAGACAGCCTCGTAGGCTTCGGCCGAGCGGTTCCACGAGAAGTTCCGGGCCATGCCGTTCCTCACGATGCGGCGCCAGGACTCGCGATGGAAGAAGAGCTCCTGGGCCCAGAGGATCGCCGACGCGAGCGCGTGAGGCGAGGAGTCGTCGAACGTGAAGCCGGTTGCGGATTCGAGATTGTGGCCGTCGAACCCTTCGACCGAATCGGCGAGGCCTCCCGTGTTCCGCACGATCGGGGGCGTGCCGTACGCCAGCGAGTACATCTGGTTGAGGCCGCACGGTTCGAAGCGGGACGGCATGACGAACGCATCCGCGCCGGCTTCGATCCGGTGCGCGGTCGGTTCGTCGTAGCCGACGAAGGCGCGGAATCGGCCGGGAGCGTGCGCCTCGAGCAGGCGCATCGCGCCTTCGAGCGCCGGCTCGCCGGAGCCCAGCATCGCGATGCGGACCCCTCGGCGGATGAGCTCGGGAGCGGCCTCGAGGAGGAGGTCGAAGCCCTTCTGGTCGGTGAGGCGGCCGATCGCGCCGAGGATCATCCCAGGGTCACCGGGCTCGAAGCCCGCGCGGCGGCAGAGGTCCGCCCGGCACTCCGCCTTTCCGCGGAGATCGTCGATTCCGTAGTGCGCGGGGAGGTGAGGGTCGTGCGCCGGGTCCCAGACCGTCGTGTCGACGCCATTCAGGATGCCCACGACCCGGTCCCCGCGCGCGCGCAGCACTCCGTCGAGGCCCACGCCCTCTTGCGGAGTACGGATCTCGTTCGCATACGTGGGCGAGACGGTGGTGATCATGTCCGTCGCGACGATGGCACCCTTGAGGAGGTTCACGTTGCCGCGCTGTTCGATCGCGCCGCCCGTCCACACCTCGTCGGGGAGTCCGAGGATCGGAAACTCCTCGCGGCCGTAGACCCCCTGATAGCCGAGGTTGTGGATCGTCAGCACGGACGCAACGTCGTCGAACCAGGGGTCGCGCCAGCTGCTCCAGGCGCCCAGCATCGGCGCGAGCGCGGGATGCCAGTCGTGCGCGTGGAGAATGCGCGGCCGCCGGTCGAACCTCTTCAGCGCGTGAATCGCGGCGCGCACGAAAAGCGCGAAGCGCCAAAGGCCGTCGTCCCGGCCCTTTTCGTTCGGCGCATAAATCTGATTCCGGTGGAACAGAGGGTCGTGCGCGACGAAGTAGATCGGCACGGTGCTCCCCGGCAGGAGATCCCAGAGAAGGCCCACCATGTGCGGGCGCCCGAAAATCGACACTTCGAAGGGCGGCATCGCGGCCTCGGGCCACAGGTTGCGCCGCCGGTACCAGCGCGCCGCTTCGAGGTGAAAGGGCATGTAGACGTCAACGTCGTGACCTCGGGCGGCGAGCGCCTTAGGGAGGGCGCCGACGACGTCTCCGAGCCCTCCCGTCTTGGCGAACGGGACGCACTCCGCGGCGAGATGTGTGATGCGCAGGCGCGCCTCAGTTCACGAGGACGTCCGCGCCGAGCGTCTTCGTGGAGGTCGCGACCGAAATTCGCGCGGTGCCACGCGTGACGCCGGTGACGGCGCCATTCGCGACCGTCGCCGTCCGCGGGTCGGAGCTCGTCCAGGCGAGCGCGACGTCCTCGATCGCGAGCCCGTTGACGTCCCGGATCGTCGCCGTCATTTTCTGGGTCTCGCCTACCCTCAGAATCAGCGTGAGGGGAGTCAGCTCGAAGGCGCCGATCTCGCGGTGCAGGACCTTCACGTCGCACGCCGCGCTGACGTCGTTCCCGAGGCTCGCGATGACGGTCGTGTGGCCCTCCGCGCCCGCGACCACGATGCCGTCCGTGTCGACGGTGGCCACCTTCGGATCTCCCGAGGTCCACTTCAGCTTCAGTTGAGAGAGATTTCCCTTGGAGTCCCGGACCGCGGCGACGAGCGTCATCTTCGTGCCCGGCGCGCCGACAAGCGTCATGCGGGCCGGCGAGACCGTGAGCGACGCGACGTCGATGACCTCGACGGAGGCGCTGGAGGAAAGGGACTGAAAAGTCGCGGTCACGACCGCGCGGCCGGGCGCGAGGGAGCGGACGAGCCCGTTCGGGTCCACGGACGCCACCTTCGGTTTGTCGGACGTCCACGTGGCCGTGAGACCCGGCATCGGATTGCCTTTCCTGTCGAAGACGTCGTACTTGAGGGACTGCGTGCGTCCCGGCCCGAAGAGAGTCGCCTTCGCGGGTGTCACGCGGACTTCGGCGGGCTTCGGGCTGCAGGCCCCGAGGGCCAGCGATGCGAGGACGAGAGCGGTGGCTCCTCGAACGGGAGCCGCGTGACGCATTTTCATTCCGGTGATTCTAGCGCGCGGGCGCCGCCAGCTCTTCGGGCAGAGTGTAGTTCTCGAGACGCCGCTCGATGAGCGCCGCGCGGTGTTCCCACGCCTCGGGATGCGCGCGGTACCATCTGGGACCGGGAATCAGGGCCGCGAGGCGCGCCGCCTGAGCCGTCGAGAGGCGGTTCGCGCCGACGCCGAAGAGGGCGCGCGACGCGGCCTCGCATCCGTAGGTCGCCTCCCCGAATTCGATCGCCGAGAGATAGACCTCCAGGGTCCGCCTCTTCGGAACGAACCGGTCGAGGACGACGGCGATCGCGGCCTCACGTCCCTTCCGCAGCCAGGTGCGCTCGCCGGAGAGCCAGAGGTTCTTCGCGAGCTGCTGTGTCAGGGTCGAGGCGCCGCGGAGGCGCTTCCTGCGGTCCCGGGCATGGACCCGGTTCCATGCGCGCGCGGTCTCGACCGCGTCCCAGTCGATGCCGCGATGCTCGAAGAAGTGCGCGTCCTCGGCGGAGAGGACGGCGCGGATGAGCACGGGCGCCACCTGGGAGAGGGGCACCGGCCGCCGGTCGATCGTGTCCTTCTTGCCCTGCGCGCGCAGGCGTTCCTGGCGCGCGCGGATGAAGGCGGTCGTGCTGGGATCCCGCCAGCGGAGGAGGAGGATCGAGGGGAGGGGGATGAAGACGAGGAGGAAGAAAGAGCCGCCGAGAAGGAGAAGAAGGAGAACCGCGCGGCGGACGAGGCGACTTGTCAGCCGAGGACTTCCGTCAGCGCGGCGCGCAGCCGATGGACGCCGACGGCGGCCTCGTCCTTCGTGAGCGTGAGCGGGGGACGCAGACGGATCGCGCGCTCGCCCGAGGCGAGCGACATCACGTTGTGCTTCTTCAGCCAACAGGCCATGACCTGTCCCCGCGCCGTCGCGTCCGGAAGGTCGAACGCGATGAAGAGGCCGCGGCCCCGCACGGTCGTCACCTTGCCCGGGAACTCGGAAGCCACGTCGTTCAGCTTTCGGAGGAGGAACTCGCCCGTCGTCTTCGCGTTCTCGACGAGCCTTTCCTCCGCCATGATCTCGAGGATCTTCTTGCAGCGCACCATGTCGACGAGGTTCCCGCCCCAGGTCGAATTGATGCGCGAGGAGACGGTAAAGACGTTCTCGTTCTCTCCGAGGATCCGGTCGTTCGAGACGAAGCCGCAAACCTGCGTCTTCTTGCCGAACGTGAAGAGATCGGGCGTCACGCCGAGGCCCTCGAAGGCCCACATCGTGCCGGTGAGACCCATACCGGTCTGCACCTCGTCGAGGATGAGAAGCATCTCGTGCTCGTCACACAGCGCGCGCAGCTGCGCGAGGAATTCGGCGCGAAAATGATTGTCGCCGCCCTCCCCCTGGATCGGCTCGAGGATGAGCGCGGCGATGTCGTCGCGATTCTCCGCGAGGGCCCGCTCGATCTGGACGATCGCGAGGCGCTCCACGGCGATCGTCGCCGCGAGGTTCTCTTCGGTGAGCGGGAAGGTGAGCTTCGGGTTCACGACGCGTGGCCAGTCGAACTTCGGGAAGTACATCGTCTTGCGCGGGTCGCTCGTGTTCGTGAGGGAGAGCGTGTAGCCGCTGCGGCCGTGAAACGCCTGCTCGAAGTGCAGAATCTTCGAGCCGACCTCGCGGCGGTAGCCCTTCCTGAAGTTACGGCGCACTTTCCAGTCGAACGCGGCCTTCAGCGCGTTCTCGTTCGCGAGAGCCCCGCCCTCGACGAAGAACATGTGTTGGGCGTGGGTCGCCGGCACGCCGAGGCGCGCAAACGTCTCGACGAAGGACGCCATCTGCTCGGTATAGATGTCGCTGTTCGCCGGTTTCGTGACAGCCGTCCACGCGAGCTCTTCGAGAAATTCCGGGGTCGTCAGCTTGGGGTGCGCGTAGCCGACTGGACAGGTGGCGAAATGCGAATAGAAATCGAGGATCTCGACCCCGTGAAGCGAGTCGTGGATGAAATTTCCGCGCGACTCCCGGAGGTCCATGACGACGTGGTAGCCGTCGACGAGCATGTGCTTCGAGAGCGAATCGAGGACGTTTCTTGCCTTGTTCAGGGACAGGACGGACGAAGAGGGGGAGGCCATTCGGGCATTCTAACCTGCCCGGATAGCGGGGTGTAAGACGTTGAGAGAGAGCGTCTTGACGCCCTTCTTCAGGTCTTCAGAATGACCGAGCTGCCCTCGGGGGACGCCGAAGACGCCTCCGCCGCGACGACGCAGTTCTTACCTTTTGTCTTGGCGGCGTAGAGGGCGGAATCCGCCTTCTTGAGGATCTGGTTCTTCTGCTCGGCGGTAGGCAGGGACGTATCCACGTGCGCGCGGTACGTGGCGACGCCCACGGACATCGTCACGACGTTCTTGAGATTCAACGCGGGCTCGCCGGGACCGATCGACATCGGCAGGAAGGTCCAGTCATCGATCGCACTTCGTATTCTCTCGGCGATCGCGACGGCCGCCGACAGGTCGGCGTCGAGGAGGATCACCGTGAATTCGTCGCCGCCATAGCGGCAGGCGAGAGAGACGGTTTCCGCGAGCGTGCGCTGGAGGATGAAAGAGACTTCGCGGAGCACCTGGCTGCCCGCGAGGTGTCCGTGAAGGTCGTTGACCCTCTTGAGGTGGTCGCAGTCGAGGAAGAGGAGCGCAAGCTCGCCGTCTTTCGTTTCGCCGAGCCGGTCGATCTCGCGCTGGAGCTTCCGGTGGAAGTAACGGTCGTTGTAGAGAGACGTGAGCGAGTCGCGCCGGGCGACTTCCCGGGCGCGCCGCTCGTCGAGGAGGTTCTGGAGCGCGAGTGAGAGGGTGTCCCCGAACAGCTCCATGAGTCGCTCGTCGCGCGGCGTGAACGCGGGCTCGCCCTGCCGATTCAGGAGGATGAGGGAGCCGCATACGTGGTTTTCGATCACGACGGGGACCGCGAGGACGTTCATGATCGGCATCTCGAGGAGGGAGTCGATCTCGCGGGAGAACGCGTGCGCGCCCCCGACCTCGTTCACGCAGGTGCGTTCGCCGCGAGCGTAGACGAAGCCCGCGATGCCGTCCACCGGCCGCACCTTCCGGCCGACGGCGCTGTCCTTCACGTCTCCCGCCGCGACGATGATGGCGAGCTCGTTGCGCGAACGGTCGTCTTCTTTCGAGACGGGGTCGTCGAGCAGCAGCGCGCCTGCCTGCGCCGGCACGAACTCCAGGGCGCGGTTCACGAGCGTGATGAGAAAGCGGTCGGGGGGCGTCCCGCTCGTCTCGTCGAGGAGGCGATGGCGCTCCATGTACCGCGCCAGTTGCTTGGGCGAGATGACCCGGGCCGCTCTCGTGCTCACGTTGGTGGCGCCATTTTACGCTTCAGGGCCCGGGCCTCGACGGGGGGCGCTCAGAGGAGGCGTTGCAGGACGTCCCGGGCGCGCGCGCGAAGCCCCTCGATGCGCGCGCCGTAGTCGCCGAGCTGGGGCGCGTAACGGAGGAAATCCACGTCCGACAGAAGCGTCCGGACGTCCTCGAGTTGCGCGGCCGGAAGGCCCCGAGCGGCGAGCTGGGAGAGGACCTCCTGCCCGGACGCGTCATCGGGAACGAGATAGCGCCGCAGGAGGGCCTCGCGGAGAGCCCGGTCGACGCGCGCGGCCGCGCGTTCCTTCGTTTCGCCCGGCTCGGCCCGTAGGGCCTCCTGCCACGTGCCGTTCTTCTTCCGCCGCCGCGCGAGAAGAGTCGCGCCGAGCGCGAGGAAAGCCGCTCCGGGGATCGCGGCGATGGCCCAGAACGGGACCGTCACGGTGCGGTGCGAGAAGTCGACTGCAGCCGGCGCGTCCGCGGCCGCAGAGGCCATCGACGGCTTCGGCCCGCCGGCCGGGTCCGTGGCCGGCAGGGAAGGGAGGATCGTGTCGGCGGTCGTGAGCGCGGCCCCGCCCGCGAGAGGGGCGCCTTCCGTGACGAAGGTGAGCGGGGCGGTCGTCTTCGTCACGATCCGCTTCTCGGCGGGGTCGAAGACGGCGAGGGAGATCGGCGGAATGGTCACCGTTCCGATCGCCTTCGGAACGAGCACATAGCTCCACTCCGTGAACACCTGCGCGCGGCCGGTCCGCGTGACGTCCGACTTCACGCTCGGGGGATACAGGGTCACGCCCCCGACGTCCACCCTTGGCAAGTCCGTCGCCGTCCGGAGGTTGCCTGCGCCCGCGAGCCGGAGACGCAGCGTGACGGCCTCGCCGGGCGCGACGCGCGTGCGATCCAGCTTCGCGCTGAGGTCGAAGTGGCCGACCGGTCCGTGGAACGAGGCATCGCCGGGGATCGGAAGGATCCTGAGCGTGAGGGGCTTGGCGACGAGGTCCAGGACTTCCGGCCGCGGGAAGAAGCCGAACGGGTCGTTGAAGGGGTCGGGCGGCATGCGGACGCTCGTGCGGATCTTCGCCTCGGGAATGCTGACGGTTCCGGGGTTGAGGCCCGAGACGAGCTTCTTGAGGAGTGTGAACCGCATCACCGTGCGTCCGTCCACGACGTCGCGGTGGCCCACCGGCTTCTCCGGCTTCTCCAGGTCTTCGGCCCAGCAGCCGGGGAAGCGCGGTGCGTCGAGGTATTCGAGGCCCTGCACGTCGGCCTGCGTGAGGAGCTCGTAGTGAAGCGTGATCTCTTCGCCGACGTAGGCGG
>JBDTML010000092.1:0-9765 GCA_039934255.1 Acidobacteriota bacterium | reverse complement strand
TCTCCTCGCCGCAGATGTAGGCGCCCGCGCCGCGGTGAACCGTGATCGTCAGGTCCACCCCGGAGCCGAGAATGTCGGTCCCGAGAAGGCCCTTCTCATGCGCCTCGGTGACGGCCTTGTCGAGGATTTCGGCGCCGTGGACCATCTCTCCCCGGATGTAGATGTAGGCATGCTTCACGTCGAGGGCGAAGCTCGCGAGCATCATCCCCTCGAGGAGCTGGTGGGGGTCCTTCTCGATCAGGAGCCGGTCCTTGAAAGTGCCGGGCTCGGATTCGTCCGCGTTGCAGAGAAGGTAGACCGGCTTTTCGCCGCGCTTGTCCTTCGTGGGGACGAACGTCCACTTCATGCCGCACGGGAAGCCGGCGCCGCCGCGGCCGCGGAGGCCCGAGGCCTTCACCATGTCCGTGACCCTCGCGGGCGTCCATTCGGCGCCCTTCACTCCGCCGAGGACCTTTTTCCAGGACTCATAGCCGCCGTCGGCGACATACGAGTCGAGGGAGACCGAGTTCGGTTTGCCGATTCGGGCTAGGAGGACGGGCGGGGCGGGCGAGAGGCCGCTCACTTCAAGCCTCCGAGGAAGGCGTCGAGCTTGTCCTTCGTGATCACGAAGTAATCGTCATCGTTGACCATCACGGCGGGCGCCTTGTCGCACTGTGCGAGGCACTCCACCTCGACGACGGTGAACTTCCCGTCGGGCGAGACCTCGCCGGACTTGAGTCCGCCGAGCCGCTTCTTGCACTCGTGAAAGACCTCCTCGGCGCCGTTCAGATGACAGGAGATCGAGGTGCATACCTGGATGAGGTGCTTTCCGACCGGCGCGCGGTTGTACATCGTGTAGAACGTCACGACGCCCCACACGAACGCGGGCGCGAGCTCGAGAAGCGTCGCGACGTAGTCCACGGCCTCCCGCGAGATCCATCCCCATTCGCGCTGCGCGAGCCAGAGCGTCGGAAGCAGCGCGGCCTGCTTCGTCGGGTAGCGCCCGAGCAGGCGGTCGAAGTCGGCCCGCGTCTCGCGCGAAAACGCGAGAGCACGGCCGCAGGAAAGCGCGCCGTGCTCGCCGGCGCGAGGGTTTCCGGCCTGCTCGGCCACGGGGAGGTTCTGTCCGCCGCTCATGTCAATCCCAGTCGAACGCGCCCTTCTTCCACAGGTAGGCAAACCCGAGGAAGAGGACACCGACGAACACGAGCATTTCGACGAAGACCGGCCAGCCGCCTTGCCGGAACACGACCGCCCAGGGGTAGAGAAACGCCGCTTCCACGTCGAACAGGATGAAGAGCATCGCGACGATGAAGAACTTGACGCTGATGCGCTTGTGGCTGTCGTCCAGGAGCGGCATACCGCTCTCGAAGGGCGAAAGCTTACGTTTCGTGCGGATTTTCCGCCCGAGGAGGGCATTCAGGCTCAGCAGAACGACGCCTACGACGAGGGCGCCCATGAGCATGAGCAGTATCGGCAGGAAAGCGAGCGGCGTGCCCATGCGATGCTCGTGATACTTTTCACAAAGTAGGCTCATTCGTCAACCCCTCATTCGCATGTCAGGTGATCTTCCTTTCGTTCCGGCCGCCCTCGTGCCCGCCTATCGCTGCTCCCGCACGATCGGCGGCGTCGTTCGGGGTCTCCGCGGGCATGTCGGGGACGTGCTGGTCGTGGACGACGGCAGCCGCGACGGCACGGGGGACGAGGCCCGGGCGGCGGGCGCGCGGGTGCTGGAACGCCCGGAGAACGGGGGCAAGGGCTCGGCGCTTCGAAACGGCCTCGCGGACCTCCTGGCGCGCGAGTTCACGCACGTCGCGTTCGTGGATGCGGACGGCCAGCACGATCCGGACGACCTTCCGGCGCTCCTCGCGGCCGCCCGGGGAGGCGCGGACTTCGTCGTCGGGTCGCGATTGAAGGACGCGGCCACGATGCCGGCGAAGAACTTCTGGGCGAACACGATCGGGGACAGCGTTCTGTCGCGCATGACGGGCTTACCCGTCGAGGACGGCCAGTCCGGCTACCGGGTCGTAGCCGCGGGCCTCCTCCGCCAGCTCCGCCTCCGCGCGGAGAGATATTCCATCGAGAACGAGATCCTCATCAAGGCCGCGCCCCTCGTGAAGAGCTTCGTCACCGTGCCCGTGAAGACGATCTACGGCGCGCGCTCGCACTACCGGCCGTTCCGCGACACGTGGATCACCTCCTGGCTGTCGGTCTATTACAAGACGCTGGATTCCGACGCGTCATAATCGCCAGGTGATCTCTCCCATCCTCACCGTCGACGTGGAGGACTGGTTCCACGTCTGCGGGCATCCTCTCTATTCGGACCCCGCAACGTGGGCCGGCCGGGAGAAGCGCGTGCACGTGGGCGTCGAGCGCGTGCTCGCGCTCCTCGAGGGGAGCGGCTCCACGGCGACCTTTTTCGTCCTTGGCTGGATCGCGCGGCAGAACCCGGCGCTCGTGCGGCGGATCGCGGACGCCGGCCACGAGATCGGCTGTCACGGCGACGCCCATCGCCGGGTCTTCGAAATGTCGCTTTCCGAGTTCCGTGAAGACGTCCGGAAGAGTCGCGGCACGCTGCAGGACATCACCGGGAGTCCCGTGACCTCTTTCCGCGCGCCGGAGTGGTCGATGCTCCGCTCGGTCAACCCCGCGTTCGCAGTCCTCGTCGAGGAGGGCTTCACGCTCGACTCCTCCCTGACGACGTCTCCACCGGTGGGAGAACCGTCGAATCCGACGCGTCCCGTGATGCTGGAAACCGCCTCCGGACCGATCCTCGAGGTCCCCCCGCTCATGGGCACGTTCTTCAGCTACCGCGCGCTGTGGGGCGGCGGCGTTTGCGCGCGCTTGACGCGCGAGAGCCGCATCGCCGGTGCGATCGAGCGATCCCTGGCCGCGGGCGTCCCGCCGGTCCTCTACGCGCATCCGTGGGAGTTCGACGACGCGCATCCCGCCATGCCGGGTCTGGCTCCCGTCCAGCGCCTCGTCCATTTCGCAGGGCGCCCGCGGACCGAGAGGCGCTGGGGGCGATGGCTGAAGCGCTGGACGTTCGCGCCGATCTCGTCGGCGCGCGCCGAAGAGAAGAAAGAGATTTCTGCTGATGAAGAAAGAGAAGAGAAGATTTCTTTGAAAAGGAAGAGGGAAGAAGGGAAGGGCAACTCCGGGGTGGCGGCGTGACGACGCTCGTTGTTCGGGATGCCTCCGCGCCCTCGCCTGCCTTCGCGGCGCTTTTTCCGGGCCAGCTGTCCGAGAAGCCCGGGATGGGCGAGGCGCTCGCTCGACGTTACGAGTTCGCCTCTTCACTCATCGAAGAAATCTCTGCTAGGTCGGGAGTTCGCCTCGCCGACACGTTCTTTGGGGCAGGGTCTTCGTCCCTGCATGACGATCTCCCCGCTCAGGTCGGCGTCTTCGCGGTCTCCCTCGCGGCGCTCGAGACCCTGCGGCGTATCCATCGACTCGAGCCCGCCGCCGTCCTCGGCTACAGCCTCGGGACCTACGCCGCGTTCGTCGCCGCCGGCTCGCTGGAGACGTGGGCCGCGCTCGACGTCCTCCTCGAGGCCGAGCGCCTCATGTCGGAGGCTCTCTGCCGGGGAGACTTGGATGGCGGGATGGGGTACGTCATCGGGCTGGGACGGCCGGCCGTCGAGGACACGCTACGTACCCTCACGCCCGATCGCTCACGCCTCGCGATCGCGACCGAGAACGCGGCGGCCCAGTTCGTCTTCTCGGGCGAGCGGGCGCTCGTCGCGTCGGCGGTCGAGGCGTTCCGGCCGGTGGCGCTGAAAACAGATTTGCTGAAGATAAGGATCCCGATGCACACGACGCGACTCACCTCAATTTGTGATCGTCTGCAAAGTTTCTTAGAAAGGGGCATAAGCGTGAAGCGCCCGGTGACGGCCCTTTACGCGCCCATGTCCGCGCGCCGGGTGGGGAGCGAGGAGGACGCTCTTGATGTCCTTTCTAAGCAAATCTCTCTTCCGTCTCTCTTCGGACCTACCCTGAAGGCAATGCGCGAAACAGGGCTGCAGCGTTTCGCCGAAGTCGGCCCGGGAGACGTGCTGACGAAGCTCGTCCGCTGGAACGTCCGCGACGCGACGGTCCCGGGCCAGGCGCTCGACGATCCGGAATCGATCGACGCATTCGCGAAAGAGCTCGCGCCGCCCCCGCTCTTCTCATTCGAAGGCAATCCGAAACGCGCCCCTGCCGCTGCCACTGCGGCCCAGGATGCGCGAGGGTCCGAAACAAAATGAATTCTCCGAATCCTCCGAATTCCTCTGATCCCCCTGCTCGCCAGCGTGTCGCTCTCGTCAGCGGCGCGTCGCGCGGCATCGGCCGCGCCATCGGCGAGCACCTTGCCGCCGACGGCTATCACGTCGTCCTCACGTATCGCGCGGACGCGCCCGGAGCCGAGTCCGCCGCCCAGACAATCCTCGCGGCCGGGGGGAGCGGGGAAGCCGTGAAGTGCGACGTGACGTCGGCGGCTGACATTTCGGCCCTCGCCGACCGGCTCGACAAGGAACGTGAGGGCGTGGACGTGCTCGTGAACAACGCCGCCGTCCTGAAGAACGGCCTCTTCGCTCTCATGCCCGAGGCGAACTGGAACCTCGTTCTCGACACCGCGCTCGGAGGCACGTACCGCATGACGAAGGCGGTGATGCGGGGGATGCTGCGGCGCCGGTGGGGCCGCATCGTGAACATCTCGTCGCTCGCCGCGTTCTCGGGAAGCGCCGGGCAGACGAACTACTCCGCCGCGAAGGGCGCCCTCGTCGCCTTCACGAAGTCGCTCGCGGCCGAGGTCGGCTCTTACGGCATCACCGTGAATGCGGTCGCCCCGGGGTTCGTGGAAACCGAGATGATCTCCTTCCTCACGAAGGAGAACCGTGAGGATTTCCTCAAGCGGGTTCCGGTGCAGCGGTTCGGCCGTCCGGAGGACATCGCCCCCTTCGTCTCGTTCCTGTGCACCGACGGGGCGGCGTACCTCACGGGCCAGACGGTGCGCATCGACGGCGGCTTCGTCGGCTGAGAAAGGCGGGCGTGTCCGCCGCTCGTATACTCCGCGTCTCCGGTCGGTCCGGGAGGGAGACGTTCTTGTCAGAAGACCTGAAGAAGAGAGTCAAGGAGCTGATCGTTCGCCAGCTCAAGCTCGAGATGGACCCCGCGACGATCGCCGACGACGCGCCGCTCTTCGGCGACGCGGAGGGCGGCCTCGGCCTGGACTCGATCGACGCCCTCGAGCTCGTGCTCGGCGTCGAGAAGGAGTTCGGCATCAAGGTGCAGGACGAGGAGGTGGGCGTCCAGGCCTTCGCCTCGGTGAACGCCCTGTGCGAGTTCGTGCGCCAGAAGGCGGCCTGAAAAGGTGGACTTCCAGCCCCTGCCGCACGCCTTTCCGTTCCGGTTCGCCGACCGCGTCGTCGAAAGGACCGGCCCGGCCGAAGGCCGCGTGCGCGCGTGCGTCACGGCGGACGCAGCGGCCGTTCGCGCGACGGGATTTCCGGCCGCCGTGCTCGCCGAGCTCGTGGCGCAGTCGGCCCTGCTCCTTCAGGGCGGGGACGCGGCGCTCGGGCGCAAGGGTTTTCTCGCCGGTATCTCCGACTTCTCGGTCCAGCGGCTGCCTGTCGCCGGAGATGTCCTCACGATCGACGTCGCCATCGCCGGCCGCCTCGGTGACACGGTGAAGTTCGACGGCGTCGTCTCCGACGCCGGGGGGGGCGCCGTCGCGCGCGGCTCCGTCACCGTGAAGCAGGGAAACGCCTGATGGAAAGCTCCGGGACCTTCCCGCGGGGCTCGGGGCTCTTCGCGAAAAAGAAGGTCGCGCTCGCCGGTCCTCCGGCCGGCCTTCTGCGCGGGGCTGCCGGCTCGCTCGAAACGGAGGGATATTCGCTCGTTCCCGCCGAGCGGCTGGAGGACCTCCTCGCGATCCCGGCCGAAAAAGTCCCCGACCTCGTGATCCTGGACATGGGTTTTCCGCCGGACGGTGCTGTCGCCGCGTCCCGCAGGTTGCGCGAGCAGGCTTGCTGGCGGACGGTCTCGATGATGCTCGTCGTCCCGGCCGGGGAGCCCCACCTGGAAGAGGCTCTCGTACCCGGCATCAACGACATCATGCTCGCCCCGTTTCCCCCCGCGGAGCTTCTCGACAAGACGAAGCGCCTCACGCTCATCCCGGCCCGCCGGGAGCTGAACACGCTGGCGCGCGTGCGCGACGGCCGCACGGAAGGGGGGCTCCTCATCGGAAAGATGCTCAACGTCTCGGGGAACGGCGTCCTCGTGGAGATCGAGAGCGCCATCGCCATCGGGCGCGTCGTCGACATCGAGTTCTTCCTGCCCGAGAACCCCGTCGCCCTCGAGGCGAAGGCGCGGGTCATGCGCCGGACGACCGAGCTCGACCACTTCCATCCGGCCTTCGGCCTCAGGTTCACCGAGATCTCCGAAAAAGATCAGGTGCGCATCGACGCCTTCGTCGCCGAGCGCGAGAGGGCCGGCTTCAGGCGCTGACGCCCCGCTGATTTGACGAGGCCCGGGGCGGGCTCTATCCTGCCGGTCCGCGCGAAAGTGGCGGAATTGGTAGACGCGCAAGGCTCAGGACCTTGTGGCCTTTATCGGCTGTGGGGGTTCGAGTCCCCCCTTTCGCACCAGACTTCCGCCTGATGGCACCGAAGGCCCAGCCGAAAACGCTGGGTTTTTCGTTTGATACTCGCGCCACGTTTCGGGTCCTTTCGTTCCCGGTCGGCGGGCCCGAATCTCCCGATCAACGGCCGACGTCACTCTCGGTAAAGGTCAGCGCCCAACTGGCCTCCGCCGCGATGAGAGGATCGGGCGACGCCGCGAGTGCGTCGAGGGCCTCTGTCGCCTTCGCACGGTGCGCGCGGGGCCCCCGCGCGCGCACGAGCGCAAGCTGGCCGATTGCCTCTAGTCGATACCGCCGGTCGGCACCGACCTGAGCGACGTCCAGGATGTTCTTCATCGCCGAGTCATCGGCCTTGTAATGGAATGCCTCGTCGAGGACTCGAAGACGTGTGAGCATCTCGGCCGTTCGAAGCCGTTGTGGAGCATGTTCGCCGAGGACGATGGCCGCAGCGAGCATGAGCGGGGTGTCGCCTCGCCTCGCCGCGATCTCGTAGAGCCCCTGCGCGCCGCTCCGAATGCACGCGCTTCCGATCAGGTCCTGAATGAACGTCGCATCTTCCTGACGCAGGAGGCGGCCCCAGCGGATGGCGCGCCGGCAGTCCTCGAGCGCCTCCGGCGCGTCGGGATTGAGCCGCGCCCGGCCGACCCACGAGCGCGCAATCGTGATCGCGACTAGGAGGTTCGGGAGCGGGGTCGAGAAACCCGCCATCTTCCAGACGTCGGGGTAGAAGCGCATCGTCGCTTGATCCGCCCACCGCTCGGCTTCCTTGAGAAGTGGATCGTCCGGCGGCAGCACCGAACCGTCCGGGCCCTCGGCGCGCCGCTTCATCGCCTCTTCTCCTTCGACGAGTCTGGCGCCGGATGGTTTCGCGAAGTCCTTTAGCCAGAGCGCGGTGTTGCCGGCGCCGTCGCCGAGGGGTGCGAGGAGATCGAGGTCGGTCTGATAGCGCACCGGCCATTTATCCGCTTCCGGACAACCCCAGCAAGGCGGCTTCAACGCCGCGACGACGATCGGCTTTGGTGCAGGCCCGTGCGCGAGAGGAGCCGTCCCGGTGAAACGGGGGAGGGGCAGGGCCTCGTGAGCCACCGCCGGGCGCCGCCCGACCAGACGCCAGACGAGCGTCCCGGCGAGGACGACGACGACGGTGAGAGCGGCGAGAACAAGGGTCCGGGTCCGGTTCATGAGCGGGCCTCGTTTCGCGGCCGAAGAGCGGGGCTCTCGACCGGGAGGTTGCGGCTGTCGATGCGCGGCAGGCGCACGAGCTGACGGAGTTCGGGCGGTTCCGGGTTCTCGGCATCCAACGGGCGGCTCGGAAGAAGAACGTGCGCCGCGGCGAGGATCGCAATCGACGCGGCCCAAGCGAAACGCAGCGCCGGGCTGCCGAAGGCCCGCGTCCAGGGGTCGCTGGCGAACGGCGCGTCGAACGCGCGCGACGCGGCAGCGAGGACGCGCTCGCGGAGATCCGGCGGTGGGGGAGGCGGCTCGAGGCCGGGCGGAAAGACGTCGTCACTCATCGGGTTCCTCCGAGCATCTGGCGCAGGCGAGCGAGGCCGAGGCGGCAGCGGCTCGCGGCGGTGAACATTGGTACTCCCGTGATCCGAGCTATTTCGCGGAACGAATGACCTCCGAAGTGGCGGAGCTCGATCGCCTCGCGTTGCGCGTCTGGCAGGCAGCCGACGGCGCGCGACAGCTCCGCGGCGCCGGCGTCGCGCTCCGGGTCCCCGTCCTTCGCTACGAGAAAGCCGGCGCTCTCGAGGGGCTCGGCGCGGCGGCGAGCCCTTCGGCGCGTCGCGTCGATCGCGGCGCGGTGCGTCACCGTGAGGAGCCAAAGGTGGGGCGCGTCCACGGCCTCGAGATCTGCGCGCCCGGACGCGAGGTGCACGAAGACCTCCTGGACGACGTCGGCAGCGTCCTCCGGATTTCCGGTGCGCCAGAGAGCTGCCGCGTAGAGGCGCCGCGAAGCGACGAGCCAGACCGTCTCGAGGGCGCTCTGGTCTCCTCCCGCGAGAGCGGCGAACGGTGCACGAAGCGCGTCCCCCCAGGAAGCCTCCGCCGCCGAAAACAGCCCGGATACCGTGTCGACCATCGAGAACATCGTACGGAAAGACGCTCAGCGGCGCCGTTTTTGTCACGTCGGCCGCTCGGGAGGCTGGCTCCAGCCGGGGAGGCCATTCAGGGCACTCTCACGCGCGCGGGCGGAGCGCTTCCACCGGTGGCACGCGGGCAGCGCGCCGGGCGGGCACGAGGCCCGCGACGCCGCCTAGCGCCAGCGCAACCACAAGGCCCGCGCTGCACTCGAATACGGGAACCACGGGGGGGAGCGAGTTCCATCTCAGGAGAAGAGCATTGACGACGAGACCTAGCGGGACACCGAGCGTGCCCCCTGCTAGCGCAACGCCGGCCGCCTCGAGAATGAACTGCGCGCGGATGTCCCGCCGGCGAGCGCCGAAAGCTCGCCGCAGCCCGATCTCGAGGAGCCGCTCCTTCACAGACAAGTTCATGACCGTAACGATGCCGACGCCGCCCGCCACCAAGGCAAACATCACGAGGGCGTACGCTACTGGACGAAACGCCTGCGCAGCCAGCGCCTGCCCCTCCACGACGACCCCAAGCTCAGATACGGCGTAGGGTCCTGGCCGAGTCAATCGTCGGCGATGCGTCAGCAGCTCAGGGATGGCTGCCTTCATCGAAACCCGCGCCGAGGGGTCCGCTGCCAGAACGATACTGTCGATGAATCGTGTGTGGAACACCCGCTCCATGCCGCAAGTGAGCGGCAGGTAGATCACATTGTCTAGATCGTTGCCTGCGGTATCTGCGCCGAGTCTATTTGTCCTTCCAACGACAAGGAAAGGTATGCGATCCACCATAAGTGTCTCGCCGACAGCAACGCCCGCATCGCCGAAGAGAGCCTCCGCAACCGATTCACCCAGGACCGCCACACGCGCATTCAGTCGCTCGTCCACCTCAGAGAGGACGCGCCCCTCAGTAGCGTGTAGTTTCCGAACGCAGAAGTAGTCCGGTTCGACCGCAAGAAGAGTGGCACGAGTAGTCCGCTCATTGTGCTGCAACGATTTGTCGCGCCCAACGACCGCCGAGGCGCACGAGATGACCGTGCCCTGCGATCTTGTGATAGCCGCTACGTCTGCGGGTAATAGCCAGTAGAC
>JBDTML010000091.1:0-1899 GCA_039934255.1 Acidobacteriota bacterium | reverse complement strand
CCGCGAAGATGCGCGTCTGGAGGCGCTCCTTGCCGAGCTCCTCCTCGTTGTTGTTACGAAGGTTCTGGACGAGCGCGTTCCTCTGCGCATCCTTGACGCGCCGGAAGTCCTCCTCCCGGAAGCCGGGCGCCGTGAGCATCGGGAGAGCGACGTCCGCGAAGGTTTTCCAGGCGTCGCGATGCACGACGCCCGTGAACACCGTCATCTCCTTGTCCACCCGTCCGTCGAAGCTCGCCGCGACCGGGAAGAGAGCCTTCCGGATCTCGTCGATGCGCCGGTCTTGAGAGCCCGCGTCCGCGATCATGCGGGCCGTGAGTGCCGCGAGACCCTCCTTGCCGGCCGGATCGTCCGCCGAGCCCGCCGCGAAGAGCAGCTTGACCTCCACGCGCGGGAGCGCCGTCTTCTGGACGATCCGGGGAACGGCGGGACCGGCCGCCGCGGGCTGCGCCGCCGCGTAGCTCGCGAGCGGCGCGAGCGTCGCCATCTCGGCCGGCATCGGATCCTTCGCGAGCGTCGTGATGACGAGGTTCGCGTCCGTGAGATACGTCTTCGCCGCCGCCTGGAGGTCGGCCGGCGTCAGGGCTTCCGTGAGACGGTAGTAGCCGTTCAGGGTTCCGTACGAACGGCGGAGGCGCACGAAGCGCGCGAGGAGGGAGGCGATCTTGTCCGTGTCGTCGAGGCCGCGCACGAGGCCGTAGCGCGCGTTGGACTTGACGTCCGCGAGGAGCTTCGCATCCACGGGCTTCTCCCTCAGGCCGGCGAGCGTCCGGAGGATTTCAGTCCGCACGTAGACGGGGTCTGTTCCCTTCTTCAGGCGTGCGAGGACGCCCACGAGCGAGGGGTCCTCGTTGATGTCGACGTTCGGCGAGAGGGCGTCGACCTTCTGCTCCTTCTCCACGAGCTTCTTGTAGAGGTCCGACGTCGGGCCGAACGAGAGGTCGAAGAGGGCGTCGATCGCCGGGAGGTCCTTTTTCGTCTCGGAGAAGGCCGGGCCGTGGAACGCGACGGCGATCCAGGGGAGCGTGTCGGACGGCCACGGGACATGCGCCGTCACGGGGCCCGCCGCGGGCGGCTCCTGCGGGACGGCGACAGAATGCGCTCCCTTCTTCCAGCCGCCCCAGTACTTCTCGACGAGGCGAAGCGTCTCGGACGGATCGACGTCTCCCGCGACGATGACCGCCGCGTGCTCGGGCCGGTACCAGCGCGAGAAGAACTCTTTCGAATATGCGAACTGGTTGGGCATGTCCTCGATGTCTTTCAGGAAGCCCATCGTCGTGTGCTTGTACGTGTGGACCCTGTAGGCCCTGTCCTGCATGACCTCGAACAGCTTCTGGATCGGGTTCGCGCTGTTCTTGTTGTACTCGCCGAGGACGGCGCGGGCCTCGGTCTTGAACTCGGACTCCCCGTACTCGAGGTTCTGGAAGCGGTCGGCCTCGATCTTCAGCATCGTCTCGAGGTCTTCCTTCGGAAACGTCGTGTGGTAGTTCGTGTAGTCGTCCGTCGTGTACGCGTTCTGGCGAGCTCCCGACCGCGTCACGATCGCCTGGTACTTCTCCGGCGGGTATGCCTTCGTGCCACGGAACATCATGTGCTCGAAGAAGTGCGCGAATCCCGACTTTCCGGGCTCGACCTCGTTCCGGGATCCGGTCTGTACGGGAATCTGGAGCGAGACGAGGTTCGGGAAGCCGGTCGGGACGACGATGACCTTCAACCCGTTCGGGAGGGTCGTTTCCGTCGCATGGAAGGGCAGGATGTCGGCGGGGGAGGCGGGTTTCTGCGTTTGGGCACTTCCGCGCGTGGCGACGAGGGCGAGGAGGAAGGCGGCAAGGGGGCGGCAGCGAGTCATGCGGGCATCTCCTTCGTTTCGAGCAATCTAACTCGATACGCAGCGGGCCGCCC
>JBDTML010000090.1:0-8075 GCA_039934255.1 Acidobacteriota bacterium | reverse complement strand
TCGAAGCGACGCTCCTCGTCGAGACCGGCGGCCGCCAGCGCTTCGACGTCCTCGTCACGGTGTCCGCGCCCGCGGACATGCGGCTCAAGCGCGCAATCAAGCGGAGCGGCGAGACGGACCCGAACGACTTCCTGAAGCGCATGTCGGCGCAGTTCTCCGACGCGGCGCGCGAGGAGGTCTCGGACATCGTGATTCGCACCGACGGCACGAAGGAAGAGCTGCTCGGGAAGGTGGACGAGCTCGCGAAGGAGCTCAAGGCACGGGCAGCAGGATCCTGAGCGCCGCGAACGCCCGCGCCCTGTGCGAGTCGCGCATCTTTTCCTCGTCGCTCAACTCGGCCCACGTGCGCGTCGCGCCTTCGGGAATGAAGAGGACGTCCCAGCCGAATCCGTTTTCCCCGCGCGGGTGAAGGGCGATCGACCCTCGGGCGCGCCCGATCGCGACGACGACGTCCTTTGCGTCCTGCCCGGGCCGCGCGACGCCAAGGGCGGACACCGCTTCGGCGCCGCGGTCGGAAAACCCGTCGAGCATCTTCGCGAGGCCCTCCTGGCCGAGGGCGCCCATCGTGATCCACTTCGTGAAGGGCCCGGGGAATCCTCCCCACCCCGCGACGACGAGGCCCGAGTCTTCCACGAGGACAGGCACGCCGAACGCTCGAGCCGCCACGACAGCCTTTGCCCGGACGACCTCCACGAAGTCGAGGGACTGGATCTCGGGGACGTCGAGCGGTTGCGCCGTCACGGTGCGTCCGAGAATGACCCCCGCTTCGCGCGCCTTTCCCGCGTTCGAAGTCACGAACGTCAGCCCGAGGAGCGCGTCTGCGGCGTGCCTCACTTCGGGTGACGCACCGGCGTGCCGTTTTCGGCGAGGACCACGCGGAACGCTCGGAGGCCCTTCGTGAGGCCCTTCAGGCGCTGCTCGCCGAGCGGCTCGAAAACGAACGCGTCGGCCGCGAGACGCGCGGTTTCCTCACCGACGACGATCTCGTTGGGTCCGGCGACGTAGCTTTCGAGACGCGCCGCGACGTTCACCGTGTTTCCGAGGACGGTGTAGTCCACGCGGCGATCCGATCCGATGTCGCCGACCACCGCACGCCCCGTGTTGACGCCCACACGGACCGCCACCTCCGCCTCGCCGCGCCCCACGCGCCCCACATTCCACGCCTTGAGGCTCTCGATGAGCTTCGCCGCCGCGGCCACCGCGCGGCGGGGGTGATCGGGCTGCGGAATCGGCGCGCCGAAGAAGGCCATCACGGCGTCCCCGATGAACTTGTCGAGCGTGCCCCCCTGCTCGAAGATCGCGTCCGCCGCGAACGTGAACACCGTCTCGAGAAAGACGGAGAGGTCTTCCGGCGCCATCGTCTCGGCGGCCGTCGTGAACCCGACGATGTCGGCGAAGAAGACCGTCACCTCGCGGGTCCTCACCTTCTCGACGCCGGCGGGTCCCTCGGAGACGATCTCCTCGACGACGCCGGGCGAGTGATAGCGCGCGAGGCGCTCCCGGATGCGCTCCTCCTTCGCGATGCGACTCTGCAGGCGCGCGCGCTCGATCGCGACGGCGGCGAAGTTGCCGAGCGCGGTCAGGAGATCGAGGTCGTCCGCCGTGAAGGTGCCGGTCTTGAGCGGCGTGTCGACGTGCAGCGCTCCGATGACGTGCTCGCGATTCCAGAGGGGGACGCACATCGCGGAGCGGATCTGCTGGATGCGGATCGACTGTCCCGCCTCGAACCGATCGTCGGTGAGGGCGTCCGAGGTGAGCACCGCCACGCGTTCGCGCACGACGGTCTCGACGATCGTGTGGGAGAACGTCTCGGCGGCCTCGGAGGCGGTGCGTCCGCGCTGGCGTGCGAGCGTCGCGACGAGGCGCCCCGAGTCCTCACGCAGCACGACGACGGCGCGCTCGGCGGGCAGGAAGTCGAAGAGGAGGTCCACGACCTTCGAGAGGATCTGGTCCACGTCGGGCGCCTCGATGAGCGTGCGGGCAACCTGGACGAGGATCTCGAAGATCTTCTCGCGCCCCTTCTCCGGCGCGGGACGCCGGCCGGCCAGCGTTCCCGCGACGTCCGTGACAATCGCTCCCGAGCCCGTGGCATCGAGGTTGTAGTCCCGGTTGAAATCCGCGATCGAGCGGACGAACGTGGAACTCGAGTCGCTGATCGCCTTCGCCGCAATGCTCTTCGTCACCGGTTGCTCGCGCACGTGGAGGGTGAAGGCCCCGACGGAGAGGACGTCGTCCGCCCGAAGCGGCGACTTCGGCGCGAACTCGCCGTTGACCTTCACGCCGTTCGTCGACCTGAGGTCCTCGATCGTCCAGATGCCGCCCCGTTCGGAGAGCAGGGCGTGCCTTCGCGACACCGAAAAGTCGTTCAGGACGATTCCGTTCTCGCTCGAACGCCCGATCGACACGTCTCCGCCGGACAGGAGGAAGCGCCGCGTCTGCCCCTCGACCTCGTAGACGATCTCCAGCATTGGCGAGACGGAGTTTATAGGGAGCGGGGCGGAGCGCCGCGACGGTCACCGGTTCAGTCCGGGGGAGGCTCCTTCTCCACCGTCCTCGAGAAGCGAATGCGGATCACCTTCCAGACCGCCACGGGCTGCCCATGGACCCGGGCGGGGCGGTACGTCCAACGCCGGACCGCGTCCACCGCGGCCTCCGTCATGCCCGCGGGTTGGGCCGTGAGAACGTCGATGCGGCCGACGGAGCCCGTCCCCTCCACCACGATCCGCAGCACGACGTCGCCCGTCAGGTTCATCCGGCGGGCCGCGTCCGGGTAGCGGGCGTCGAGGCGGGAGACGAGCACCGGGAGCTCGGCTCCGTCGGGAAGCGAGGCGAGCGGCTCCTGCGGGAGGATCGCGGCCGCCAGGGTCGGCGAGGCAGACGGCGCAGCGCCCGCGAAGGTGGCGGTATCCGGAACGCGTCCACCGGGCGTCGGGCGGATATCCCGGTCCGGAACCCCGAGCGACTGCACTTCCGGGAAGACGCCGCGACCTGCGGGCCCGGCCGGCCCCGCAGACACCGCGGACGGCAGGAGGCGCACCGAGCGCGCGGGAACGAAGGCGAGCATCTTCCCCACGAGCCGGACGCCGAAGAAATCATGATCCGAGAGCACGACGTCCACGTCGTCGCCGTCCTCGAGCGTGCCCCATCGGGCCGCGCCGTAGTCGGGAGCCAGGAAAACCGGACAGGACTCCACCGCGCGCGCCGGCTGCCGCGTGAATCCCGCGACCGCCTCGGCGCGCTTCTCGCGCGCCTCGCGATCCGGGCGCCGCTCGAAACTGCCGGCCGGGATCCAGAGCTCCCGCCGGTCCGCGACGACGTGGACCGCGTCGCCTCGGGACTCGAGTACCTTGAGCTCCGTGCCACGCGGCAGCATGACGACCTGCGGCGCCTTCGGGGCCGCGTCGGCACGCGCCGGAACGCGCTCGAGCGTGACGACACCGCGGTCGTCCGGCGGCGCGGCGGGAGACGGAGCGGCCGGGCCGCCCTTGCGGCACGCGCCCGCCATCACGAGAGCGCAACAGACGGCGGCGGAGACCAGGAAACGCGTCAGGAGCGGCCCATCAGCGTTGCGAGAATCGCCTTCTGGACGTGGAGGCGGTTCTCCGCCTCATCGAAGATGATCGAACGGGGTCCGTCGCAGACGCTTGCCGACACTTCTTCACCCCGATGCGCCGGGAGACAATGCATGAAGACGGCGCTCTTGTCCGCGAGGGCGAGGAGATCGTCCGTGACCGTCCATCCCGCGAAGTCGCGCACGCGCTTCTGCTGTTCCGCCTCCTGACCCATCGACGCCCACACGTCGGTGTAGACGACGTGGGCACCCGCCACCGCCTCCTCGCGGGAATGCGTGACGAGCAGCGTGGTTCCCGCCGCCGCCGCGTCCGCGCGCGCGTTCGCGATGACCGTCGCATCCGGCCCGTAGCCGGCCGGCGTCGCAACGGCCACGTGGACGCCGCACTTCGGCCCGCCGTACATCAAGGAGTGCGCCATGTTGTTGCCATCGCCGACGTACGCGAGCTTGAGGCCCGCGAGCGCCCCGAATTTCTCGCTCATCGTGAAGTAGTCCGTCAGCGCCTGGCAGGGATGGAGGAGGTCCGTCAGGCCGTTGATGACCGGGATCGTCCCGTGGCGGGCGAGCTGGACCACGGTGTCGTGCGCGAATGTGCGGGCCATGATGCCGTCCACGTAGCGCGACAGCACGCGCGCCGTGTCCGCGATCGGCTCACCGCGTCCGAGCTGGATGTCGCGCGCCGACAGGAACTGAGCGGCCCCGCCGAGCTGCGTCATGCCCGCTTCGAACGAGACGCGCGTCCTCGTAGACGACTTCTCGAAGATCATCGCGAGGATCTTTCCGGAGAGAGTCGCGCGGAAGTCCTTCGGGCGCGCCTTCATGCCGGCAGCCAGCGTGAAAAGCGTCGCGACGTCGGGCGCGGCCAGGTCGTGGATCGAGATCAGGTCTTTCTGAAACATGGGGTCCTTTCTACACCGGATCGCGCACGAGCGGCATCGTCATGCAGCGGGGGCCGCCCCGGGCGCGCGAGAGCTCGGGAGCCGAGAGAAGAATCGCGTGCTTGCCGGGTTTCCGGAGGTCGAGCGTCTCCCGTCCCAGCAGGACATCGTCGTCGGCCACCACCGAATATCCGTGGCGGGAAAGCGCTTCCGCCGTGCGCTCGTTGCGGTCGTAGCAGAGGATCACGCCGGGGGCGAGGGCGAACGCGTTCGCGCCGTCCGTCCACTGCTCTCGCTGTTGATCGATCGGATCCAGGCCGCCACAGAGGATCGGGGCGAGATCGATTCCGAGCGCCGAAAGGGCCGACAGCAAATCATCCTTCGTCGTCCAGGTAATTTCCTTCGTCGTGAGGTCGGCCTCGTAGACGTCCGCCTCTTCGGCGCCGCCCGGCAGGATCATCGGGCCGTAACAGAGGCATTCGCCCGCGGAGATACGCGTGAAGACCGTGTCGAGGTGCATCGTCGCGCGCTGGGGCGGAATGGCGACGACGAGGATCTTGCGCACGGCCGACTTCTCCCGCCGGAGCGCCTCGGCGAGGCGCTCGATCGTGGTCTTTTCCGTGCGCTCCGAGTAACCGATGACGAGCACCTCGGGGGAGAGTACGAGGACGTCGCCCCCCTCGAGCGTCGGACGCATGCGCGCCCACGCGAGATCGCGGCCTTCGCCCGCGGCGAACTCCTGGAACCAGAACCGCGGCTCCGGACCCGCGAACCGCGGGTGCCGGGCGAAGACGGCACCCGAGAGAAGCGGTTCGCGCCACCTTGCGCGCGTCGCCATGGAGCCCCGCACCACGCGGCGGCCCACGACGGTGGCCGGATCCCGCTGGAAGAACCAGTTCGGAATGGGTGGAAGAAGGTAGAGGGAATCGAGCGAACCGGTGATCGCGGGATTGGCGCGCTCGACTCCCTCGACGAGACCCGCGGCGAGCCGCGCGGGAGGCAGCTCGTCGAGCGCGGAAAAGACCTCCGGCGACCACGCGAGGTGCGCCCCGAGCTCCGCGAGCACCTCGCGGCGCGCGTCGGGGTCCCGGAGCACCTCTTCGAAAAGGTCCTGCACGTCGAGCACCTCGTCCGCGACGAAGCGAAGCACCTGCCGGAACCGCCGGTGCTCTTCGCGCGCGCGAGCCCCGAACAGGATGTCGTCGAAAAGCAGGTCCTGCATCATCGACGGCACCATGCGGTCGATCTCGCGACCGGGCTCGTGAACGAGAACCGCCCTGAGGCGGCCGATCTCGGAGTCGACGGAGAGGGTCATGTTGGCCTCGAAGGGGCGGCGCGGGCCGCCTTCGGAATGCTAACCTGATCCCCTACGGGACCATCCGATGAGCGAAGAAGTCGAATTCCTCGTCTGCCTCAACTGCGACACGCCGTGCTACTTCTTCGAGTACGAGGAGAAGAAGGGCATCAAGAGCGCGTTCTGCAACGTCTGCGGAAACGACGAGACCAAGGAATTCCGCCTGCCCACCGACGACGAGATCGAGGAGTGAGGCGATGATCGACTCGCCCGGCTCTCCCATCGACCGCTACGAAAACCCGCTCACGAGCCGCTACGCGTCCGCCGAGATGTCCGCGCTCTTCTCGGCGCGGTCGAAGTTCACGACCTGGCGGAAGCTCTGGCTCTGGCTCGCCGAGGCCGAGAAGGAGCTCGGGCTCCCCATTCCGGAAGCCTCGCTCGACGCCCTCCGCGCCCACCTCGTGCCCACGGAAGCCGAACTCGCGGCCGCCGACCGGTACGAGCGAGAGACGAAACACGACGTCATGGCACATCTCCACGCCCTCGGCGACGTCGCGCCGGCGGCGAAGGGAGTCCTGCACCTCGGCGCCACGTCGGCGTTCGTGGGCGACAACTCCGACCTCATCCTCCTGCGCGAGGCTCTGCGGCTCCTCGCGAAGCGCACGGTGCGGGTCATGGGACGCCTTTCGCGATTCGCTCGTGCCTACCGCGACCTCCCCTGTCTCGGGTTCACGCACTTTCAGGCCGCGCAGCCCACCACCGTGGGCAAGCGAGCGTGCCTCTGGCTCCAGGACCTCGCGCTCGATCACCGCGAGCTCGTCCGCCGCGCCGACGAGCTGCGTTTCCTCGGCTGCAAGGGAGCGACTGGAACACAGGCGTCGTTCGTCGCGCTCTTCGACGGCGACGCCGACAAGGCCGAGCGTCTCGACAAGCTCATCGCCCAGAAAGCGGGCTTCACCGACCGCCTTCTCATCTCGGGACAGACGTACACGCGCAAGCAGGATTCCCTCGTTCTCTCCGCTCTCGCGGGCCTGGCCTCCTCCGCCTCGAAGTTCGCGAACGACGTCCGCCTCCTTCAGCACATGAAGGAGGTCGAGGAGCCGTTCGGCCGCAAGCAGGTCGGCTCGTCGGCGATGCCCTACAAGCGGAACCCGATGAAGTGCGAGCGGATGAACGCGCTGGCGCGCTGGCTGCTCTCCATCTCCGACAGCGGCAACTGGACCCACGCAACGCAGTGGTTCGAAAGGACGCTCGACGATTCCGCAAACCGGCGGCTCGCGCTCGCCGAGTCCTTCCTCTCGGCCGATGCGATCCTGCTCCTCTGGGACGCCGTGACGGACGGACTCGTCGTTCACCCCGCCGTCGTGAGGCGCCGGCTCGACGCGGAGCTGCCCTTCCTCGCCACCGAGAACATCCTCATGGCGGCGTCCAAGAAGGGCGGGGACCGCCAGGCGCTTCACGAGAGAATTCGCGTCCTCGCTCAGGCCGCGGGCGACCGCATGAAGCAGGAGGGGGGCGACAACGACCTCCTTTTCCGCATCGCGGCCGACCCGGCCATCGGGCTCACGCCCGCCGAGGTCATCGCCGCGTCCGAGCCCACGCGCTTCATCGGACGCGCGCCGGAGCAGGTCGACGAGTTCCTCGACATCGAGATCGAGCCCATCCTCGCGACGGATCCGGAGGCGGCCGGCGGCGAGACGCGCGAAGAAGTCCGGGTCTGAGGACCGAAGAGAAAAAGAGGATTTCTTTGCTTCGGAAAAGAAAAAAAGAAAGAAGATTTTCTTAGAAAGTGAATGAGACGGCTGCCCGCCGCGCGATCGGCGCCCCTTGGAACGGCCGGTGCCGCGCCCTATTCACCTTCAAAGAAATCTTCTCTTTCCCCCTCTTGGTTCTTCTCTTCCTAGCAGCCTGTTCTTCTCAGCCGCCCGCCAAGAACGTTGCCACCGGCGCTGCCAGCGGTGGCGAGCGGGGGCTCGCGTCCTGGTACGGCAAGGAGTTCGACGGGCTGCCGACGGCTTCCGGCGAGACGTTCCGGCCCGAGAAGATTTCCGGCGCGCACCGCACGCTGCCCCTCGGAACGGTCGTGGACGTCACGAACGAGAAGAACGGCAGGACGGTTCGCCTGAAGATCAACGACCGGGGGCCCTTCGTGGCGGGACGCATCGTGGACCTCTCGAAGGCGGCCGCTCACGAGATCGGCTCAGTCGGAGACGGCGTCGTGCCCGTCACGCTTCGCGTCGTGACGCTGGGCGACAACGCACGGATCCGGGCCGGCACAGACGAGCCGCCGCCCGCCACGGCTGCGAATACGTCGAACACAACGAGGCCCACC
>JBDTML010000089.1:0-2150 GCA_039934255.1 Acidobacteriota bacterium | reverse complement strand
CCTAGATGATGACGGTCGCCGTCACCGAGACGATCGCCGGCATGACCTGCTCGGCGATGTCCGCGAACGACGGCAGGGCGAGCATCTGCGGGGCGCGGCCCGGACCCGCTTCCCCCGCGGCCGCCGCCGCGGGCACGGGAGCGGCGACTTTCTGGGCCGATGCCCGCTTCGTGAAGTCGAGACTGCCCGCCAGGATCATCCCGAAGACGACCGACCCGGTGAGCAGAGCGGCGAGAGACAGAACCTTTGTTTTTGTACGCATAGAGTCCATAGATGATAGTTCCTCGGCGGTCGCCGACAGGTGGAGTCGCCGGCGCCTGACGCTCTTACGGGCAAAGTCCGTGCCGGGATTCTCGCGTCACAACGGCGCGCCGGCGGCCAGGGACACGTGGTCCCTGTAGATGCAACGGTCCATCGCGACGCCGATCCCTGCAGCCACGAGGCGAAGGGCGGATTCCTCGTCCACGACGCCGTCCTGCATCCAGAAGAAGCCCGCGCCCCGTTCGAGAGCCGCACGCGCGATCTCCGGGACGAATTCCGAACGGCGGAAGACGTCCACGATGTCGACCCGCACGTCCTTCGGAATCGAGGCGAGATCCGGGTAGCAGGTGCGGCCGAGCAACTCGACGTGGCCGGGGTTAACCGGGATCACGTCGTAACCCGCGCGCAGGAGATAGCGCGCGATCGCGTTCGACGGGCGGCTCTCATCGGGCGAGCAGCCCACGACCGCGATCGCCTTCGCGGATCTGAGCGCACGGTCGATCTCCACGGGGTCGTTGACACCGGCCATGGCCAATCCCTCTCTTCAGTACGGCCGGCCCTTGCCGGCGGTCTCGACGTCTTCCGGACGCAGGTTGTAGAAGAACGTGACGGTCACGCCCTCGCGGTCGTGCCCGAGGTCGCTCGGCAGGGGGCGGAACGCGCTCGAACGCGCGATGGCCTGGAAGGCCGCGTTATCGAAAGGAGGCGTGCCGGAGGCGGAGAGAATCCGCTCTCCCTCCACGTGGCCGTCCTTCATGATGAAGAAGCGAATCGTGATCCGGCCCTTCACGCCGTAGCGGGCGAGCGCCGGCACGTCCCAGTTCCGCTTGATCTTCCGGATCATCTCGGCCGCGTAGGCGCCCCAGTCGTAACCGACCGTGTCGAACGAGAGCGGACCGGAGTCGACGAATCCACCGTCGCGCTCGAAGCCGCCGCCTTCCTCGCCGCCTCCGCCCGAGCGAGCGGCCTCCCGGGCCGCGTCGCGGGTGATGGCGTTGAGGTCCGGGGCCGCGATCCCGAGCAGCCGCCGGTGGGCGGCGAGCTCCTGTTCCGTCGGCGGATCGTGAAACGCGCCCATGCGCGGCTGCGAGAGATCGGTCAGCTTCTTGCCCGTATCCCCCGCTTCGCTTCCCTGTGGCGGCGGGGCCGCAGGCACGGCCGGCGCGGCCGGGCCTCGCTTCCCCGCCTCGAGATCCCGGATACCGGCCTGCGGGTAGGCCTTCGGCAACGGCATCACGGGAAGGGTCTTGTCGCCCCCGTGAGCCTGCCGGTCCATGTCGGAGGGGACAGGCTTCGGCCCGGGCTGCTTCGCCTTCGGGCCCGGGAAAAGCTGCACGGGAATCGTGGGATCCGGCGGCGTCGCGGCCAGGAGCTTCTGAAGGCCCAGGGGATCCACATCGTTTTGCTCGGCGGTGCGGGGCGGGAATTTCACGGTCAGGAGCGCGATGACGAGAAGGAGGTGGAGGATGACGGAAACAGCGAACGCGCGCTCCACGTTGATGCGCCGCGTGTCGCCCGGCGACGGCGCGCCCGACGGCAGAAACTCGGGCGTCGCGATGACAACCTTGGTGTCGAATGGGTCTTCCCCCTCGGGCAGCCCTCCCTCGGGAGGCCAGGCCTCCGCGGTTTCCACTCCTTCGACGAACTCGTCGTTGAGACGGATGATGGTGAGCTTGCTGATGTGTTCCCTCGGGAGAGCGATTTCTGGCGCGCCGGCCCCCCCTTCATGGGAAGTCCGTGCCATCTCGCCGCGACCGAGAAGAATGTTACGTCCGATCGGACGCTTGCGGACGCCTCACCTTGCTCCCGGACGCCCCGCGGCCTATAATCCCGCAGCGGACTTTCAAGGGGCTTGAAAGGGGGCACACGCCCTCTTTTTTTTGCCCCAA
>JBDTML010000088.1:0-2789 GCA_039934255.1 Acidobacteriota bacterium | reverse complement strand
GTCGTACCGGAAGCCCTTCATGAGGTCCTTGATGTTCTCGTGGACCATCGTGTGGTACGTGATGTCCTTGACCCAGTCGTTCTGCTGCTCCCGGGTGGGGAGCTCACCGTTCAAAACGAGATAGGCCGTCTCGAGGTAGGTCGTCTTCTCGGCGAGCTCGGCGATCGGGTACCCGCGATAGTTCAGGATGCCCTTGTCCCCGTCGATGAACGTGATCTTGCTCTTGCAGGACGCCGTGTTCATGAAGGCGGGGTCGTAGGTCATCAATCCGAAGTCGTCCGGAGACGTCTTCAGGACGCGGAGATCGAGCGCTTTGATCGTGCCGTTCTGGATCGGACACTCGATCGTCTTGCCCGTGCGGTTGTCTGTGACGGTGACGGTCTCACGCGGTGCGCTGGATGACATAGGCAAATCCTCCTAAAGTTGGGGCGGGTTCGCCCCCATCGTTCACAAGATGCTCCCCCGGACCACGGATGCGCAGTAGTTCAGATGCGCTATTCGTCGGTCCCGACGGGGCGGCGGGCAGCCTTCTGGCGGCTCCCCCTCACCTTTTCGCGCAGGCGCGCCTCGCGCGCGCCTCGGGACGGACGCGTTGGCCGGCGCCGGACGGGCACAAGTAGCGCACGCTCTACGAGATCCTGTGCTCGTTTTCGTGCGGTTTCGAGGTTCCGGTGGCGGTCGCGGCTCTCCTGCGCCACCAGCCGGAGCCGTCCGTCGGCCGCGCGGCGGCGGCCGGCAAGCGCGAAGAGCCGCGCGAGCGCACCCGCGTCGAGCCCTTCGATCAGCGCCGCATCCACGAGCAGCTCGACGCGGGAGGCCACTTTGTTCACGTTCTGCCCGCCCGGGCCCGACGCCCGCACCTGCCTCGCCTCGAGCGCGGCCGCGGGGATCGTGACGCCGGGGGCGACGGAGATCGGATCGGCCATCGAAGCCAGAGGATAATCCTCGCGTGGCAAGGCCCGACCCCGTGCGGCTCGTCTACGCGACCGGGGTGGGGCGCGTCTGCGCTACTTGCGGGTGGCCGAGCGACCAGTGCAAGTGTTCTTCGAAGGAGGAAGAGAAGGTCCCTCCGAAAGTCGTCGTCAAGCTGCGGCTCGAGAAGAAAGGGCGCGGCGGACGGGTAGTCACGATCCTCGATGGACTGCCGAGGAATACAGATTTCTTAGAAGGTCTTGGAAAAGAGCTCAAGAGGCAGCTCGGCACCGGTGGGACGATCGGTCAGGCTCTCATCGAGCTCCAGGGCGATCACCGTGACACCCTTCGAAGAATTCTTTCCGAACGAAATTTCCTCGTGAAGGGCTGACCCCAATGCCGACCCGTGTGTTTCTCGTCCGCCACGGCGCCACGATTCTCTCGGCCGAGGACCGTTTCGCCGGCGAGACGGACGTCGACCTCTCCGACACGGGCCGCGACCAGCTCCGGGCGCTCGCTGACCGCCTCTCCGGCGAAGCGCTCTGCGCGGTCTACGCGAGCCCGATGCGCCGTACGCTCGAGAGCGCGCAGATCCTCGCGGCGCCGCACGACCTCCGCGTCCAGGCGATCCCCGGTCTCCGGGAGATCTCGCACGGCCGCTGGGAGACGCGCACGCGCAAGGAGGTGGAAACGCTCTGGCCGGACGAGTACGCGCGCTGGGACGCGGACGCCTACACGTTCGCACCGGAGGGCGGGGAGAGCGGTCTCGCCGTGACGGCGCGCGCGTTCCCGGCGCTGGCCGACCTCGTCCAGGCGCATTCCGGCCGCACGTTCCTCGCCGTCTCGCACAAGGCCACGATCCGGCTCCTGCTCTCGGCTCTCCTCGGATTCGATCCACGCTTCTACCGGGACCGCCTCGACCAGAGCCCCGCCTGCCTCAACGTCCTCGACTTCAAGGACCCGTCGCACGCGCGGCTCACGCTCTTCAACGACGTGTCGCACTACGAGCGCGGCGCCCCCGACATGCCGACGGCCCACCTCTCGAGCTGGTGGGACGGCGCGAAGATCTAGGCCCGCGCCGCGGCCTCTCCCGCCGTGCGGCCGGTCGCCCAGGCCCACTGAAAATTGAAGCCGCCGATCGGGCCGAAGGCGTCGAGGATCTCACCCGCGAAGAAGAGCCCCGGCACGAGCCGGCTCCGGCCGCTGCCCGGATCCACTTCCTCGAGCGCGACGCCGCCGCCCGTGACCTCGGCCGTGCGGAACCCCTCCGTCCCCGTCGCGGGGAGAGGAAACGACGTCAGCGCCTCCACGACGCGCGCGCGCGCGTCGCGCGGCAGCCGAGCGAGCGGCTGATCGCCGACGCCGGCCGTCTCGAGGATGAGACTCGCGAGCCGGTCGGGAATCGAAGAGGAAGAGGAAGAGGAAGATTTGCTTAGAAAGGAAGAAAGAGACCGCCCGCCGGCGGTGCGCGCTCCCGCAATCAGGGCCTCGTCCCACTCCGCGGCCACCGCCGCCGCTTCGACCCCGCCGCGCGGCGCGGCGCCCGCCCCTGCCACAGGACCATTCAAAGAAATCTTCTCTTCTCTTTTCTTCTCTTCTCCGAATCCGAAGCAAATCCGAACCTCCGAAGTCCTCCCCGCGAGCCGCGCGCGTTCGACGACGTGCGACACGTCGAGCACAGCCGGGCCGCTCCAGCCCTTGTGCGTAAACAGGAAGCCGCCGCTCGACGTAGCGCCCTCGGCGTTCTTGCCCTCGCCGCTCCGCGCGGTAACGCGTGCCGAGAGCGAGACGCCCGAGAGCGCATGGTGGGCGGGCGCGTTTCCCGTGAGCGGCACGAGCGCCGGATACGTCGGGTGGACGAGGTGGCCCATCGCCGC
>JBDTML010000087.1:0-8349 GCA_039934255.1 Acidobacteriota bacterium | reverse complement strand
CCGGGTGCACCGTGGCCAAAGTGATCGCGAACGCGGGCGCCACGACCGTGACGTACCAGAACGGCGGCGCCCTGCCCGGAAACGGCGGCTGCACGATTCAGGTGGACGTGACGTCCTCGACCGTGAGGTCGTACACGAACACGATCGCCTCCGGCGCCGTGCAGACGACGGTCGGGAACAACTCCGTCGCGGCGACAGCCGTCCTGCAGGTCCTCGCGCTGCCCACGATCGCAAAGGCGTTCTCGCCGGTCGCGATTCCGCTCGGGGCAAGCTCCGTGCTCACGCTGACGCTCGGCAACACGAACGCGGTCGCGCTCTTGCTCGCAGCGGACTTCGTCGACGCCTTGCCCGCGAGTCTGGTCCTCGGGACGCCCGCCACGGTCGGGGGTTCCTGCGCCTCGGTGAACGTGGTCGTCATCTCGGGCGGGAGCTCGATCACCTACAAGAGCGGCGCCTCGATCCCCGCCGGGGGCTGCACGATCACGGTGCCCGTGACGAGCGCCGTTCCGGGCGGTTACGACAACGTGATCGCCGCGGGCGCCCTCGTGACGACGATCGGATCGAATCCTTCCGGGACGAGTGCGCACCTCGACATCCTCCAGGCGGACCTCCAGATCACGAAGACGGACGGCACCCCGACGGCGGTTCCCGGAACGACGACGACGTACACGATCGTCGTCACGAACGCCGGGCCGAGCGCGGTGACGGGCGCCACGGTGGCCGACAACTTCCCGGCCGCGATCACGGCGTCGCCGTGGACGGCGGTCTACTCGGCCGGCTCGTCGGGCCCGCTGGCAGGCAGCGGAAACATCTCGGCAGCGGTCAACCTTCTCGCGGGCGGAACAGCGACGTTCACCGTCGTTGCGACACTCTCGCCCTCGGTGACCGGCTCGCTCACGAACACGGCGACCGTCACGGCTCCTGCCAACGTGAACGACCCGACCCCCGGGAACAACTCCGCGACCGACACCGACACGCTCACGCCCCAGGCCGACCTCGCGATCACGAAAACGGACGGCGTGGCGACCGTGGCGCCGGGGACGACGACGACGTACACGATCGTCGCGCGCAACAACGGACCGAGCGCCGTGACGGGCGCGACCGTGGCGGACACGTTCCCGGCGGCGATCACGTCGGCGACATGGACGGCCGCGTACTCGGCAGGCTCCTCCGGTCCGGCGTCGGGCAGCGGGAACATCTCGGCTCTGGTCAACCTCCTCCCCAGCGGGACGGCAACCTTCACGGTCGTGGCGACGATCGCGTCCTCCGCGACTGGCAGCCTCGTGAATACGGCGACCGTGACGGTGCCCGGAGGGGTCACCGACACGAATCCCGGGAACAACTCCGCGACCGACACGGACACGCTCGCCCCGAGCGCGGACCTCGCCGTCGTCAAGACGGGGCCCGCGACCGCGCTGCCCGGAGGCCCGAACGTGACGTTCTCGATGCTCGTCACGAACAACGGGCCGTCGGACGTCCCGGGCGTCACGCTCGCGGACCCGACGCCCGCGAACCTGACGTTCGTCTCCGCATCCGGTCCGTGCGCAGGCGGCTTCCCGTGCGCCCTCGGCGGTCTCGCCCGCGGCGCCTCGACGACGGTCACGACCACGTATGCGGTGCCGTCCGGATATCCCAAGCCGGCCCCGATCGTGAACGTCGCGACGGTCGCGTCCTCGACCGGGATCCCGGATCCGATCCCGTCGAACGATTCGTCGAGCGCGACGGTTTCGGTCCCCGACGGCTTCGCGGACCTCGCCGTCACGAAGACGGTGAGCAACCCCGCGCCGGCGGTGGGCTCGAACGTGACGTTCACGATCACGCTCAGGAACAACGGCCCGTCCGACGCGAGCGCGATCCGCGTGACGGACGTCCTGCCGTCCGGCCTCACGTTCGTGTCCTCGGCGCCCTCTCAGGGCACGTACACGGCGGCGACGGGTCTCTGGGCGGCCGGGTCCCTCGTGAACGGCGCGTCCGCCACGCTCGGCATCACGGCGACCGTCACGCAGGCCGGCACGATCGTCAACACGGCGACCGCCACCGGTTCGAACGAGATCGACCCGAACCCGTCCAACAATTCGGGCTCGGCGGTCGTGAACGGCCCACCGTCCGTCGCGGACATCCAGGTCCAGAAGACCGTCAACAACGCCGCGCCGACGGTGGGCGCCAACGTGACGTTCACGCTGACCGTGACGAACGCCGGGCCGTCCGCGGCCACAGGCGTCGTCGTGACGGACCTGCTGCCCTCGGGCCTGACGTTCGTCTCGGCCACGCCCTCCCAGGGTTTGTACGTTTCCGCAACGGGCGTCTGGACGATCGGAGGCATTCCGAACGGCGGAGTCGTCACGCTCGCGCTCGTCGCGACCGTGACGGCCAATGGCACGTACGTGAACACGGCGAAGAAGACCGCCGAGAACGAATTCGACCCGAACCTCTCGAACGACAGCGCCGTCGCGGGCCTCGTCGCGGGCGGCGGTGGCGCGACCTTCGCGGACCTCGGCATTGCCAAGAGCGACTCGCCGGACCCGGTCCGCGCGGGCCAGAATCTGACCTACACGCTCGTCGTGACGAACCGCGGGCCGAACGACGCGACGGGTGTGACCGTCACGGACCCGCTCCCCGCGAGCGTGACGCTCGTCTCGGCCGCCCCGAGCCAGGGTGGGTGCAGCGGGACGACGACGATCACGTGCGCTCTCGGCGGCCTGGCGCGCGGGAGCAGCGCGACGATCACGATCGTCGTCTCGGTTTCCGCCGCCGCCGTTCCGTCGATCACGAACACGGCGAGCGTGACCGCGAACGAGACCGACCCGAACCCGGGCGACAACTCCGCGACGGCGCCGACGACCGTCCTTCCCGTGGCGGACGTCGCGCTCCTGAAGATCGTCTCCAATCCGGCGCCGCTCGTCTCGCAGAGCTTCACGTTCACGATCACGGCGACGAACAACGGCCCATCGACGGCAAACGGCGTCGTCGTGACGGACGTCCTCCCGGCGAACATCGGCTTCGTCTCCTTCGTAGCGTCCCAGGGCGGTTACGTCTCGGGGACGGGTGTCTGGACGGTCGGGACCCTCCTGAACGGCGCCTCGGCGACGCTGACGCTCACGGTCACGGCGCTCGCGCCCGGCGCGTTCACGAACACGGCGACGAAGACGGGCCAGACGGAGATCGACCCGAACCCCGCGAACGACTCCGCGAGCGCCTCGGTCGGCGTCGGCGTCGTCGCGGACCTCACGATCGTGAAGACGCACGCCCCGGCGTCCTTTGCTCGCGGCTCGACGGGAACGTTCTCGCTCACGGTCTCGAACGGGGGGACGGGCCCGACGAACGGGCCCGTCACGGTGTCCGACACGCTGCCCGCCGGCCTCACGCCGACGGCCGCGAGCGGCGCGGGGTGGGCCTGCACGGTGACCGCCCCGAGCGTCTCGTGTTCGCGCGCCGACGTGCTCGGAGCTGGCGCCGCGTGGCCGGCGATCTCGGTGACCGTGAACGTCCTGCAGTCCGCCGCCGCGAGCGTCACGAACACGGCCTCGGTCGGCGGGGGCGGCGACGTGACGCCGGGCAACAACGGCGCGACGGACGTCGTCCCGGTCGTCTCCTCGGCCGACCTCGCGATCGTCAAGACGGGGCCTCCGAACGCGATCCCGGGGAACAACGTCGTGTACACGCTCCTCGTGACGAACAACGGGCCGTCGGACGCCGCGTCGGTCGTCGTGTCGGATCCCACCCCGCCGAGCCTGACGTTCGTCTCGAACACGGGATCATGCGCGACCCCGTTCCCGTGCGCGCTCGGCGCGGTGCCCGTGGGAGCGACGCGGACGATCACGACGACGTTCGCGATCCCGGCCGGCTACACGACGCCGAGCCCGATCGTGAACACGGCCTCGGTCTCGTCCGCGACGCCCGACCCGAACCCGGCGAACGACTCTTCGAGGGCCACGGCGTCCGTCGCCGCCGATCTCTCGGTCGTCAAGACGATCGAGGGCGCCCCCATTGTCGTCGGCCAGACGTTCACGTACCGGATCGTCGTCACGAACCACGGGCCCTCGACCGCGACGGGCATCGTCCTCACGGACTCCCTCCCGGCTTCGGTGACGCTCTCGTCGCTGACGACGACGCAGGGATCGTGCAGCGGCACGACCACGGTCACGTGCGCTCTCGGTACGCTCCTGAACGGCGCCTCCGCGACCGTGCTCATTCACGTTCTCCCGGCCTCCGCGACCGCCTCCGTCGCGAACACGGCGACCGTGGCCGCGAACGAGTTCGATCCGGACGGGACGAACAATACGAGCACGGCGGACGGCTCTCTCCTGAGCAGCGTTCCGACGCTCTCGGAGTGGGCGCTCATGGCCCTGTTCTTCGCGCTCGCGCTGGCAGGCGCGTGCACCCTGCGCCGCTGATCCGGTTTAACCCCCGGCGTCCGCGCGCAGCTTGTTGTACGCGTCCAGCGCGGCGACTTTGTAGCACTCGGCGAACGTCGGGTAGTTGAAGACGGTGTCCACGAGGACGTCGAGCGTGCCGCCGAGCGTCAGGTAGGCCTGCCCGATGTGGATGAGCTCCGCCGCTGCCGTGCCGAGAATGTGGACGCCGAGAATCTTCCGCGTCTCGCGGTGGACGAGGATCTTCAGGAGGCCGGTGTCGTCCCCCACGATCGCGCCACGGGCGATCTCGCGGTAGTGGGCGACGCCGGTCTCGTATGGGACGGACTCCTTCGTGAGCTCTTCTTCGGTCTTCCCGACCATCGAGATCTCGGGAACGGAGTAGATCCCGATCGGGTAGAGATGGGGGAGCGACTCGCACGAGACGCCGAACGCGTGGCAGGACGCGAGGCGGCCCTGCTCCATGGACGTCGAGGCCAGCGCCGGAAAGCCGATGACATCCCCGGCGGCGTAGATATGCGGCTGCGCCGTCTGGTAGTGTTCGTTGACCTTCAGGCGCCCGCGGTCGTCCGCCTCGAGGCCGGCGGCGGCGAGGCCGAGCGCCGCCGTCGCGCCCACGCGCCCGACCGAGTAGAGGAGCAGGTCGGCGCCGATCTTCTTTCCCGACTTCAACGTCACGTTGACGCGCCCGGGGCTCTCCACGCCGATCGTGGCGACTTCCTCGCCGAGGCGGAAAGTGCAATTCAGGTTCCTGAGGTGGAACGACAGCGCCTCGGCAATCTCGTCGTCGACGAAGTCGAGGAGAACGGGGCGCTTGTCGACGATCGTCACCTCGATCCCGAGGGCCGCGAACATCGAGGCGTACTCGACGCCGATTACACCGGCGCCGACGACGAGGAGTGTCTTCGGGAGCTTCTTCAGGGTGAGGATCCCATCCGAGTCGATCACGGTCTCCCCGTCCATCGGCACGGGCGGCGGCGAGGGGCGCGTGCCGACCGCGATCACGATCTTGTCGGCCTCGACCTCGAGCGTCCCCGTCAAGCCCGCCACCGTCAGGGTATGCGGCCCCGTGAACGTCGCGGCGCCGCCGAGGAGCGAGATCCCGTTCCGTTTCATCTGGGCGCGGATGACCTCGATTTCGCGCGTGATGACCTGGTTGCAGCGGAAGAGGAGGTCCGCCATCGTGATGTTTTCTTTGACGGTATAGGACGCGCCGTAGTTCACGCGCTGTGCGATCCCGCTCAGGTAGAGGACGGCCTCGCGAAACGTCTTGGACGGAATCGTCCCGGTGTTCACGCAGACGCCGCCCACCATTTCCCTCTTCTCGCAGATGCCCACCTTCTTGCCGACCTTCGCCGCCTGCACGGCGGCGCGCTGCCCGGCCGGACCCGTGCCCAGGACGAAGAGATCGAACCTTTCCATGGTGGCGAGGATTCTACGGGCTCGTGTGAAGATCGCACGATGCGCGCCGTGCTTTTCGACATGGACGGAGTCCTCGTTTTTTCCGAGGACGTATGGTTCGCGGTCTACAACCGGACACTCGCCTGTTTTGGCCACGCCGCGATCTCCCGCGTGGACTTCGACGCGATTTACGGGAACGGCACGGAGGCCGACCGGACCGCCTACATGCCGGAGCGCTCCGTCCCGGAGATCGACGACGCCTACGCTCGCTTCTTCGCCGAGCGGCTCGACGCGGTTCGCGTGAATCCCGAAGCTGCAGAAGTCCTCCGGGCCCTCCGCGCCGCCGGGGTGCGAACGGCCCTCGCGACGAATACGAACCGGCCGCTCGCAGACCGCATTCTCGAGAGCACGGGCCTGGCTCCGCTTCTCGACGCGGTCGCCTCAGCGAGCGAGGCGGGCGCCGGGAAGCCGGATCCTGCGGTCGTGCGCCTCGCGGCCGAACGGATTCGCGCGCCCCTCGCCGAATGCCTCTTCGTCGGGGATTCGAAATACGACGCGGAGGCCGCTCGCCGGGCGCCCGTGGCGTTCCGGGGGTACCGGATGGGAGAGGTCTCGCGAATCGAGTCTCTGGAGGAAATTCTGACGATCCGGATAGACTGAGGCCGATGACGAACGCCGAGACCGAGGCCGCCCTGACGCGCTTCTACGAGGCGTTCGCGAGGCGCGACGGGGACGCCATGGCGGCGATGTATGCGCGCGACGCGACGTTCGAGGATCCCGTGTTTCGGCTGACGGGCTCCGACATCGGGAAGATGTGGATCGGTCTCACCCGCGGCGCGAAGGACTTCTCCGTTCAGTTCACCGTTGCGAAGGCGGGACCCGGCACCGGCATCGTCGACTGGACGGCCCGGTACCTCTTCGGAGGCAAGCGGCCCGTCGTGAACGTGATCGTGTCCGAGATCGAGATGCAGGACGGCCTCATCGTGCGCCAGAAGGACACGTTCGACTTCCCGCGCTGGGCCGCCCAGGCCCTGGGACTGCCGGGCATGCTTTTCGGGCGGATGGCTTGGATGAGACGCTCGGTTTCGAAAAGCGGGGCAGCCCGGCTGGGCGTCCCCGCGAAGCCCTGAGAACCCGCACGCCGGGAAATTCGTAACAGAAGGCTCGAGAACACCGATGACGACGGACTGGAAGAGCCTGGCGAAGGAGACCGTTCACTCTTTCGACGCCGACGAGGTCCGCGGCATGTGGGACGTGGACTGGCAGCGCGCGACGAACGTCTTCCTCGCCGACCACGAGGCCGAGATCGCGGCCGAGAACCGACGCTGGAAAAGGGGTCTCCGGAAGACGAACGCGGTCGTCTTCGGTCTCGCGAAGCGCCTCGCGCCGCCGCGCCGGCTCGTCTTCGCGCTCGTCCTCCTGCTCACGGTGCTCGCGTTCGTCGAGAGCGCCGGCGGCCGCTCCTTTTCTCCCCAGGCCTCGTGGGCTTTCTTCGCTTTGTTCGTCTCCGTTCTCGCGCTCACGTTCCTGCTGGCGATGGAGCTCGTCGACAAGCTCCACTTCAAGGACGAGCTCGTCATGGCGCGCACGCTGCAGGCCCAGCTCGTGCCGCGCGTCCTGCCGGAGATAGGGGCCTTCGAGCTCGGCGGCTTCAACCGGATCGCGAACACCGTGGGAGGCGACCTCTACGCGTTCGAGCCGATTTCCGGAGGGCGTCTCGCGGTCCTGTTCGGAGACGCGTCGGGCCACGGGATGGCCGCTGGGCTCGTCATGGCGGTCACGCATGCGGTGTTTCGCACGCAGCTTGCGGTCGACCCGTCGCCGGGCGCGATGGTCCTGGCCTTGAACCGCGTGCTCTGCGAGACGGGGAACTCGCGCTCGTTCTTCGCCGGCGTGTACGCCGTCCTCGAGCCGGAAGGTGGCGTGACGGCTTATGTCGCGGGGCACCCGCCCTTGCTCAAGGTGGACGCGGGCGGGCGGATCGTCGAGCGCCTCGGCGCGGGCGCTTATCCGCTCGGGATCAAGAAGAACGCCGCCTACGCGCCCTCTTCAACGGTTCTGGCCCCGGGCGAGACGCTGCTCTTCCATTCCGACGGTCTCCCCGAAGCCCGCGGCCTGGCCGGGGAGGAGTTCGGCGACACGCGAGTCGCGCTCGTCCTCAACCGGCAGGCGGGCGCCGCGCCGTACGCGCTCGTCGCCGCGCTCGTCTCCGAGCTGGACCGGTTCCTCGGCCGCGCCGTCTGCGACGACGACGTTTCGATCGCCGCGATTCGCCGGAAATCGGCGTGACGTCCGGCGGGGCTGCGGCCGGGCGCGGAGGGCGCCGCGGCGCGCTCCTGATCGCGGCGGCCGCGCTCCTCTGGTCGACGGGGGGGCTCGCGATCAAGCTCGTCCCGCTCGGCGCGCTCGGCGTCGTCTTCTGGCGGTCCTTCATCTCGGCGATCTTCCTGCTCGTTATTTTCCGGCCCTCCCGCGAACGGTGGCGTCACGCCGCACCTTCCACGGTCGTCGTCTACGCGGTCATGATCCTGACGTTCGTGTCCGCGACGAAGATGACGACGGCCGCGAACGCGAT
>JBDTML010000086.1:0-5010 GCA_039934255.1 Acidobacteriota bacterium | reverse complement strand
GCCGCGCTCCTCGCGGCGGCACTCCCGCGTATCGCCCTCGGCATCGAAGTGACCGTCGTCGTGCGGGGGCCAGTTCCCGCGAGGCCGGTGCACGTACAGGTTCTGAAGAAGCCGATGGACGGGACGGCTACGGCGAGCGAAGAGCGCGAAGTCTCAGTCGAGGTCTCAGGCCAAGAACGTGCGGAACTCGGAATTGACAAGACCAGGCGTTGGCGAGTACGTGCCCAAGCCGAAGGCTTCTGGTCCGAGGAGAGGGTAGTCGAGGCCGGGGCGGAATCGAACCTTGAATTAACGCTCTGGCCGGCCGGAGTCCTCAGAGGCCGAATCATCCTTCAGTCGCCGGGTGATGCTCAGCCGGAAGCCGTGTTGGTTCAATTCGCGCCAACCGTGGCGTCCGGGGGGACCTCGTCCGGAGGGCAGTTCCTCCAAGGCGCTCCGTCCGGCGTCACCGAGTGCCCGGTGGAAAAGAGGGGTTACTGGCGATGCGCCATCCCGGCCGGGGCGGCGAACCTCCGCATTCGCGCCAAGGGACAGCCTCCGCGTTCGGTTTTTCGTCAGGGTGTTCTCGTGAAGGTCGGCGAGGTCGCGGATCTCGGCGATCTCGAGCTGGCCGTAGGCTCTTCCGTGAGCGGCCGCCTTCGAGTTGCTCGAAATTCTACGAGCCCGGAGAACGGCACGCCGAAGGGTGTCTCAGTACAGATTCTGAAATCAATGAGCGGAGCTCAGACGCTGATCACTGTGAGCGGAACGGTGGTCGGCCCGGACGGCAGCTTCGCCTTTTCAGGGCTCCTGCCGGGCCACTATGTTGTCCTGGCCTCCGGCGGGGACTATCTCCCGGATAGGTATGGGTTCGACCTTGGTGCAGGCGACGAGATCGAATTGCCACCTCTCGATCTGAGCCGGGCGTGCAGACTTCGGGTGGGCGTGAGCCCCCCCTCGGATCCTCGCGGGGCGCCATGGAAGGTCCTGCTCTACGACGGGCGTCCCCAAAGAGGTGCGGTGCCGGTGCACGAAGCCCCGGTCGACCCTTCGGGTGCGTGGGCTTTCGATCGCACCGCTTCGGGACGTCCCTACCGGTTGAAACTGCTCACGAGCTGGGATGAACCCTGGTGGTTCGACGCGACCGAATTCACGCCCTCGGGGGCCCAGACGAGTCGAGAAGTCCATCTAGACATCGTGAGCGTGACGGGAACGGCCCGGCTCGGAAAACAACCGCTGAGCGGCCACCTGACGTTCAGCGAGAGCGCCAGTGGCGTGTCCGTTTCCATCCCGATCGCTCGCGAAGGGCGCTTCGCGGGGCCGGTGCCGCGGGCGGGCACCTGGCAAGTCCTCGTCTCGTCGGACGCGCCGCCCGTTCGCCGGAAGCTCGACGTCGAAGTCCCCCGGGGTGGCGGAGAGATCGCTCTCGACCTCCCGCCGACCGCGGTCGAGGGCGAGATCGTAGATGAGACAGGCCGACGTGTTCCGGGCGTTACCCTGACCCTGACACGCCTGAACCCCGCCGAAAGTATGACGTACCTTCTGGAGGACGGCACGATCTTCGTGGCAGGCCTCGCCCCGGGAGAGTACAAGGCCTATGCGCGACGGCGGGATAGGGAGAGTTCGCTCTACAAGGTCATGGTGAACGAGGACGGCTCCGCGGAGCCATCCCCTCTTCGAATCGTCGCGAAGCTCAAGCGGGTTCTTCACGGTCGTGTCGTGTCTCCGGATGGCGTTTCCGTGGCTGGGGCTAGCATTCAACTGGTGGTAGCGGCCGGTGATGTGCATCCGTACTTGTGGATTAATAGAACGACGGATGAAGAGGGCCGCTTCACGATCGACCTGCGAGACGACCAGAAGGCGCCTTGCCTCCTGGTTCTCCCGAAGGGGCTTCCGGCGCGCATCCTCCAGGTATCGGATACCGATCAGGAGCAACTGATCGCGACGCCTCAGGCCGGCGGGGTCCTGCAGCTCAGTTTCGAAAGACCGACAGGCGAGGCCCCACCTTCGCCAGTGAGTCTCAAATATCTTTTCCACGGAAACTGTATCGCTCCCGTCAATCAACTAGCGACCGTGTGGAAGAAGACCGCTACGATTGGCGGCGAGAACTTCCTCGAGACCCTGTCTGTTGAAGCAAGTGCCTACACGCTCTGCGGCTTGAAGCCGGGCGAGATCAGGACGTTTTCCGGCGGGCCAGCGCCATACGCGAACTGCTCCAGCGGCATCCTCACGGGGCAGGGGCAGCTGACGCTGAGGGTGAAGTAGGCACTGGTCCGCCGCCTTCACCGTGGCGTCGCCGACTGCGCGGATTCGGGCATTAAGACGATCGGCCGCCTAGTGCCCGTTCGATGTGAAGGCGCAGCGGCTTCTCGAAAGTCCAGTGCGTCGTGCGCGCGAGGCCGCGCTCGTTCGTTTCCGACGCGCGCCACTCGGCGAGCGCAGCTAGCCGCTCCTGATACCAGTCCCGAGAGACGCCGCCGTTCGCCCACACCCGCTCCAGCCTCTCGCGCTGAAGCAGGGTGTCGCCGATCTCCGGATGGTGATTCACGCCCCAGACGCGCGGGAGCACGCCGTCCTCCATGCGCGCGAATTCGAACATCGTCACGGCCGGTCCCCGCCCCACTCCCGAGAGGTCGCAGTCGAAGCCGAGAGGCCGCGCGATTCCCGTTCCCGTCGGCAACAGGTCGAACAGGCGGCTGTCGAGAACCTTGACGTCCGGGCTCCCGTTCTCGGCGAAGTAGTCGCCGAAGAAAGGGTGCGCCCACGCGTCGTCCGTGAGGATGTTCGTCACGATGCCGGCGCTCTTTCCGCCCCTCTCGGGTCCCCGCAGCGCCGCCCGGGCGACGCCCGCCCACCGCGCGAGAAGACCGAACGAATGGCAGATGCCGAGCATCGCCGTGTCGGGGCTCCCGAGAACCCGGTCGAAGAAGCGAAACAGCGGCGCCTCCCACGCGGGATTCTCGAGAATCCCCTGCGAGCTCGCCGAGATGCCGTCGTTCTCGCGTGGGTCCAGGGCCCCCGGACCACCCGAACCGACGACGAGCGGAAAACGGGCGGGAAAGGACGGAATCGCGAGCCCGAGGCGCACGTCGTAGCTCACCACCCGGACCGGCGGGGCACCGGGATGCTTCTGGCGCGCGTCGTGCGCGTAATTGAGGAGGCTCTCCACGATCGAAGCGTGCCCGAGGTTCGCGTAGCCGTGATGCATGTCGAGGACCGCGATGTCGACGAGACCTTTTTCCGGAAGAGGTTCGTCACTCGACTCGTCCACGCGAACGTAGAACAGACCGAGGCCAGGCGGCACGACGATCTGGGATCCCGGGACGGGCGCGCGCGCGGCTAGGGAGGCCCCGTTCTCGCTCAGACCTTCTCCTCTTTGAGCGCCCGCGTCATCAGATTTCGCACGGCATCCGACGGGGTCGTCCGGCCCGACAGGATCGACGCGACCATCGCGGCAATCGGCATCTCGACGCCCGCCTCTTCCGCGAGCTCGAGAAGGACCGGCGACGTCGCGACGCCTTCGGCGACCTCCCCGCCCAACGCGGCGACCGCCTCGGTGAGCGACTTTCCGGATGCCAGTGCGAGGCCCACACGGCGGTTGCGGGAGAGGTCGCCGGTGGCCGTAAGGATGAGATCTCCCACACCCGCGAGGCCGTAAAACGTCTCGGGACTTCCCCCGAGGCGCGTCCCGAGACGCCGGATCTCTGCGAGCGCGCGCGTCAGGAGGGCCGCCCGGGTGTTGTGCCCGAGCCGCAAGCCGTCCACGAGGCCCGCCGCGATCGCGACCACGTTCTTCGCCGCACCCGCGATCTCGACCCCCAGAACGTCGGCCGAGCGATAGAGCCGCAAGGTGGGAGACGAAAGGAGCGCCTGGAGCGCGGTCGCGAGATCCGGGTCCGCGCTCGCGACGACCGCCGCCGCCGGGAGGCCGCGCGCGACCTCGGCCGCGAACGTCGGGCCGGAAAGCACCGCGAGGCCGGTCGTCCGCCCGGTGACGAATGACATGATCTCGGTCGTTCTTCGCCGCGATCCGATCTCGAGGCCCTTGGATGTCGCGACGAGGGGCGCCGCAGGCAGAAACGGGGCGAGTCTCGCGAGCTCGCCTGTCGCCGCCTGCACGGACACCGACCAGAGCACGGCGGCCGCCCCCTCGAACGCCTCCCGCGCGTCCGTCGAGATCACGACGCGCGCAGGAATCGGCGGGGCCCCCGGAAGGGCCGGATGAGCGCGCGTCTCCGCAAGACGCGCCACGACGTCGGACCGGCGGCCGAGAAGCGCCACGGAAAGCCCCTTGTTCGCCCCATGAATCGCGAGGGCCGTGCCCCAGGCGCCGGTGCCCACGATGGCGATTCGACTCACGAGTCCCTCCGTCCCAGGCGGCGTTCGGTCCCGCCCAGAAGCCGCTGGATGTTCGCGCGATGAGAGACGACGAGGAGGATCGTCGTGGCGGAGGCCGCGACGACTTCCGCGTCGGGAGCATGGAAGAGGAGCCTCATGGCGAGCGGAAGGAGGCACGCCGCGGTGATCGAGCCCAGGGAGACGAAGCGTGTCGCGGCCACGACGACGACGAACACGCCCACGACGGCGAGCACGGCGAGGGGACTCAGCACGGAAAAACCGCCGATGGCCGTCGCGACACCCTTGCCGCCCCGAAACCCGAACCAGACCGGGAAGACGTGCCCGAGGACCGCAGCGACCGCCGCGGCACCCAGCCAGCGGGGGTCGTACGTGAGGCTCTGCATGAGGAGCACCGCGGCGACGCCCTTGGCAACGTCGAGGAGGGCCGTCCCGACCGCGAGAGACTTCCCCGACGTCCGCAGCACGTTCGTGGCGCCCGCGTTTCCCGAGCCCTCTCGCCGCACGTCGACGCCCCGGAAGACACGCACGAGGACGATCGCGAAGGAAATCGAACCGATCAGATAAGCGGCAACGAGGGCGACGAGCTCGCCGATCAACGCCGTCCTCCTTCCGGAATGCCGAGGAGATGCTTGCGGAGCATTCCGAGCGCCGTCGAGGTCGTCCAGCGCCGGA
>JBDTML010000085.1:0-31021 GCA_039934255.1 Acidobacteriota bacterium | reverse complement strand
TCGAGGCGATCGCCCGGCTTTCGACGTGGCCGGGCGCGATCGGGAAGACCTACCATCTGACGGACCCGGACCCCGCGACGGCGTTCGAGATCGAGGAGATGTTCGCGAAGGCGCTCGGCAAGTCTTTCCTCTACGTCCCAGTGCCTCTCCTCGTCGCCAAGCTGCTCTTCGCGCCGAAGCAGGTCCAGAAGACGTTCGGAATGCCCGTCCAGTCGCTCGACTACTTCGACCATCCGGTTCACTACGACGCGAAGCACGCCACGAAGGACCTCGCGCGCTTCGACGTTGCCTGCCCGCCTTTCGCCGACTACGTCCAGCGGCTGGTGGCGTTCTGGCGCACGAAGAAGGACGCCATCACGCGCGGAGCCATGATTTGAGGACGAGGCCTTGAAGAAGCGCCCGTTCACGAACAAGCCGATCATCGACGGGCGGGACGTCGACACCGGGAGGACGTTCAAGGCCGTGAACCCGGCGACGGGCGAGCCCTTCGCGGACGTCTTCCGCGCCGGCCCGCGCGAGATCGACGCCGCCGTCGCCTCGGCCCGCAAGGCGTTCCTCTCGTGGTCGTCGACGCCCGTCGCCGTGCGCCAGCGCCTCCTCGCGCGCCTCCTCGAGGAGGTCCGCAAGTCGCACGACGACGTCGCCCGCCTCATCGCGACCGAGCAGGGCAAGCCGGTCGGCGAGGCGCGAGCCGTGGACATCGTCCCGGCCGCGGACACGCTCCGGTACCTGTCGCGGCACGCGGGCAGGATCCTCGCCGAGCAGTCGGTGGACTACGCACAGATTCTCTTCGCCCACAAGTCTGGTCTGGTCCGGTTCGAGCCACTCGGCGTCGTCGCGATCGTGACGCCGTGGAACTTCCCGTTCGGGATTCCGTTCGTCGAGGTGGCCGCGTGCCTCGCAGCGGGGGACACGGTCGTCCTCAAGCCCGCCTCGGCGACCGCGCTCACGGGCCTCGCCGTCGGAGACCTCTGCCGGCGCGCGGGCATCCCCCCTGGCGTCGTCAACGTGGTGACGGCCAGCGGCGAGGACACCAATCGCCTCGTGGAGCACGCGGGGATTTCGAAGGTCCTCTTCACAGGCGCCGTGGAGACGGGAATCGGCGTCATGCAACGCGCCGCGAAGAACCTCACGAGCGTCGTCCTCGAGCTCGGCGGCAAGGACCCTGCCGTCGTCGCGGCGGACGCGGACCTCGACCGCGCGTCTTCGGGCCTCGTCTGGGGCGCGTTCGTGAACGCGGGGCAGGCCTGCGGGTCGGTCGAACGCGTGTACGTCGTGAAGGACGTCGCCGAGGAATTTCTCGGGAAGGTCGTCGCGAAGGCCAAGGCGCTGCGAATGGGCGATCCGCTCTCCCCGGCGACCGACATGGGCCCGCTCACGACGGAGGCGCAGCGCGCCCTCGTCGAAGCCCACGTGGCGGACGCGAAGGCGAAGGGCGCCAAGATCCTGACGGGCGGCCAGCGGCCGCGCGCGAAGGGCTGGTGGTACCCGCCGACCGTCCTGACGAACGTCGACCACTCGATGCGCTGCATGCACGAGGAGACGTTCGGCCCCCTCCTGCCGGTCATGGTCGTCGATTCCCTCGACGAGGCGATCCGCCTCGCGAACGAATCGGAGTTCGGCCTCACGGCGTCCGGCTGGACGCGCTCGCGGCGGACGGCGCGGCGTTTGGCCGAGGACCTCCACGCGGGCACGGTCACGATCAACGACCACCTGTTTTCGTTCGGCGAGCCCACGGCGACCTGGGGCGGCATCAAGAAGTCGGGTGTCGGGCGCAGCCACGCCGCCTTCGGCCTCCACGAGCTCGTCAACATCAAACACGTGAGCGTGGACATGGGCAAGGCCGCCGCCATGCCGTGGTGGTATCCGTACGACTCGGCGTTCCACACCTTCACGAAGAGGGCGTTCGGGACCCTCTATTCGAACGACCCGCGGACGAAAGTCCCCGCCGCGCTCGGCCTCCTCGGCAGCGGCCGATTCTTCGGTTACGTGAAGGTCTCGACGCTCGCGTCGCGCCTCGGGAAGGTGTTCTGACGCGTCGCGAGCGGGTGCCGGGCTACCTCGTGTCCGGCGGGATCGTGCAGCCCGGGTCGCCCCAGATGCACTCGAACGACAGGTCCAGCCACTTCCAGCCGGAATCCTTGCCGTTCTCGATGACGTCGTAAAGCTCCCAGACGTGGCCGACGTCGGTCGCACCCGGATTCGAAGTGCCGCCGGTGCGCGCGAAGACGGAAAGGCGTGTATAGATGGGGTTCGGCAGGGCGCTCTGCAGGACGGTGGCGCTCAGCGTGCGGACTCCGGCGCCGCTCGGCGGGGTGCGCAGAGACGGCGATCCCCAGTACCAGCCGTTGCCGCTCCAGTAGAACTCCACGATCCGCTCGGGCCCCGCGGCGTCGCCATCGGTGTACCCGAACATGTTGATGCGAAGGGTGCTTCCCTGAAACCAGAGGAGACCCGAAGTCAGACGAAACGGCGTCCTTCCGTCGAGGCCCGCCGGGGACCCGAAGCTCTGCCACGGGCTCCATTGAGCGATCTGCCCGGGATCGGAAGGGGCATTCGCCTTCGCGTCGAAGTGGCGTTCCGAGAGAATGTGCCGGTCCGCGCTACGGTCGTACATCACGACCCAAACGGTGATGCGCTTGTAAGTTCCATAGCAGCTGGGGCAGTCCTTCCATTCGTACGCGACGACGAGCGGCGCGTCCACCATCTGCCCGACCCGCGGCAGACCGAGGTCGATCCCCCACGTGAAGGGTCCTCCGACGAGGTCGCCCGTCGCGAACGTCACGTGGTCCTCGGCAGGAAGACTGGCCTTGACGACCACGAAGTGGCGTGCGACGGCGGGTCCGATCGACTGTCCGAGAAGCGCGGTCGCCGTGCTCTGCGGACCCAGCGAGACGTTCGCCGCGACACCGTTGATCTTCGGCTGCCCGAGGTTCTGCGGGGTGAAGCTCCAGGTGGCGGGCGCCGACTTGTGACCGTGCAACCGGAGAAGCGGGGTGACGCCGTGGGCGCTGGGACGCCCGTCGTCGGAGTTCGTCCCGAACACGTCGAGCTCGAGGGACGTGTCGTTCGACACGACGGTCCGCGGGTTGAAGAGCTCGGGGGCGATTCCGCCCGGCGGGTTCTGCGCCGTTTCCCACTGGAAATCCGTCGCGTAGGGCGGACTCGCGATGTTCCGCGACGACAGGTGGCCGATGCCAAGCTTCTCGCCGCCGGAGACCTGGGGGTAGTCGAAGAAGCCGAAGGCATCGGGGCCCTGGCTGCCCCATTCCGCCGTCATCGGCATGAACCGGCGCCATTGTGCGGGATCGCTCGCCGTCGCGACCGGTTTTCCCTGGTGCTTCCAGGCGAACCAGCCGGCGTCAGGAGCCCCCGGCACTCTCAGGAAGTGGCGCTCGGAGAGGCCCTGCTTCGAGACGGCGAAGAGACGGAGCTCGTTGGAATTCGAGCGCCGGATCGCTGCCGCTCCCGGACTGTGCTCTGAGATGTCCGGAATGGCGAAGTTGTCGGCGGTCGTCTGAGCGATCGCCGCGGCTGGCCCGAGAAGAGAAGCCAGCCCGGCGATCAATGAGAGAAGCGAGTGAGTGTGTCGCATTTTCGTGCGCCTCCTGTTGACTGGGAGACGCAGGGCGCGACGCTCTCCTCTCGCCTGGCGCACCAGCGTGCGACAGGCGTCACACTTCGTCAGGGCCTTTCCATCGGCACGTACGCGCCGTCACCCGTCCGCTGGCCGGGCTGGCCGCCGTCGTTGACGACGCCGTACGCGACCCACGGCGCTGTACCGGCCGTGCGCGTCACGCGAACCCAGCCGTTGGAGACCCCGGCGTTCGCGAGGATGCCGCTCGCCTGCGCCCATTGACCCGGTGCGAGGACGAGTGTCGTCGCCCCCGCCGAGATGCCGCCATGGTCTCCGTCGAAGACCTCGAGCGACAGGGTGATCGAGCCCGACGCCGCTTCCTGCGCCGTGTTGAGAGCCGCGACGTTCGAGCGGTTGTTGGCGTCGGCATGCAGGCCATAGACGTAGGCGACGGTCGTGGCCTCATCGCCCGCGAACGCAGCGCCCGTGAAGAGTCCGTATTGACCGCCTGCGGCGGAGGGAGATGCCGTGCGGGCGCCCGCGTACAGTTCTCCCACGCCGCCGCCCGAGGTCATGGTGACGTTGAGCTCGCCCGCGTAGCTCGACCCGGGGGCGCCGATCGCGAAGTTTTGGGACCGCAGCCAGTCGATGGCGTTCGGAATGATCTGCTGCGTGCCGGCCGGTATATGAATGAGGATTCCCGTGTTTCCCGGAGCGCCGGGCGAGAGCGCCTCGCGATACCGGATCTGGAACGTCGCCGGCTTCGCGGAGGCGTTCGCCAGGACGAGCTCGCTCACGAAGGAAGAGGTCTCGACGAGCACCGGGACGTTGAGATAGAGGGGCCGAGGTTCGGACGGCGCCGCGACGATGAACGAGCCGTCGTTGGTGACGTTGTCGTTGATGACGGCGTAGACGCCAAACGCTCCGGCGGCGGAGGTGCGCGTCACGGTCGCCCAGCCGTTCGTGAAGCCCGTCGCGCCGAGGACGCGGTTGTACTGGATCCAGCCCCAGGGCGGAAGGGTGTCCGCCGCCGCCACGATCGTGTGCGCCCCGGTTCCGGAGCCGTCGAAAACCTCGACGCGGAACGTCAGGGGGTCCGGGCTCGCGTTGTAGACGGCGAGGTTCGTGCGGTCGGCGGCCGTCGTGCGCAAGCCATACACCGTGGACGAGGTCGTGGCCGCGCGCGCCGGGTCGACGCCGCCGTAGGCGAGGCCCGCGGCACCCGCGGGCTGAGGCGGAAGCGTCGCCGCGGTCGTCCGGGCGACGACACCGGCGACGTCGTTGCCCGAAAGATTTTCGAGCGTCACGAGGAGCGTGCCGGCCTGCTGCGCGCCGGCCGGAATCGCGAGGCCCTGCTGCCGCAGGAAGCCGACGATGTCCGCCTGAACCCATTGCTGGCCCGCCCGGACGAGGACGTTGCGAACCGTCCCCGTTCCGGAGCCGAGAGAGGCCGTGTACTGCAGGCTCATCGACGCGTCCGACGAGCCGCGATTCGTGACGGAGAGCTCCGTCGTGTACCGCGTCGCTCCTGTGTCGACGTCGAGGGCGACGGGCACGAGTCGCCGAACGGTCGCGATGGCGGGAAGGAAGAGGACGCTGTTCGCGCTCGTTCCGACGCAGACGCCGGTAGACGAAGCCGCGAAGCCGGCGACGTTCATGCTGTCGAGCTCGGAAGAAGCGCTCGCCCACGTTTCGCCGCCGTCCGTCGATTTCCATGCTCCGTTGAAGGAGCTCGTGAAGTAGCGGGCGCCCGAGGCGTAGAGCGTGCCGGCGAGGTTCTGGATGGTCGCCATTCCGACGCCGGAGGGGAGCCCGCCCCCCAATTTCGTCCACGTCGTGCCGAGGTCCGTGCTCCGATGGATCCCCGGAGTCCCCTGGTTGATCGCCGCGAAGAGTGTGTTGCCGAGGAACGCGAGGCCACTCACGGAGGACGCACCCGGGATCGCGGATCCGGTCGTCCAGGTGGAGCCGCCGTCGGTGCTTCGTGCGACCGTGAGCCCGTACGTAACGGCGAGCGCGGATCCGTTTGTCGCGAGGTCTCCGTACAGAAGGCCCGCGGGTTGGCCGGTTCCCGCCTTCACCCAGTTGACTCCGCCGTCCACGCTTCGATACACGCCGATGCCCGTGCCGGAAGCCCAGAGCGCTCCCCCGGAATCGAGGAGCGCCCGCAGATTCGTCACGGGCAGATTCATCCTCGCCCAGGTCGCGCCGCCGTCCGTCGACCTTTGGAGATAACTGCCTCCGGCGAAAATCGTGCTGTCCGCGCGCACGAGAACGACGGTGATTGAATCGGCGAATGGGAGGTTTGCCGCCTTCGTGAAGGTCCGGCATCCGTCGCGGCTCGTGAAGACCCCCGCGAGAGGTCCCGCCGCGGCGGCGTTCGCGCCGCTCGCCCCGACGGCGGAGAGGCCGAGGTTCGTGAGACCCGTGTTGTAGGCCTGCCACGTGCCGCCGCGGTCCGCGCTGCGGAGCGTGTCGGCTTCCGTGGACGCCCAGAGGAAACCCGGGGTCGCCGCGAGAGCGGTTCCGTAGACGCCGGGGAGGGTCGTGCCCGGCGACCACGAGGAGCCGCCGTTCGTGCTGGTCCATAGCCGCGGCGGTGCCGACCCGAGGGCGTGAAGGCTGCCTCCGGACGCTGCGACTCCGACGACCGGGACGGTCTGGATCTCGTGTACGGACTCGTTGTAGTTCGTGGGCGCGATCTGGGAGAAGGGGGCTCTCCCACCCGCTGACCGGAGGAGGCCCGAAGTCCCGCTCCCGACCACGAACGCATCGCCCCCGACGAGCGAGAGACGGGAGTAATTCGCGACGGGAACACTCGTCTCCGGCGTCCAGGACGTCCCGTTCGGGCTCGTGTAAAGGCGCCGCGAGGTGAGGAAGAAGAGTCCTCCCTGGGGAAGCTCCGCGAATCCCAGAGCCTGTGCCGGGGTCGGGTCGAGGTCCGGTTCGGGCGAGCATGCGTTCGTCGCCTCGTCGCAGAGGAGAACGCGGCCGATGACCGTCGCGGCCAGAACCTTCCCCCCGGACAGACCGTGAAACACGGCGACATCGCTCGCGAACCGGAAGACTCCCGTGGAGCGGTCCAGCGTCGAGATCCATTCGAGTCCTTTGTCGGTCGCGGCATAGAGGCGCGTCCCCGAGCAGCCCAGCGCGCGGAACACGCTTCCCTGGAACCCGAGAGCGCCGGGGGAGACGCCTGCCCATCCCTGTCCCGTTCCCGCCTGGCCTCCGGACACCCACGCCGTGCCTCCCTGGATCGATGCCACTCCGTCGGCGGGCGGAGCGGCGCCGGGAACGGCGTCGTTGCACCCGAACGAGGACACTGCGTTGAGATTCGGCACTGGCCCGCCCTCCACACCCTGGGCGGGCTGCGCGACCTGGGCGCTCCGGGACGAACCTCCGGGCGTCGTGCTCCTCGGGGGGCAGGTGCCCGTGAGCGCACAAAGAAGGTCGCAACCGGCAAGCGGGATGCAGATCAGAACCGCGGCGAGCATACCGAGAGCAGCGCGGAATCGAGACATGAGGGCCTCCCTGCAATAGAGACGCACGGGGGCCGAAAGGACTCTCAGCGGCCGGCGCGATATCGGAACGCTGCGAAGCCGGCGGCCGCGAGAACCGAGACCGCGACGACCCAGGGCCACGGTCGGGCCCCGTGGGGAAACGGCACCGAGCCGCCGTCTCCGAGCGTCACGATGCCCGCCCAGGAGGCCGTGGGTGCGCCCGCACGGATGCGATCTCTCTGGGCCTCTCGAACCGCGCCCCCGACCGACCGGCCGTTCGCAAGGTGCCGGTAGAACCGGTCGAAGAACGCGGCCGCGTCGTCGTCGCGGAGTGGCCACAAGCTGCCGACGACGGTCGTCGCGCCCGCCTGGAAGAAGGCGCGCGCGAGACCGACGACGCCTTCGCCGCTGACTTCGAGACCCGACGCGCTCCGGCAACCCGAGAGCACGACCAGGCGGCCTTTGAGGTCGAGCTTGACGATCTCGCGAAGCTGGAGAAGGCCGTCCTCCTTGTCGTTCCCAGGGGAGAGAAGGACCGCCGTGCGCTCAGGATGCTCGTCGTCGAGCAGGGCGTGCGTCGCGAAGTGGACGACCCGGTACTTCGAGAGGTTCTCCTTCTTGACGAACGCCTCGGACGCCTCGCTGCCGACGAGGAGACGGCTCCCCGCGCCGAGCCGCCGGACGATGGAGCGCCCCTCGTCCCTCGCCGCGCGGAGGGGCGGAAAAGTCGCTGCGGTCGTCAAGGCCCACGCGCGCTCGGGAGAGCGCGACGAGGCGGCGGTCGACGTTCCCGGCAGCGCGGGATCTGCGAGGGCGAGAGCGGGACTCTCGGCCAAACGCGTCTCGCCCGCCTTCCACCGGTACCAGAGAGTTGCCGAGGGGGCCGTTGCGATCTCGTAATGCTCGCCGATCGGGGCTTCGGACGGCGAAGGCCGCAAGGCGCCGAAGGGGAGGCTCATGAGCGACCGATGGGGCACGATGACGAGACGGCGGATGCGGGGTGACAGCTTCGCCGTGCCGGCTTCCAGGAGGTCCCGGTACAGGCGGGCGGCGCCGGCCTTCTCATCACCTTCGCGCCCCTCGCAGAGGCCGAGAAACAGCGAGACCCGATTCTCGACGGTCTCGACGTCCACGAGGCGATGGAGGCGGACTCCGTCCCGCGTTACGACGGCGAGCCAGGAGCCACCCGCGAAAACCCAGCCGTCATCCTGGGTTTCGGCGGATGCCTGGTAGACGAGCAATGCCTCGTCGTCGGCAAGCCTCGCCCGGATCTCGCGCAGCGTCGGGTAGACGGGACGTCGTAGAGCGGCGAACGCCGGATTGGTCTTCTCGATTTCGCGCCGCAGGAGCGACTCCTGGAGCTCGGCCGCCGTGAGAGTCTTCAGGACCTCGAGGCGGGCGTCCGGTGCGAGCGCCGGATCGAGGAGCCGGCGCTGGATTTTCGAGATGTCCTGGAGCATCTCATCGTGCTTCTTCTCGAGGGGGCCCGGCAGAAGGAGGAGCGAGGTAGAGCGTGCGGCGTCGAGCTCGTCGAGGAGCATTCGGGCGCGCATTCGCTCCGAGGTCGCGAAGGCGAGCTCGAGGTCGGCATCCGACGGCGTCTCGCCGCGGGCGAGGAGGTCGCCGGCGAACAGATGGCCGGTGAGCTCCAGATAAGGGCGTCCCCACTGAGAGAACCTCCGGGCGCGCGTCAGGCTGTCGGGCTGCAGGTCCCGTGTCGCCTCGGCCGCGTCGAGCGCGGCCAGCGAGTCGCGGATCGCCTCATCCCGGCGGCCATGCTCCCACCGCATACGGGCCTGGATGACGTGGGCGCGGGCCACGTCATCCAGGTTCCCGCGCTCGCGCGCGAGAGTCAGCGACTCGGCGATGAGCCGATAGCCTTCCTCATCCCGGTCGACGTGCCACGAAAGGTGTGCCGTGGCGCGGAGCGTCATCTGCAGGTCGGTGTAGTCGCGGGTCTGGCGCGAGATCGCGAGGCCCTGCCGCGCGTGGTCGAGGGCCTCCCCGCCATTTGTGTTCTCGGCCAGGAAGTAATGGGCGCGCCCTTCCGCGGAGCGGTTTCCGGCCGAGACGGCGGCTTCCAGCGCCTCTCTCGCAAGAGCGAGCCGCTCGGCCCGGGGCACTCCGGTCTGTCCCGCCATGAAGACGATGTCCCCGCGAACGGCGGACTCGCGGATGAGGTTCCCGTCGCGGTGAAGCGCCTCCGCTTCCCGCTGGTAAAACGCGAGCGCCTCGGTGGGGCGGCCCGTCGCCCAGGAGACGTAGGCCATGCTGTCCAGCCAAAGGGCCTGGAGCCATCCTGGCCCGTTCAAAAAGATCTCCGGCTCCAGCTCGCGGAGGATCAGCCACGCCCGCCCGTAGTCTCCCTTGCGCCGTGCGATGTAGCCCTCCATGAGCCGAACGCGGGTCTGTAGGGCTGGATCGCCGGAAGCCGTCGCGGCGGCGGCGGCCTCCGTCGCAAGTTCCTCCGTCTCCTTCAGGCGCCCACGAGACGCGTGGAAGTTCGCGAGGGTGAGAAGAGCGACGACCTCGCTGACCCGGTTCCCGGCCCGCCGAAATCCTTCGAGCGACGCCTTGAGCAGGTGTTCGGCGCGGTCGGCGCCCCGCACCATCTCGATACCCCCGAGCGCGAAGCGCGCGCCGTCCGCCCGGGCTCCGGCACCGGACGCGATGTAACGCTCGAGCCGGCGAACGGCCTCGTCCAGGGCGTCCCGGCTCTGGGCGGCCCTCTGGAAGCAGCTCCAAGCCTCGATGTCGGCGGGCCGCGTCCTCACCCCCTCTTCGCACGCATCGAAGGGACCGGCTCCTCCCGCTTCCCGCGCGGCAGCCGCGAAAAGCACGAGCGAAAGGACTGCAGTCGCGCGGATGGTCGGCTCCTCAGTCGATCTCGTTGACGAAGGTTCGCGATCCGACGCGCGTTCCGTCGGGCATGACGGTGACGACTTTCCAGATGATGCGCGCGCCGCGGGGTAGTGGAGCGAGGACCTCCGGAGGGACGCGGTACACCGGATTCACGAGGCTTTCCCCCGTCGCGAGCGTGTTGAGATCTTCGGTCGCGACCATGACCCTGTAGTGTGCGTGATCGGACGGTCCCTTCCACCTGAGGACGGCCGCCGTTCTCGGGAGACGAGCTTCTCTGGGAACGAGGGACACGATCCCTGCGCGCGAATCCTCCTGACGGAAGGGCGCCTCGTCGGCCGGCGGCGCCGTCGACCGCCGCTGCTGCACGGCGAGGCCGCCCGCCAGCAGCAGGGCCGCTGCGGCCGCGAGAAAGATGCTGGCCCGCCAAGGCGCTGGGCGGCGAGAGCTCAAGGGCACGACCGAGTCGCCAACTTCAGACGAGCGGGCTCCGAACGCAAGCCGCAGCTCCTCGGCGCAGTCCGAGCAGGAGGCCACATGATCGAGGAGCCGCTCGCGGTCGGTTTCACCCAGGTCGCCCACGGCCGCTCGAGAGAGAAGGTCGCTCTCCGGGCAGCGGCTCTCGGATCGCGCCGGACGCACGGTCGCCTCCTGGTACCCTTTGCGGAGTTCGTCAGGCGATAGCTTCACAGTCGATTCCTTGGGCCCTCAGCTCGCGCCGCAGGTCCCGGAGGCCACGGTAGACCAAGTTCCTCGCCTTGGGCTCCGACCAGCCGAGGAGAGAGGCCATCTCCTGGGTGTTGAACTGCTGCAGGTGCAAACGGACGACCCTCCGACGGCTTTCCGGTATGCGCGAGAGGGCGGCCTCGACTTTCCTTCCGATCTCACGGGCGCTGGCCTCCGCCTCGGGATTCGGGGCCGAGTCCGGGAGCGCCCTCGGTGCCCCGAACACGTCGCCCGACTCGTCCCCTGGTCGAATCTCCATTAGAGGCTCCTCCTTGCGAACTTTGGCCCGTCGAATCGCGTCGATGGAGGCCGTGACCGCCACCCTGCGTATGTAAGACGCAGGATCCGTGATCTCCCTCTCACTTTCCAGAACGCGCCAGAGCCGGACGCGCACTTCCTGCTCGATTTCGTCGGGCTGGATGCCGAGGTACCGCGGGCAGACTCTGGCGACCGTGGACTTCAAGAGCCGGCCGTGCTCCGCGAGAAGGGCATCCAGCCGCTCAGCGGATCCCGGAGATTTCACCGCCACCGCGGCAGAGTGTACCGAGCGCCGCGGGGAACGGGAAGGAAGCGGCCCCTCCGGACGTTTACACTTTGCGCGTGGCCGTCTCCCCGGACCTCTCCCTCTATCCAGACCAGCCCGGCATCTACCTCTACAAGGATGCGAAGGGGAAGATTCTCTATGTCGGGAAGGCGCGGTCCATCCGCAAGCGGCTCGCGTCGTACTTCAACGTGGGCCCCCGCCATCCGAAGACGGACGCGCTCCTCGCCGAGTTCGACACGATCGACACGGTCGTCGCGACGACCGAGAGCGAAGCGCTCGCACTCGAGAACGCGTTCATCAAGAAGCACAAGCCGCGGTACAACATCCTCCTCCGCGACGACAAGACGTATCCCTATATCAAGGTCACGACGGGGGAGGACTGGCCGCGGGCCCTCGTCACCCGCCGCGTGCTGAAAGACGGCCACAGCTACTTCGGCCCCTTCCTTCCGGCGCGCACGTGCCGGGGCGCGATGAAGATGGTCCAGCGGATGTTCCAGGTCCGAACGTGCCGCATCGAGATCGACGGGAGACTCCCGCGCCCCTGCCTCTATTACGACATGCACGCATGCCTCGGGCCGTGCGTCGCGGGTCTCACGACGAAACTCGCGTATGACGAGGCCGTGAAGGACGTTCTCCTCTTCCTGTCCGGGAGGAACGAGGAACTGAGGCCGCGGCTCGAGGAGAAGATGCGCGCGGCTGCGGAGGATGAGAACTACGAAATGGCGGCGGCGTACCGGGACTGCCTGCGCACCGTCGGGGAGCTGGCGGAGAAGCAGCGCGTGCAGTCGCTTTCGGGCGAGGACGTGGACGTGTTCGGAGATTTCTTCGACGGAGGAAACCTGGCGATCTCCGTCCTCCTCGTGCGCGGCGGCGTGATCCTCGATTCGCGTGAGTACTTCTGGGAGAGGATCGGCGATTTTCCTCCCGAGGAGTTCTGGGTTTCTCTCCTTTCGCAGTATTACGACACGATTGCCGACGGTTCGTTCCTGCCGCGCGAGATTCTCCTGCCGATCGACCTCCCCGACGACTCGCTCGAACCGATCGAGGCCTGGCTGTCCGAACGGCGCGGCTCGAAGGTGGTCGTCAAGACGCCGCGGCGCGGAGCGGCGTTCGAGCGCGTGCAGATCGCCCGCGACAACGCCCGTCAGAACCATCTCCGGCGCTTTCGAAGGGCGCGGGAGAGCGGCGAAAAGGCGACGCTCGCTCTCGCCAAGGCGCTCGACCTCGACCGGCGTCCCTCCCGGATCGAGTGCTTCGACATCTCCCACTTTCATGGGGAGGCGACCTACGCCTCCTGCGTCGTCTTCGTGGACGGCGAGCCTGCGAAAGACGAGTACCGCCTCTTCCGGATCGAACGGGCCGGCGTCGACGACTTCGCGTCGATCGCCGAGGCCGTCTCGCGGCGCTACGCGAGCGCGGCGCCGGAGGGTAGGCCTCTGCCCGACCTCCTCCTGATCGACGGCGGCAAGGGGCAGCTCTCGGCCGCGCTCGCGGCGCTCGACCGCATGGGCATCGGAATGCCCGCGGCCGGGCTCGCGAAACGCGAAGAGCAGGTCTTCGTGCCCGGCCGTTCGGCTCCGATCGTGCTCGCGAGGACGAACGCGGGCCTCAAGCTCCTCCAAAGAGCACGCGACGAAGCACATCGATTCGGCCTCAAGACCCATCGGCGCGCGCGGGGGAAGCGGGCGCTCGCGAGCCCCCTCCTCGCGATTCCCGGCCTCGGCCCTGCGCGCGTGAAGACGCTTCTTTCGGCGTTCGGCGGGGCCGAAGCCGTCTTTGCCGCGACGGACGAGGCCCTCGCTGCGGTCGCGGGGAAGTCCGTCGCCGCGCGTATCGCGCGCTTCCGTCAGCGTCCGGACCGCGAAGGATCCGTTGTCGCTGCTACACTTTCGGAGGAATGAGCCCTCCCAACAGCGATAGCCGCGTCAAGATGCTGACCGGCGGTTCGATCGAGCGCACGTCGTTTTCCGAGGTCGTGCGGACTCTCTATCGAGAACGCGCAACGGCGAAGGTGCTCGTGTCGAGCAAGGGCGAGGAGCGGACGCTCTCCTTCGACCGGGGCCAGATCCTGTTCGCGAGCTCGAACCGTGAGGCCCAGCTCGTCGGCGACCTCCTGCGGACGTTCGGTCTTGCCGAGGAGAGCCTCCTCCTCTCGGCGTTCGAGCATGCGCTCAACGAGCCCGGGCAGGGCCTCGCCCGCGCTCTCACCGAGTCGGGCGCGGTCCCGGGATACGTCGCGGAGGCAGCCGTTCGCGCGCTCTCCGAGCGCTTGTTCTTCGATACGTTCAGGTGGACGGCCGGAGTCTTCACCGTAACGCCCCTGGACGCGGCCCCGCCCGTCCCCGCGAAGATGGATCGGCCGACCGGGGGTCTCCTTCTCGAGGCCCTGCGCCGCCTCCCGGCTCCCGCCTCCCAGCTCAGCTCGCCCCTCGATCCGGGCTCCCGGCCGGTCTTTGCGCCGGACATCCTCTTCCGCTACCAGGCCATTCTCGTGTCGGCCGCGGAGGCGGAAGTGCTCGGAAAGGTCGACGGCACGACGACGGTCGAGCAGATTCATCGCGACCAGCGGATCGTCGCCCGGCTCGCGGCGACGGGACTCCTCCAGCTCGTCGGGCAGGGACGTCCCATCGAGAAGAGCACCGTCGCCGGCGGCCTCCTGTTTCTGAACGTCGAGATCGCGGGCGCCCAGCCTCCGGCGCGCGTCTCCGAGCAGAACGAGCTCCAGCGCGAGCTCGTGTGGAATACCTATCGCCGGCTGGACTGGGCCTCGCACTACGACCTCCTCGGCGTCGAGCCCCAGGCCGCGGTCGAGGTCGTGGCCAAGGCGCTTCATGAACGCGCGCGGATGTTCCATCCGGACCACCACCTGAAGCCTCACCTCGCTGACGCGCGCGAGGCCCTCGAGGCGCTCTTCGCGAGCCTCCGCAGCGCCGAGCGCACGTTCCGGACATCCGAGTCGCGTCTGGCGTACGACCGGACGCTCGAAGTGAGCGCGGACACCATCGCGTTGCCCGGAACGGAGCCGACTCTGGAGGTCCAGAAGGAAATCGGCCGGAAGAACTACACGCGCGCGAAGGTCCTGTACGAGGAAGAGGACTACTACCCCGCGTACGAAATGGTGCGGCAGGCCGTCGAGTTCGACCCGGCTCAGAAGGATTACTGGGTGCTCCTCGCGAGAATCCAGCGGAAGAACCCGAAATGGGTGCGGCACGCCACCGAGACCATGCGGCGAGCCGTCAAGTTCATCCCCGAGAACGTGGAGCTGTGGTGGGAGCTTTCCGAAGCCTGCCTCAGCGAGCGGAACGAACCGGAGCGCGTGAAGGCCCTGAAGGAAGTGATGCGGCTCGACCCCGGGAACCGGAGGGCGCAGGTCGCGCTCGCGGAGATCACGGCGAAGGCGAATCGGTGACCGGCGGGCTTCCGCAGCTCTTCGGCACGGGTCTTGGACTGTCGGCGGCCGCGGGCCTCAACTCCTACGCGGTGCTGCTCGTATACGGGGCGATGGCGCGCTTTTTTCCGGAGGACTATCCCGGCGCGATCGCGCGCCTCCTGGCCTCGACGCCGGCCCTCTCCGTCGCGGCCGTCCTCTTCCTGCTGGAATTCTTTGCCGACAAGATCCCCGGCCTGGACCATTTCTGGCACCTGCTTCATTCGTTCATCCGGCCCGTCGTCGGTGCGCTCGTCGCGATCGCCTGCGTCCAGCCGGAAGGCTCGCCGCTTCTCAACGTGGTCGCGGGCGGGTCCGGCGGGACCGTGGCCCTCGTCTCGCACCTCGTGAAAAGCGCGACGCGTCTGACGTCGACGGCCCTCACGGCCGGCATTGCGAACGCGGGCCTCTCCCTCGCCGAGGACATCCTCGCCTTCCTCCAGAGCCTCGTCTCCATCTTCCTCCCGTTCGTCGCCCTCCTCGTCGTGGCGGCCATCGGGCTCCTCTTCGTCCTGACGGTTCCCCGCATGGCCCGGTCGATCGACCTCTTCGGCCGCCGGCGTTCCGGCGGCCCGCCCCCCGGCGCGGCCGTTCTCGGACTTCTCCTTCTGGCGTCGGCCGCGCGGGGTTCGCAACCGGACCAGGCGGACCAGGCTCTTTCGATCGTCGGCGAAGTGCCGCGTGAGGCGGCGAACGCGCGCGACATCGCACGCCTCGACGGCGACTCGCGCCTCGACCGGATCCTTCTCGTTCTGCCTCATCGCAACCCGGGCATCCTCGCGCGACTCCTCGCCAGCCAGCAGGATCCATCCTCTCCGGACTTCAGGCGGTGGCTCCTGCCCGGCGAATTCGAAGCGCGCTTTGGAGCCTCGGACGAGGACGTTGCCGCGCTCGAGGACTGGCTGACGAGCCACGGCCTCGAAGTGGAAGACGCCCCCGCCGGCCGCGCGGCGCTCGTCTTCTCCGGTCGCGCCCGAGACGTCGAGAGCGCGTTCGATACCGAGCTGCACGAGCTCTTCGTGGATGGCCGCGTCCGTATCGCAAACGTGCGGCCGGCACGTCTCCCGCTGGGACTCGCCCGCCGAGTCGCGGGCGTGCTCTCTCTGCACTCGTTTTCCAGGCGGCAGCCTCTTGTCCGCCGCGCGCCCCTGAATACGTTGCCGGGCGGCAATCACGCGCTCGCGCCCGCCGATTTCACCGCGATCTACAACGTCGATCCGCTCCTCGCGGCGGGTCTGGACGGGCGCGGCCGCACGATCGGCCTCCTCGCGCAATCGAACGTCAACGTCGCCGACACCACGTTCTTCCGGGATTACTTCGGCCTCCCTTCGAACGACCCCGCCGTCGTCCTGAACGGGCCGGATCCGGGCATCGTGAGCGGTGACGAGCTCGAGAGCAGCATCGACCTCCAGTGGGCGGGCGCCGTCGCGCCCGCCGCTCACACCATTCTCATCACGTCCAAGGACACGGCGACGGCTTTCGGAGTGGATCTATCCGCGCTGTATGCCGTGAGCAACAATCTCGCGGACGTGCTCTCGCTGTCGTACGGGGGATGCGAGTACGAATTCGCGGACGTGGATACCGCCCTCTACACGAACGTGTGGGCACAGGCCGCGGCGCAGGGCATCAGCGTCCTGGTCGCCTCCGGCGACAGCGGCGTGGCGGGCTGCTTCAGGGCGACGACGGTCGCGAGCGTGAACGGCCTGTGTTCGTCGCCCTACGCCACCTGCGTCGGGGGCACGCAATTCACGGATAGCTCTTCGACGTACTGGAACACGACGAACGACGCGACGACGAAGAAGTCCGTCAGGGGTTATGTCCCCGAGACGACCTGGAGCGGCAGCGGCGGAGGCAAGAGCATCCTCTTCGCCCGTCCGCCCTGGCAGAACGCCGCCGGTTTGCCCGCCGACGGCGCCCGCTACGTGCCGGACGTCTCGCTCGCCGCCTCGACGGCAACGCCGTACATGTTCGTGCAAGGTCACACGACGGGATCGACCGGAGTGAACGTCGACTACGGCGGAACGTCCTTCTCGGCGCCGGCCTTCGCCGGACTCGCAGCGCTCCTGTCGCAGAAGGCCGGCACCCGTCTCGGCAACCTGAATCCTCTCCTCTATGCCCTCGGGCGCGCGCAATACGGAACCGTCAACTCGCCGGCGCCGTCGCCGCTCGCAGCCGTTTCGCCCGCATTCCACGACATCACGACGGGAAGCAACGCGGCCCGCGGAGTCGCGGGATACGACGCCGGTCCCGGTTACGACGCCGCGACCGGCCTCGGCTCCGTCGACGCGTTCGCGCTCGCCGCCGCGTTCCCCGCTGCTGCTCCTTCGACGACGGACTTCACACTCGGCGCGAATCCCGCGACGCCGGTTCTCGCGACGGGCGGCAGTGTGGCCGTGACTCTGGCGCTCTACCAGATCGGCGGTGGCGACGGCGACGCCGTCGCCACGGTGACCCTCACGGGCCTTCCTTCCGGCGTGACGGCCGAGTTCAGGCCGGGAAACCCCGCGAATCTCGCCGCGGGCGTCCTTTCGCGAACGCAGTCAGCGACGCTGACCCTCACCGCCTCGGGTGGCGCGGCGGTAGGCACTTATTCTCTGCGTCTCCTGGCCACGGCCGGCTCGATCGTGCGCGGCCTCACGATTTTCCTGACGGTCGGAAGCGGCCCCGCCACGCCGCCCTCGGGCCCGATCGTTCAGGCACCCGTCGTCCTGGACGTCTTCGGCGCGGCCTCTTCCCATTACACGTCGGACTTCGTGGCGGTGAACCGAAGCGCCGCGGACGCGACCCTCATCCTCGTCTACGTGCCTTCGTCCGGACCCGGCGCCGGAGGACCGGCCGTCGCCCGCGCTCTCCCCGCCGGAAGGCAACTCTACGTTCCCGATGTCATCGCTTTCCTCGCCGCGAATGGCTGGGCGCTTCCGTCGGACGGCACGGGCAAGCTCGGGACCTTGTTTGCGACGTTCGTCGGAGTCTCCGACCCGGCTGCTGTCTTTGCGGGGTCCCGCACGTCCACGCCGAACCTCTCGGCCGCCGTCGGCGGCGCCTTTGGAACGTTTTCGTCCGCCGTCCCTTCCGGCGCCGCGACGGGCCCCGCGGACGCCTGGATCTACGGCCTGCGCGAAAGCGCGTCGTTCCGTTCAAACCTCGCGATCGTCCACGCCCCCGGCTCGGCGTCCGGCGCGACGTCGGGGCCGGTCTCCGTGGAAATCCAGCTCTACGACGGGGACAGCGGCGCGCCCGTCGGGGCTCCGCTGACGCACACGCTCCAGCCGGGAGAGTTCTATCAGTACAACCGGGTTCTCACGAATACGTCCACGGGCGTGACGAACGGTTACGCGCGACTCCGGCGCACTGCCGGGGCCGACCGGTTCATCGCTTATGCGGTCGTGAACGACGGAGGCAGCGCCGGCGGAGGCACGTCGGACGGCAGCCTTCTCACCGCCGACGCGACCGATGGCTTGATTCCGATCCTCCTGGATCTGCCGGGCGCGACGCACTACACGAGCGATCTCACGCTCACGAACCCCACGTCCGCGCCCGTCACGGTCACGCTCACGTACACGGCGGCTTCCGTGTTCTCCGGGCTGGGGAGCGGGACGAGGACGATCACGCTCGGCGCCCGCCAGCAACTCGCGCAAGCGAACGGGCTCTCCTATTTGCGGGCTCTCGGGCTCGCGATTCCCGCGACAGGGAACCAGGGCGGCACGCTTCTCGTCTCGGGTGCGGTCGCACAGGCCCGGACCTCGAACCCCAATCCGGACGCAACCGTTGGAGGTTCGTACGGCCTGTCCTACCCGGCGGTCGCGTCCCTCGCCCGCGCAAGGGCCGAGGCCTGGGTTTACGGCCTGCGCCAGGACGCGGACGTGCGCAGCAACCTGGCGATCGCCGACGCCCGGATCGGCGGCGGGGCGGTGACCTACGTGATCGACGTCTTCGATGCGGACACGGGCTCCACGACTCCCGTCCTGACGTTGACGCGTGCGCTCGCGGGTGGGCAGTGGGACCAGATGAACGGCCTCCTCTTTGGCGCAGGAATCGCCCACGGCTACGTTCGCGTGCGCCCCTCGTCCGGCACCTCCGATTTCATCGTGTACGGTGTCGTGAACGACGGCCCGTCGGCCGGCTCGCGCACGTCGGACGGCTCGTACATCCCGATGGTCGTCGTCAACTGATATCCTGAGGCCGACTCGGGCCGGACAGGCGGTCGCCGCTCTCGACGCTTCGGCGGAAGGAGGGGAGGAAAGTCCGGACTCCCGCGGGCAGCGTGCCGGAGAAATTCCGGTCGGGGCAACCCGAAGGAAAGTGGCACAGAAAACAAACCGCCGACGCGCCGCAAGGCGCAGGTAAGGGTGAAAAGGTGCGGTAAGAGCGCACCGCGGTTCCGGCAACGGGACTGGCAGGCGAAACCCCACGCGGAGCAAGGCCAAATAGGGTGACGGAAGGGGCGCCCGCCCCCGCGGCTCACGCCGACGTCACCGGGTAGGTCGCTCGAGCCCGTCCGAAAGGCCGGGCCTGGAGGAATGACCGCCGGCCGGAAGGCGCGAGCCGACCGGTTACAGAATCCGGCTTATCGTCCGGCCCGAGTCACTTTTTTCCGCATCGGATAAACTTCATGCGCAACCCTATGAAAGTCGTCGTCAAGTCGGGCGCGCCGGGCGGATTCACGGATTACCTCGCGCGCTTTTCTGCCGGCCAGCCCATCTTCGAGGAGGGCGCGGTCGGCACCGAAATGTTCGTCATCCAGTCGGGCACCGTCGAGGTCTTCAAGAGGAGCCGCCGCGGCGAAGAGAAGCTTCTCGCAACGCTCGAGAAGGGGGACTTCTTCGGCGAGATGTCGATCCTCGAGGACGTGCCGCGCACGGCCTCCGCCCGCGCGAAGGTGGACGTCGAGCTCGTCCGGATCAACCAGTCGACGTTCGACGAAATGCTCCGTCACAACGCCGAAATTGCGGTGCGCATGCTCCGCAAGCTGTCTCGGAGACTGCGCGAGACGACGAAGCTCCTCGAGCAATCTACCGGCGCGGCACCGGCGCTCGACGAGAGCTCCTCCGACATCTTCGCGAAGGTCTCCGAGCGCCACGACATCTTCCGGCTCGTCGCCGCCGCGGGAGGCGAGGAGTTCTTCCTGAACCGCGACGGCGAAACCACCGTGGGGCGCGTCGACCCCGTCACGGGCATCAAACCGGACGTGGACCTCGCGAATCTCGACACGCAGCGGTCCGTTTCGCGCCGGCACTCGAAAATCGTCCACGAGAAGGGCGAGTTCCGGGTCGTCGAGGAGATCGGGACGATGAACGGCACGTTCGTGAACGGCACTCGCATCGTCACGGGCCAGCCCGTGACCATCCAGGACGGAGACCGCACGCGCTTCGGGCTCGTGGACCTCACGTTTCGGGTCAGCAAGGCGTAGGGAATATCCTCTCGCCGCTACCGCTGCTTCCATCGCTTGCCAGCCTGCCCGGCATCGGCCCCGCGCGCGCGAAGGAACTTGCCGACGGCGGAGTCGAGACGGTTCTCGATCTTCTTCTCCACCTTCCGTTCCGGTACGAGGACCGTACGCGCATCGCGCCAATCTCGGCGCTCGTTCCCGAGGGCCCCGCAATTACGGTGAAGGGAGAAGTCCTGTCGGCCCGGCTCATCCGCACACGGCGCCGGGGCTTCACGATCTTCGAAGCGATTGTGGACGACGGAACGGGCACCGTCCGCCTCGTCTTCTTCAACCAGCCTTATCTACAGAGATGGCTGGTGGCCAAGAAGGTCTTCTGGGTTTATGGCGTCGCGACGCAGGCCGCGCGCTATCGCCGGGGTCTCGTGATGGAGAACCCGCAGATAGAAGAATTCCTGGAAGGTGAAGAGGGGACGGACACTCTCTCCGTGGGCCGCGTGGTCCCCATCTACCGAAAGTTGCCGGCGCTGACGCCCCGTGCGCGACGGACCCTCGTCTTCCATCTTCTAAGAGACTTTGCAGACCGCCTCCCGGAGCGCATGCCTGCCTCGTTCAGCGAGGGTCCGAAGCTGCCTTCTCTTTCCGACTCCCTGCGTGAAGCACACTTCCCCGGGAGCGCGGGCGGCCCCCCCGACGCCGAGCCGTGGACGGAGCGGACCTCTCCCTACCTCCACCGTCTCGTCTACGAGGAGTTCCTCGAGTTCCAGGTCGGCCTTCAGCGGCGGCGCCGTGAGCGCGCGGCGGACCCCGCCCCCGTGCTCGCCGTCGACGACGCCATTCGCGCGCGGCTGAAGGCCCTCCTCCCGTTCGCGCTCACCGCCGCGCAAAAGCGGGTCATCCGGGAGATCGGCGAGGACTTCAGGCGCGGCACGCCCATGCGGCGGCTTCTCCAGGGCGACGTCGGGAGCGGCAAGACGATCGTCGCCGTGCTCTCGGCGGTCCTTGCCGCCGCGTGCGGCTACCAGACCGCTCTCATGGCGCCGACGGAGATCCTCGCCGAGCAACACGCCGCGACGATCTTCCGGCTCCTCGCGAAATCCGGGCTCGTGCCGGCCCTGCTCACCGGCCGCGTCAAGGGAAAGGCCCGCGCCGCTCTCCTCGACCAGCTCGCGGGCGGCCGTATCAATCTTCTCGTCGGAACGCACGCGCTTCTGGAAAATCCCGTGGAGTTCCTGCGGCTCGGGCTCATCGTGATCGACGAGCAGCATCGCTTCGGCGTCGCCCAACGCACGGCCCTCTCTGCGAAAGCCGACGACACCGGAAGGAAACCGCACCTCCTTGTGATGTCCGCAACGCCAATTCCCCGCTCGCTCGCGCTCACGCTCTACGGCGATCTCGACGTCTCGACTCTGGATGAAAAGCCGCCGGGGCGGACTCCGGTCGTGACGCGCGTTTTCCCGGAGTCCGAGCGCGGCGGGGCGTTCCGCGAGATCGAGGCCGAGATCCGCGCCGGGCGCCAGGCCTACGTCGTCGTCCCCCTCATCGAGGAGTCGGACAAGATCGAGGCGCGCGCGGTCGAGAAGCACGTGGAGGAAATCCGCCGGGCGCTGCCCGGGAGCCGGGTCGGCGTCGTCCATGGCCGTATTCCGCCCGAAGAGCGCGAGCGGACGATGGGGGAGTTCGCCGCCGGCCGGATCGACGTTCTGGCCGCGACGACGGTCATCGAGGTCGGCGTCGACGTGCCGAACGCGTCCTACATGGTCGTCGAGAACGCCGAACGGTTCGGCCTCGCCCAGCTCCACCAGCTCCGCGGGCGCGTCGGACGCGGCAAGCGGACCTCGCGCTGCGTGCTCCTCTTCGGCGCGAAAGCCTCGCTCGAAGCCCGCGAAAGGCTCGGCGTCCTCGAGAAGACGGATGACGGCTTCGTCGTCGCGGAGGAGGATCTGAGGCGCCGCGGGCCCGGCGACGCGCTCGGAACCCGCCAGAGCGGCGTGCCGCTGTTCCGCATCGGCGATCTCGTGCGGGACGTCGCCTGGATGAAGCGCGCGCGCGACGAAGCAACCCGCCTCCTCGCGGCGAAGGCCGACGCGCCGTTCGAGGAGCCTCTGTTCCTGCGGCAAGGCTCTCTCCCGGCGGGGGACTGACCTCTCGCGCGGGATTCGACACTCCGAATCCGGGTTAACATCCGCGCCCGCGCGGTAAATCCGCGCTCGAAGGCGCCGTGGACCCCCAGAAAACGCTCGAAATCGTGATTCAGATCGTGGTGCTGCTGTTCGCCGTCTCGTTCCACGAGTCGGCCCACGGCTACGTGGCGATGAAGTGCGGCGACAACACGGCGCGCGACCTCGGACGCATCACGATGAACCCGCTGAAGCATCTGGATCCGATCGGGAGCCTCCTGTTTCCGGCGATGCTCGCCTTTTCGGGCCTGCCCGTTTTTGGCTGGGCGCGCCCCGTTCCGGTCTCGCTCCGCGGCGTTCCGAATCCGCGCCGCGCCAACCTCCTCGTCTCGGCGGCGGGGCCGCTCTCGAACCTGCTGCTCGCCCTCGTCTTCGGGGTCGGCTTCGCACTCATCAAGGGCGTCGAGATTCCTTCTAAAGCGAGTCCCCTTTACCCGCTCTCGCTGATCCTCGGCCTCTCGGTTCTCGTGAACGTTTCGCTCGCCATCTTCAATCTGCTGCCGATCCCGCCCCTGGACGGATTCGGCGTCGTCGAAAGCCTCGCGCCGGCGTCCGCGCTCCCCGCCGTCATCTGGCTGAGGCGATTCGGCTTCATCATCCTGGTCGTCCTCATGTTCACGGGCGCCCTCGGTTTCATCATGCGGCCCGTGCAGAATTTCGTGATCGCCTTCCTGAGATCCTGATGTCTTCCTCTTCGAAGAAAATCGTCCTCTCGGGCCTCCGGCCCACCGGTCGCGTCCACCTCGGAAATTACTGGGGCGCGGTGAAGAACTGGGTGGACCTGCAGGAGACGTACGACTGCCGGTACTTCGTCGCGGACCTCCACGCGCTCACGACGGACTACGCGGAGACCTCCGCGATCCGCGAGTCCACGCTCGAGGCGGTGACGGACTGGCTCTCCGTGGGCCTCGACCCCGAGAGATCCGTCATCTTCGTCCAGTCGCGGGTCCCGCAGACCGCCGAGCTCGCGCTCGTCTTCGGGATGATCACGCCGCTCGGCTGGCTCGAGCGCGTGCCGACGTACAAGGAACAGATCGAGCAGCTCCGCGAGAAGGACCTCGGCACGTTCGGGTTCCTGGGCTATCCCGTCCTCATGACGGCCGACATCGCCCTCTACCGCGCGCACTATGTGCCGGTAGGCAAGGACCAGGAGAGCCACCTCGAGATCTGCCGCGAGATCGTGCGCCGCTTCAACGGCTTCTACGGCCCCGTCTTCCCCGAGCCCCAGGCGCTCTTTACCGCGACGCCTAAAGTGCCGGGGCTCGACGGCCGGAAGATGTCGAAAAGCTACGGCAACACGATCGCCCTCTCCGATTCGGCGGCCGACGTCGAGAAGAAGGTCATGGGCATGGTCACGGATCCCGGCCGCGCGCGGCGCTCGGACCCGGGCAACCCGGACGTCTGCAACCTCTATCCCTTCCACGTCCTCTACTCGCCTCCGGAGGAGCAGAAGCAGGTGGATCTCGAGTGCCGCACGGCGGCGCGCGGCTGCGTGGACTGCAAGAAGCACCTCATCCGCAACATGAACGCGTCGATGGAGCCCGTCCGGCAGAAGCGCGCCGAGATCGAGAGCCGGCCGGGATTCGTCCGCGAGGTTCTCGAGGCGGGAAACGAGAGAGCAAGACATATCGCTTCGGAGACGATGGAATCCGTCTCCAATGCGATGGGGTTGCTGTAGGTGGCAGAAGGAATCCGCATTCCCATCCCCGCCGGTGCGGACCTCATGCAGCCGTACCCGGTCAAACTGCCGATGTTCGAGGGGCCGCTGGACCTGCTGCTCCACCTCATTCGCAAGAACGAAGTCGACCTCAAGAACCTCCCCGTGGCCGACATCTGCCGGCAGTACCACGAGTACATCGTCCTGATGGTCGAGCTGGACCTCGAGGTCGCGGCCGAGTTCCTCTACGTCGAGGCGATGCTCCTCCACATCAAGTCCCAGCTCGTCCTGCCGCGCGCGCCCGCCGTCGAGGGCGAGCCGCTGGAGGACCCGCGCGACGAGCTCGTAAGGCGTCTCCTCGAGTACCGCAAGTACAAGGGCGTCGCCGAATCCCTGCACGAGATGGAAGCCGTCCGCCTCGGGCTCTGGAGCCGAGCGCCCGCCCGCTACGAGATGGCGGAAGGGGAGGCCGAGGAGACCGACCTCTCGGAGGTCTCGTTGTTCGACCTCCTGACGTTCTTCAAGGGCGCCGTCGACCGGTACCGCGCGCAGCACCCGCCCTCCATGGAGATCGCACACCAGAAGTTCTCCATCAAGGAGAAAATGGAGCAGATGCTCGCGCGCATCAAGACCGGGAATGGCAACGTGCCCCTCTCGGAAGTGTTCCGCGGGCTCTCCGGCCGCGGCGAGGCGATCGCCATCTTCCTGGCCGTCCTCGAGCTCCTGAGGCTGCGCGTCGTGAGGGCGCGCCAGGACGGCGAGTTCAACGAAATCTATCTCGACCCGACGGGCGAGTCCGCTTCGCTCGAGGGCTACGAGGAGGCTTACCGGTGACCACGCACGTCGCGCTCCTCGAAGCCCTGCTCTTCGCGTCCGGGAAGCCCGCGACGGTCGAGCGCCTCGCCGAGGCCGCGGAAATCACGAAGCAGGAGGTCGAGGCGGCCCTCGATGCGCTCGAGAAAGCCTGCGAGTCCGAGGGGCGGGGCCTGCGCGTGGACCGTGTCGCCGGCGGCGCGCGCCTCGTCTCGCGGAACGAGTTCGACCTCGCCGTGCGCAGCCTCCTCGGCCTCGAGGGCAAGAACAAGCTCTCGATCGCGAGCCTCGAAGTGCTCTCGATCGTGGCCTACAGGCAGCCGGTCACGGCGCCAGAGATCGCCGATCTCCGCAGCGTGAACTCGGCGTCCTCGCTGCGCACGCTCCTCGACAAGAAGCTCATCACGACGGCCGGCCGCAAGGAAGTCGTCGGGACCCCGTTCCTCTACAAGACGACGAAGGAATTCCTCGTGCATTTCGGCCTGGCCGACCTGAAAGACCTCCCGCGCCCCGAAGATCTCGACGCGCTCTACGGCGTCGAGACGAACACGGCGCAGACTGAATTGTTTCCGGAACAGAATTCTGCTGAAGAGAACACGGATTCAGAAGAAGAGAGAGATTCCTAGAATGGTTAATTCCCTCCCCCTTTCTAAGCAAATCTTTCTCTCTTGTTTCTTCGGGGTTTCTCGTGAGCTCTGAACGTCTCCAGAAGATCCTGTCCGCCGCGGGCATCGCGTCGCGGCGCGCGGCCGAGCAGATCATCCTCGAGGGCCGCGTGACCGTGAACGGCCACAAGGTGAAGGAGCTCGGCGTCAAGGCCGACATCACGAAGGACCACGTCAAGGTGGACGGAAAGCTCGTGCGCATCGCCGTCGCGCGCCGCTACGTCCTCATGAACAAGCCGAAGGGTCTCATCGTCACGCGCGACGACCCGGGCGGCATCCCGACCGTCTTCGAGCTGCTGAAAGGCCGCGTCGGCGAGCGCGTCGTGGCCGTCGGCCGCCTGGACGTCGAATCCGAGGGGCTCCTCATCCTCACCGACGACGGCCCTCTCGTGCACAAGCTCACGCATCCTTCCGGCGGGTGCCGGAAGGAATACGAGATCAAGGTCTCCGGCGTGCCGACGCCCGCGCAGCTCGAGAGGCTCCGGAAGGGCGTCACGCTGCCGGACGACGGCACGCGGACGTCGCCGGCCGACATCGAGCTCGAGAAGACGACTCCGGAGAAGAACGGAGCCGGCGGCAACGCGTGGCTCAAGGTGACGCTCGGAGAGGGGCGCTCGCGCCAGGTGCGACGGATGTTCGACCTGGTCGGCCACCCGGTCACGAAGCTGCGGCGCGTCGCGATCGGCCCGATCCGCGACGCGAAGCTCCCGCCGGGCTCGTTCCGCGATCTGTCGCCCGAGGAAGTCATGGCGCTGCGCGCGATCCGGCCGGCGCCGCCGCGCCCCCGAACCGCTCGCGCCCGGGCCAGACCCTGGACGACGCGCCCTGCGGCTCCTCCGAAAGCCGGCATTTGAAGGCTCTCGTCGTCGCGATCGACGGGCCCTCCGGGGTGGGGAAGTCCACGGTGGGCATCGCGCTGGCCACGCGCCTCGGCGTGCCGTACCTCGACACCGGCGCGATGTACCGGGCCGTGGGGCTCGCGGTAAAACGCGCGGGCCTTTTCCTTCCTCTCGCCGATGCCGAGTCGGTGGTGGCCATCGCCCTCGGGGCCGATGTGCGGGTGACGGGCAGTGCCGGGGACGCGCGCACTTTTCTGAACGGGGAGGATGTTTCGAAGGACATCCGGACCCCCGAAATCTCGAAGTACGCGTCGGCCGTATCGGGGGTCCCGGGCGTGAGACGCCGGCTGGCGGCCATGCAGCGCAGCCTCGCGCTCGAAGGGGGCGGGGTGCTCGAGGGCCGGGACATCGGCACGAAGGTCGTTCCCGAGACGCCGCACAAATTCTTCCTGACGGCGCCCCCCGCCGTGCGGGCCCGCCGGCGTTTCGAGGAGTTGTCCGGGAAGAACTCCCTCGAGACCTACGAACAGGTCCTCGCGGACATGGAAGCGCGCGACCACGCGGACGCGACGCGGGCCGACTCGCCGCTCACGGATGACGGCACCTATGTTCGGCTGGACACGTCGGCGCTCTCCGTGGAACAGGTCGTGGACCGTTTGCTTTCGGCCGTCGGGCGGCCGGTTCCGCCCGCCGGTTGACCGGCCTCCCCCCGCCCGTCTAACATCAACGGTTCCGGCCGCTTAAGCGTTTGCCCCGAGGCGATCCAGGCGACCCAATCAGACCCGCGAAGGAGCACGAGTACATGTCGCCTAGGGACCCGAAGAACGACGGTGGCCAGATGGCCGATGAAGGCGCGCAGGACGGAGAGTTCGCACGCCTCCTCGCCGAGAGCGAGCGCTCTCTCAAGGAGGGAGAGCTCATCCGGGGCCGTGTGCTTCAGGTGACGGCCGACGAGATCCTCGTCGACATCGGCTACAAGTCGGAGGGGATGATTCCCCGTTCCGAGTTCCACCACATGCCGGCCGATCGCCTCCCCCATCCCGGGCAGGAGATCGAGGCCGTGCTCGAGCGCACCGAGGGCCCGAACGGCTACGTCGTGCTCTCCTACGAGAAGGCTCGCCGCGGCAAGGCGTGGGACATCGTCGAACAGGCGTTCGCCACGAATGCGTCCGTCAAGGGACGCGTCCTCGAGCGCGTGAAGGGCGGGTTGTCCGTCGACATCGGCGTGCGGGCTTTTCTCCCGGGCTCGATCGCCGACTCGCGCCCGCTGAAGAACCTCGACGTCCTCAAGGGTCGCGAGCTCGAGTTCCGCGTCGTCTCCCTCGACAAGAAACGCGGCAACATCGTCCTGTCGCGCAAGGCCATCCTCGACGAAGTCGCCGAGGTCAAGAAGAAGGAAGCTTCCGATGCGCTCGCGGACGGCCGCGTCCTCAAGGGCGTCGTCAAGAACCTCACCGACTACGGCGCGTTCGTGGATCTGGGAGGAATCGACGGTCTCCTTCACGTGACCGACATGACGTGGGGCCGCCTCGCGCACCCCTCGGACGCCGTGCACGTGGGACAGGAAGTCGACGTCAAAGTCCTCCGCTTCGAGGAAGCGACGGGACGCATCTCCCTTGGGATGAAACAGCTGAAGCCCGATCCGTGGCACGACCTGCCGGCCCACTACCCGGTCGGCGCTCGCGTGCGCGGCAAGGTCGTCTCCCTGACCGACTACGGCGCTTTCGTCGAGCTCGAGGAAGGCGTCGAGGGGTTGATCCACGTATCCGAGATGTCGTGGACAAAGAGGGTCAAGAACCCCTCGAAGCTCCTGAACGTTGGCGACACGATCGAGGCGGTCATCGCGGACGTCAACTCCGAGACGCGCCGCCTGTCTTTGTCTCTTCGCGCAACAGAGCCGAACCCATGGGAACAGCTCGCCGAGAAGTTCCACATCGGTGACCGCATCACGGGCACGGTCCGCAACCTGACCGATTTCGGCGCCTTTGTCGAGATCGAGGAAGGGATCGACGGTCTCATCCACGTGTCCGACATGTCGTGGGGCCGCCGCGTGAAGCACCCGTCCGAGGTCCTGAAGAAGGGCGACGAGGTGCAGGCCGTGCTCACGGCGATCGACGTCGAGAACCGCCGGATCAGCCTTTCGATCAAGGAATTCCGCCCAAACGAGTGGGAGGAATTCTCCGCGAAGCACCAGCCCGGCGACGTCGTCGACGGCACCGTCGCGAAGGTCGCCGAGTTCGGCGTCTTCGTGCGGCTGCCCGAGGGACTCGAGGGTCTGATGCACGTTTCGGAGACGCCTCTTGCGCGCGGCGAAAAGCCGGCGTCCCACTACGCAGAGGGTGACGCCGTGCGCGTACGCGTGCTTCGGATCGAAGCCGCCGAGCAGCGCATCGGCCTCTCCTCCCGGGACGTGGAGCAGCCCGTGCGGGACGCGGCACCGGCGCCGGCCGACTCGACGGATACCCCCACGGCGGATGCCGGAGCAGCGGAAGCCGCAACGCCTGAGGCGGTCGAGAATCCGGTTCCGGCCGGGACCGATCCGCACGAGTAGCGGGAGCGAATCAATGACGGGCGTCCGGGGAATGACCGCGTGAAACGCTCCACCGTCGCCTGGGTCGTCGCGGCCGTCGCCTTCACGTTCCTGCTCCTGTTGGTCTCGGCGGTGGCCCTCGTGTTCTCTCCGCGCAGGGGCGCGCCGCCCTTCGGGCTCGGCGGGCGCGTGGGCGTCGTCGACATCGAGGGAATCATCCTGTCCGCGGATCGCTTTCGCGACATGCTGGCGAAGTTCAAGACGGCGCCCGGCGTGAAGGCCGTGGTCGTGCGCATCAACTCGCCCGGCGGCGGCGTGGCCGCGTCGCAGGAGCTCTTCAGCGAGATCCGCCGCTTCCGCAAGGAGACGGGCAAACCCGTCGTCGTCTCGATGGAATCGGTCGCGGCTTCCGGCGGCTACTACGCCGCCGTCGCGGCAGACCACATCGTCGCGAATCCCGGAACGATCACAGGATCCATCGGGGTCGTCATGTCGTGGATGAATTACGGGGACCTCCTCGAATGGGCGAAGGTCCGCGCGATCACGCTCAAGAGCGGAGCCTTGAAGGACGCGGGTAACCCGTCCCGGCCGCTCACCGACGAGGAAAAGGCGTATTTCGAAGATCTCATCCAGAAGCTACGCCTTCAGTTTCAGGGGGCCGTGGCCGAGGGCCGCAAGGGCCGGCTGAAGCCCGAGGCGCTCGCCCGCATGTCGGACGGCCGCGTCGTGACGGGGGAGGAAGCGCTGGCGCTGGGCCTCGTCGACGAGATCGGCGACTATCGCGACGCGGTCGATCTCGCCGCGCGCCTCGCGCACCTCGCGGTGCCCGCGGAAGTCTGGCATCCCCGGCCCACGCGGCCGGGGCTCATCGATCTCCTGACGGGACCCTCGGAATCGACGTGGACGGGGCGCCTTCTCTCGGGCGCACCGGTGGGGGGCGGATGGAACGTCTTCTTTCTGTGGTAGGCCGCGCGGAAGGCACGACGACGAAGGCGGATCTCGTCGAGCAGGTGGCACACGCCACCGACCTGACGAAAAAGCAAGCGGAGATCATCGTCGACTCCGTGTTCGACGGCATCATCGCGTCGCTCCGGTCGGGCGAGAAGATCGAGCTCCGTGGGTTCGGCAGCTTCCGGCTGCGCCAGAGGGGCGCGCGGATCGCGCGAAACCCGAAGCGCAGCGGCGTCAAGGTCATGGTGCCGCCGAAGCGAGTACCGTACTTCAAGCCGGGCAAGAAGCTGAAGGAACTCATCAACCAGACGACTCCAGAGGCTCCCGCTTCCTCCGCAGTACCCCGCGTGCCGGGAGCACGCACTCCGGGAGCCGGCCCGGGCTGATGGAGGCCCTTTTCACGCCCTGGCGCGCGGCCTACCTTCTGGGCCTGGGCGATGCCGTGGAGGGATGCCTTTTTTGCGTCCTGGCGGCCCGGTCGGACGAGGAGGGCCTCATCGTCCACCGCGGAACGTCCGTCTTCATCGCCCTGAACCGCTACCCGTACACGAACGGACACCTCATGCTCGCGCCGTTCGCGCACCGCGCTTCGCTCTCCGCGATGAGCCCGGGCGAGCGGCATGAGATCGTCGACCTCGCGGCCGAGTCCGAGAATATCCTCAACGAGGAGTACCGCCCCGACGGCTTCAACGAGGGGCTCAACATCGGGCGCAGCGCGGGAGCCGGAGTCGCGGACCATGCGCACCTCCACGTCGTGCCGCGCTGGGACGGCGACACGAACTTCCTGACGGTCCTTGGCTCCACGCGGACGATTCCCGAAGAGCTCGGGGCGACGCGAGCGAGGCTCGCCGCCGCGTTCGCCCGCCGTCCGTGAAACGCCCGGGCGGAACGATCGCCCTCCTCGTGTTCTCCTCGGCCGTCCTTCCCGGACTCGGCCATGCCCTTCTCGGACGAACGGCACGCGGCGTCGCGTTCTGCGCCGTCGTCCTCGCGACCAGTCTCGTGGGACTGTCCCTGGAGCCGGGGAACCTCTCCTCGGCCACGAGCGCATACGGCCGCACGTACCTCCTCGTGGCCGCGATCATGCAGCTCCTGCTCGTCCTCGACGTTTTCGAACGCGCCTCCGGGAGACGGGCGTGAGGCTCGCCCTCGACCATTTCCCGTTGTTCGTCCTCCTGGCGGCTCTCATGTCCACGTTCGCCGCGCTGCTCTGGAAGGACGACCCGAAGGACGCGCGCCGCTTCTTCCTGAAGGCGCTTCTCGGTCTCGTCGGATGCGCGGCCGCGCTTGGGTTCCTTTTTCAGACGGTGTCGCGGTGAAGCTCCTCGTCGTGGCCGGCGAGGTCTCGGGCGACCAGCACGCCTCTG
>JBDTML010000084.1:0-26186 GCA_039934255.1 Acidobacteriota bacterium | reverse complement strand
GCCGCCTGCATGGCGGACGCGTCGAGGCGGTCCTTGACCCAGTAGACGAAACGCTTGCCGAACGCCGTGCGCCGCCGCGAGATGCGGTAGCGGTAGATGCGCTCGGCGGCGGAGTGACGCGCGTGGAAGGAGGGCGGGGCGGCCGCGAGCCGGAGAACGTTGATGTCCGGTGGGAGCAGGTCGTTGAGATCCTGGCGGACTTTCCCGAGCTCGGCGGGCTTCACGCTTGCCCCGTGCAGCGACGCCACCTGCGCGAAGGCGTGGACGCCCGCGTCCGTGCGGCCCGCGCCGTTGATCTTGACGTCCTTTCCGAGCACCTCGCGGCAGGCGCGCATGAGCTCGCCCTGCACCGTGCGGGCGTTGACCTGCGCCTGCCAGCCGCGGTAATGGCCGCCGTCGTATTCGAGGGTGGCTCGGAGGACCGAAGGAGGCGCCATCGCGCTATTCTCTCCGAACGCCGTGGCGATCGATACGGGCGAAGCGGGCCGGCCTTTCACAGGGGCGCGGGACGCCGGCGCCGAAGCGCGCGCGGCCGAGGCGGTGCGCGCTCTCGTCTCGGCGTTGACGGACGCTGCCGGCGACGCCTGGGTCGGAGCGGCTCTCGGAGGCGCGCTCGGGCTCGGGGAGGGAACGACGGTGCTCGGCCGCGACGGCACGGGTCATCCCGGCGACCGCTTCGAGCTTCTCGCGGTCGTCGACGCGCCCGTCCGCGACGTCCCCGCCCTGGAACGGCATCTCGCGAAAGCCGTCGCCGAGACCGCGAAGAGCCGCCGCGTGGAGGCTTCCGTCGCCGCCGTCGCGCGGCGGGGCCTGCGTCTCCTGCCACCGACGTTCTGGAACATGGAGCTCGTCGCGGCGCGGCGCGTCGTCGCGGGGCCGGCCACGCTCCTTCCGCCCTATGCGGAGGTGTTCCACGGCGCCCCCGACCGCGCCGAGGGCGTGCGCCTTCTCGCGAGGACCGGCGCGCGCCTTCTCGCGGCCGAGCGGCTCGTGGATCGTTCGGCGACGGGTGCCCGGGCGCGCGAGGCGCTCCGGACGGTCCGCGCCGCCGATCTCGCGCTCGGGGCCGTCGTGCTCCTCTCGGCGGGCCGCTGGACGCCGGGAACCCACGCGCGCGAGGAAGCCCTGCGCGCGCTCGCGTCGGCCGGTCTCGATGGGCCGCGCCGGACGGGCTTCCACGCCCAGATGAGCTGGACCCGCTTTCGCGATCTCGTGGAGCGGCACCACGTGGCCGCGGCCGCGCTCTCGGTCCCGGAGGGCGCGGACACACCCGACGCGCGCCGGCAGGTGGCGCGGGCGGGAGACCGGTTCATGGAGGTTCTTCGCCTTTTCGAGGAGGAGCGGCTCGGAGTGCCCCTGCCGAACTGGACGGAGTACGCGATCGCGCTTGCGAGGCGGCGCAGCGGCGCGGCCGTGTCCGAGCTCTTCGGCGACGGAGAGGAGACGGCGGCCGAAGTGGCCGTGACGGCGCGCCTCGCGCGGAAATCGGCGCGCAGCTGGCCACTCGCCGAGCGCCTCGCGCCGGCCGTCGCGGCGCTCGTCGATTGGGATCCGGGCGACCTGCCGATCGCGCCCGTCCTCCTCGACCTCCCGGACATCGCGCCGCGCGAAGCCCTCCGCCAGCGCGCGATCGCCTGGGGCGCGAGCGTCTGACGGCTGTCGTCGTGCTATAAATTCCGCACACAATCGATTCGAAGAAAGGACGGCCCATGAAGCGATTTCTCCATCTCACTCTCGCTGCACTTTTCGTCGTCGCAGCCTTCTCCGTCTCCGCGGGCGATCCGCCGAAAGGCGGAGGCGACGCGGCAAACAGTCCGCAGGCGAAGGTCTACATGGCCTGGGTCAAGGCCGTGAAGTCCGGCGACCTCGATTCGTGGAAGAAGCTGGTGCCGGCCGAGGCGTCGAAGCAAATCGAAGCCCAGGCCAAGGAGATGAAGAAGACGCCGAAGGACGTCCTCGATTTCCTCGGATCGATGTCCCCGGACGAGAACAAGATCACGGGCCTCAAGGTCGAAGGAACGAAGGCCACGCTCTCGGTTACCGGGAAGACGAAGGGCGAGCCCAAACCCTCTTACGGGAAGGTCGAGATGGTCCAGGAGGGCGGCGCCTGGAAGGTCGGTAAGCAGAGCTGGAGCGACACGCCGTAGGTCCCTTCGAGGCGAACTACTTCGGCATTCCGATGCCCCAGTAGTAGTCGTCGAAGAAAGGTTTCCAGTCCTTCTTCGTCACCGCCTCGAGGACCGCCTGAACCATTTTGGTGCTGCCGAACTTCCACCGGAAGGTCGCCTGGCACGAGTTGAGGAATACGAGGAACGGCTTGTCGCCGATGTCCCGCCGGATGGTGTCGAGAAGCCAGGGCCCTTTCGAGTAGAGCAGGGAGGTCCGATGTCCGCTCGCGGCGCGAGAGTCGGACCGGTTCCGGATCCGATTCGCGAGCGGGATTGGAGCGACGTCGGCGGCGTCTTTCGCTCGGGTCTTCCAGACCGCCTCGAGCCCTCTCAGATCGCTGATTCCCCGCAGATCCCGGACCAGGAGGCCGGCGCAGATCTCCGCGAAGGACTCGGTCAGCCACTGCTCCTCGCCGGACGACATCTTCACGACATGACCCCAGTATTGATGCGCGATTTCGTGGGCGAACCGTTCGTTCGTCCCTTGGGAGAAGAACTGGTTGATGTCTCCTCCGATGGGATTGAAGACCTCCTGGGTGATGAACATGAATCCCGGAGGTGCCTGCCCGAAGCCCCACGAGTTGATCTCGATCACGTTGAACTCGTCGAACGGGAAAGAGCCGAGGAACCCCGTGTAGTAGTCGATGATCTTGTGGCTCAGCTTCATCAGCTTCCGGATCCCGATCGTGTCCTTCAAGCCATACGACGCGATCCTCACGGTCACCCCGTTTTGCGTCTCCTCCTCGTACGCGTACTTTCCCGCCAGGGCCACCATGAACTGGACCGGCTTGTCGATTCTGGTCTCGAGGACGTTGAACTCTCCCTCCTGGACCCTGCGCACAGTCTTGCCGGGGGCGAAGGGGACGAAGGGCTTCTTTACTTTCACGGTCGCGTGGACCGTGTAGTACTGGCCCGAAAGGTCCGGCTGCGGGAACCAGGGTTCCACTCCGAGCTCCCAGAAGTTGTCGCCTCCAGGCCGGTAAAGAATGTCTCCTTCCAACTCGAACCGGAGCGTGACCGGAGCCCCCGCGACGAGCGGCGACGGAAGCCCGACCGCTACTTCGTCCTTAACGTGGTCGAATGGGACCGGAGAGCCCGACTCGTCGAACACCCCCTTGATCTTCAGTTTCCTCGGGTCGAGGCTCCCAATGTTGTTAAAAGCAAAGCGGGTGTCGTAGAGATCGAGCAAGAGGACGCGCGACGCTCCCCCGACCGCGTTGAAGGTCTCGATTGCCGTGATCGCGACGTCGTTCTTGTCGGAGGCGGTGATCGATAGATCGACGTGGGAGAGAACGAAGCGGGGCACGATCGGATCTCGTCGGTCGCGGCCGATCGGCTGGTCCGAGAGGTTGATCAGCACGAGCCGGTCCGCCAGGGCCCGATCCGGAGACGCACTCTTGCGCACCTGAGAGAGCGACTCGCTTCTCCCGTCGAGCCCGCCGAAGACGTAGAGGAGGTCCTCGTCGCCTCCGGCCAGCTCGGCCCGCACGGTGGGGCGGTCGGGCCCGTTCAGGCGCCAGGCGACGAACTGGTGAGATGCGGGAGTGACGTAGGCGCGGTTGAATTTCTTCACGTGCGACGCGAAGGCCTCTGCGAGAGGAGAGCCCTCGCCTTCTTCGGAGATGGGCGGCAGCGGCACGCCTCCCGCGAGCCAGAGGACCTCGGTGAACCGGTCCCTGATCGTCCCGGACTTCCCGTCGAACTCCGGCTTGAGCCCGCTGTTCTTGCTCACGTTGTACTTCAGGACCGGGAACTCCACGGTATCGACCGAGAGGTATTCCAGGGCCCCTTCGCCACGGATGAAGATCCCGACCTTTTCGCTGCCCGCGACGACGTAGGCCGCGCTGCCGCTCTTCACGGTCAGCGTCGCATGACCGACCGACAGCCTCAGGTCCTTGACGGGCCTCGATTCTTTCACGCCAAGCTGGGACCAGTCCTTGGCGACGCCTTCGAACGTCGGTTGCGTCCGGGCGGGAAGAGCCAGAACGAGAAACGCCGCAGCACAAGCTCCCGCACGGTGTCCGGGAAGATTGGGAACACGTTTCATTTGCGTTTCCTCGTGGCGAATGGGCTGCCGGCGCCCGGAAGACGTTTCTCACGATACCCGGTATGCATCAGCCCGCGCTACAAGCTCCGAAGAAAATTCACCCGCGGGTAGCCGGCGGCGCGAGCGCGGCGGCGACGGCTCGGCCGACTTCCTCGGTGCTCGCGCGGCCGCCCATGTCGGGTGTGCGCGGCCCCTCCCGGAGGACGATCTCGATCGCCGCCATCACGGCCGACGCGGCCTCGGGATGCCCGAGATGTTCGAGCATCATCGCGCCCGACCAGATCTGACCGATCGGGTTCGCGATGTTCCGGCCCGCGATGTCCGGGGCCGAGCCGTGTACCGGCTCGAAGAGCGACGGAAAGTTTCGCTCCGGGTTCAGGTTCGCCGACGGCGCGATGCCGATCGTGCCCGTGCACGCGGGACCGAGGTCGGAGAGGATGTCGCCGAACAGGTTCGAGCCCACGACGACGTCGAACCAGTCCGGGTGCCTCACGAAGTGCGCCGTCAGGATGTCGACGTGGTACTTGTCCGCCCTCACGTCGGGGTACTCGGACGCGATGGCCTCGGCCCTTTCGTCCCAGAACGGCATCGAGTGGAAGATGCCGTTCGACTTCGTCGCCCACGTCAGGTGTTTCTTCGGCCGCGTGCGCGCGACCTCGAAGGCGTAACGCATGATCCGGTCGATTCCGCGCCGCGTGAAGACGCTCTCCTGGACGACGAGCTCGCCGTCCGTCCCCTCGAAGCTTCGGCCCCCGAGCGTCGAGTACTCCCCCTCGGAGTTCTCCCTCACCACGATGAAGTCGATGTCACCCGGGGCGCGCCCCGCGAGGGGTGAGGGGACGCCGGGCATGAGCCGGACCGGGCGGACATTCGCGTACTGGTCGAAGCCGCGCCGGATCTTGATCAGGAGCCCCCAGAGCGATACGTGATCGGGCACGCCCGGGAAGCCGACGGCGCCGAGGAAGATCGCGTCGTGGTGTCGGATCTGGTCGAGCCCGCCGTCGGGCATCATCTTTCCGGTCTCTGCCCAGTACGCGCAGCTCCAGGGATATTCGTCCCACCGAAACGCGAGGCCGAAGCGCGCGCCCGCCGCGTCGAGCACGCGCATTCCCTCCGGCACGACCTCCTGGCCGATGCCGTCTCCGGGGATCACGGCGATGCGATGTGTCTGCACCGGGCTAGAGCCTGGACCTTCCCCGCGTGAGCGCGAGGAGGAAGTCGAGACGCGTGTGGGTGCCGCGCACGGCGACGCGCTTCAGGCGGAAAGGGTCGGAGAGGTCCTTCGGGATGCCGCCACGGATCACGGTGGCCGCGCGGTAGCCCGCGGCTCTGACCGCGTCGACGACACGGTCGTCGAAGGCGCCATAGGGATAACAGAAAGACGTCACCGGGGCCCCCGTGATTCTCTCGAGCGTCTCCTTGCTTCCCGCGACTTCGCGCGCGAGATCGGCGGCGTCGAGTTGCGTCAGGGCGCGATGCGTGGCCCCGTGCGAGCCGATCTCGATTCCGGCTCCATGCAGCGCGCGGATCTCGTCGGCCGTGAGGAGCGGTTCGCCGGGGGTCTCGCCGTCCCAGTCGTTTGCGCCGCCGATGCGGTCCGCCACGACGAAGACGGTGGCGCCGCAGCCGCGTGCCTGGAGCGCGGGGAAGGCGTTCGCGAGGACGCCGCGATAGCCGTCGTCGAACGTGAGGACGACGCGCCGCGCATCGGTGCTCGTCGCCGGCGACTTCCGCTCCGGCGCCTCGAGGAGGTCTCGCAACGCGACGCCCCGGTAACCGAGGCGCTGCAGCGCGTCGAGCTGCCATGCGAAGTCCCGCGGCGTCACGCGCCAGCGGTTCAGGGGCGACCCGGGCCGGTGCGGGCCGACCTGGTGGTGCATGAGAATGGGCGTGCCGGACCGCTTCGGCCGCCACCAGTTGAAACGCAACGAGAGGCCGAAAGCGGCCGCTCCGAACAGTCCTGCCGCGAAAAGAGCGCCGTTCAAGCGGCCGTCACCGGAACCTGAAGCGCGCGCGAACCTGCAGCGCCGCGGTGTCTTCGATCCTCACGCCCAGCGGCGGCAGGCGTTCGCCGCGGGCGATCGCCCGCTCGAGCTCGCGGAGCTTGAGGTACTTCAGGAGCGTGTTCGCCGACGAGAGGGCCGCGAAGGTGAGGCCGGCCGAGCCGTCGAGAAAGCCGAGGCGCAGGAACGCGCGGTCGAAGAACTCCCAGAGGACGCGCGCCGGCAGGAATCCGCCGCTGCCCTTCCCGGCGGCCCACTTCGCCTCGGACGCGAGTGTCGTGTAGAGGTCGAGCTTGTCGAGATAGTGCGCGAGGTCGCGATAGGAGCGGTGGAGGATGGATTCGTCGAGGGACTCGACCCGGCCCGCCGCGATGATCTTCTCGTGGACGGGCTCGTCCGAAAACCGTGCGCGCGCGCGGTCGTAGAGGCGCGCGGGCCGCACGACCGTGTCGCGCCCGAACCGGAGCTCGCGCCCGAGGAACTCGAGGCGGATGGGGACGCGGAAGGCCGCGGGGGGAGAGGTCTCGAAGGCCATCGCCGCGAGGCGCGCCCGAATCTCGACGGCGAGCCTCGGCGAGACGATTTCGTCGGCGTCGATGGACAGGATCCACGAATGGCTCGCGAGCGCGGCCGCGGCGTTCTTCTGCTGGCCGAAGCCCTCGAAGGGCCTCACGAGGACGCGCGCTCCGGCCGCACGCGCGATCTCCTCGGTCCGGTCGGTCGTGGCGGCGTCCACGACGACGATGCGCTCGTCCGCGAAGGCGACGGAGGCGAGGGCGTCCGGAAGACGGTCCTCCTCGTCGCGGGCGATGAGCGTGGCGCTGAGAAGAGGCTGTTCGCTTGCCGCCATGGCCCCGAAGTATGAACCGCGACGCCGGAGCGCGAAGGGCAGGCCGCGCCTCCGTATACTCTCCGGCCGTGACGTCCGGACGCCGTTCCGATGACCCCGCAGCGTCCGGTCGCATTCTTTTTGCGATCGCGCTCGCGGCGGGCGCCATGCTCAGACTCGTGCTCCTCGGCCAGCCGGATTTGTTCGGGGCCGACGAGGGGCGCTGGGCGATCGGCGCGCGCAACATCCTGGCGGGCGGGGCGGACCAGTTCCTCGGCCTCTCGGCGACGCCGATGGGTCCGGCCTCCGGAACGCCGGTTCTCTTTCCCCTGGTCCTGTCCGCGATGGTGCGGGTCTTCGGCCCCGAGGAATGGGCCGTGCGCCTTCCGTCGGCGATCCTCGGGCTCATCGGCGCCTTCGTCCTCGAGCGCGTCATCCGGCGCGGATGGGGCCAGCCCGCGGGGCATCTCGTGGGCGCGTTCGCGGCCCTGTTTCCCCCGCTCGTCGCCGCCTCGCGCACCGCCACGGTGGAACCCACCCTCGTCGCGCTGGGTCTCGCCGGCATCATCTTCGGCCTCCGGGCTTTCGAGGAGGACATCCCGTTCGAGGGCGCCGTCGCGGGCGTTTTCTTCGGTCTCGGTTTTCTGGCGAAGGGCTACGCGATCGGCCTCTACCTGATCCCGCTCCTTCTCGCGCTCTTCGCGCGGCCGCGTCTCTTCGGTCTCGGCCGCACGAAGCGCTCTCTCGCGTACCTCTTCCTCGCGTTCTTCGCCGTCGGGTCCTCCTATCTCTTCGCGGTTCTTCTCTTCCGGCGCGAAGCTTTTTCCTTCGCGCTCGCGACGGCGTTCGGAGCCTCCGAGGCCGCGTCCCGCGCGGCGGCCCTGCCGACGGCGTTCGGGGCGGACGTTTTCACGCTCGTGCGCTCGCTTTTCTTCTTCCTGCCTCTGGCGGCGCTCGGCGTCGTCTTCCTGGGCCGCGCGGTCACCGAAGCGGAGATCGCGTCCGGAGCCACGGGAGGCAATCGGCGTCTCGCGCACGGGATCCTCTGGGGGGCAGGCGTCGTCGAGCTCCTGATCCTCGTCGCGGTCGCGGGCACGTACCGGCTCTCGTCCATTCCGATGATGCCGGCCCTGGCGGCTTTCACCGGGCTGGGAGGCACGTGGCTCATGCTCGCGGCGCGCGAAAGGACGTCTCCCGCTCCGGCCCGCATCGTGAAGGGCGTCCTCTTCGCTCTCCTCGCCTGGGGCGGGATCGAGGCGGCTCGCCAGACCCGCCACGATCTCCTCACGCACCGCACGGGCGCGCGGGAGCTCGCGGACCAGCTCGCTCCCGTGCTCGCGCGTGTGCCGCCCCGGACGCCCGCCTTCCGAAGCGACGAGCCCGAGGGGCTCGAATTCCGCCTCTTCCGCACGGGGCTGTCATGGGACGGCGTCAACGCGGCCGCGATGGCCGGCGAAGCGGGCGGCGGGAGCGGACCCGAAGGGCGCATCCAGTGCTGGGCGTATCGCGAAAACGCGGCGGTGCCCTCGGCCGACGTGCGGGCCTGGCTGACGGGGCACGCGCGCGAAATCACGGCCGACGTGAACGCGCGAGCGGAACGTACGACCGGTCTCAGAGCCTTCGTCCCATAATCCCCCTCCCATGACTACTGTCCTCTTCGCCGACCGTGACGGCGCCGCATTCGGACCGCTCGGCACGCGCATCGTTCCCGCTCTCCTTCCGCTTTCGGGCGTGCCCGTGCTCGAGCACGCGCTCGAGGCGCTCGTCAGGGCCGGCCGCCGCTCGGCGCTTCTCGTCGTCGGCCCCCGCGCGCCCGAGATCGAGCGCCGGTTCGGCAAGGGGATCCGCTGGGGCATCGCGCTCGAGATCGTGCGGCGCGAAGACGGCGAGACGACGGGCGACGTGCTGCGCCGTCTCGAGCCGCGGCTGGACGGCGAGACGATCGTCATGCGCGGCGACGTCGGGGTCCACGCCGCCCTCGGCGAGTTCCTGAGATTGGTGGACGACGCGCGCGGCCCGATCGTGGCCGGTCTTCTCGGGGGACGACCGGCCGGCCTCTGGCGCCTCCTGCCCGGCGCGCTCAAGAAGAAGGACTTCCCGCGCGAGCCCGCGGCGGAGGAGTGGGCTGTGGACGCGGATCACGCGGCGCTTCCGCTCACCGAGGGCCCGGTCCTCCTCGTCGACGTCGCCTCCTACGCCCGCGCCGACCGCGCCGTCACCGGCGAGGGGCCGGCCCTCTCGGACCGCGCGACGGTGGATGGCGGAGCGGAGCTCAAGCGGGGCACGACCGTGGCGGAAGAGTCGGTCGTCCTCTCGGGGGCGCGCCTGTCCGGGGTGAGCGTGCTTCCAAAGACCGCGATTCCGCCCGGCCTCGCGCTCGAGAACGCGGTCGTCTCCGGCAATCTCGTCGTCGACGCGTCGACCGGCGCGGGGAGCCTTCTCACCGACCGGCTGCCGGCCGCGCAGAAGGCCGCGGCGTTCTCCTCGAATCGCGCTCTCGGCCTCGTCGCCCTGGCGCTGTCTCTTCCTCTGTGGCCGGTTGCCGCCGTCTGGAGCGCGATCGCGAACGCGGGCCACGCCAGGCGTCCGGTCACGCTTTCGGGAAACGCGCCGGGAGACGGAGGCGGACGCACCGCGTTCTCGACGTTCCAGTTCGAGACGGCCGTCCCCGTGCTGCGCGACCTGCCGCTGCTCTTCGCGGTGGTGGCAGGACGCCTCGCGCTCTCCGGCGTGACGCCCCTGACTCCGGCGGAGGAGGCGGGGCTTCGGGAGCCGTGGGAAAAGGTCCGAAACGAGGCTCCGGCCGGCGTTCTTTCCCTCGCGCGGCTCGCCGCGCCCGCGTCGGCTCCACCCGAGGTGGCCCGCGTCGTGGACTCGTTCTGGGCGCGGACGCGGACACCGCTCCTCGGCCGCGCGGTGTCGGCGTTCTTCTCATCGCGCGCGTGGACCGCCTCCAGGGCCTGGAACCCCGACGTGCTCCGGGAAGGGGAAAAGTCCTGAGCGGCTCGGACCGGGCGACGGAGGTCGTCGTGCGCGCGCCCTTCGGAGGGCTGGAGCTCGCGCGGATCCCGCGCCCGTCATCCGAAGAGATCGAAACCGCCATCCAGCGCGCCGTTCGTGTCTTCGACGAGACGCGGGCTCTCCCCACCTACGCGCGCGTCGCCATCCTCCGGAAGATCGCGGCCGAGCTCGAACGCAGGAGGGACGAGCTCGCGCGCACGATCGCGGCGGAGGCCGGCAAGCCCCTCAAAGCGGCCCGCACGGAGGCCGAGCGCGCCGCCGCCACGTTTTCGGCTGCCGCCGCCGCGCTCGAGGCGCAAACGGGCGAGATGCTGCCGCTCGACGTGAACGCGGCCTCGCTCGGCCGCTGGGGGGTCGTGAAGCGCGTCCCGCTCGGGCCCGTCCTCGCGATCACACCCTTCAATTTTCCGCTCAACCTGACGGCGCACAAGGTCGCGCCGGCGATCGCCGTGGGCGCACCGATCGTCCAGAAGCCCGCCTCCCAGACGCCTCTCTCCGCGCTCGCGCTCCGGGAGATCGTGCTGGCCGCCGGCTGGCCGGGGGACGCATACGCCGTTCTTCCGATCCCGGGCGCCGCCGCCGAGGCCCTCGTCCTCGACCCACGCCTCCCGGTCGTATCCTTCACGGGCTCGGGCGCGGTGGGATGGCGGTTGAAAGCCCTCGTGCCGAAGAAGCGCGTCGCCCTCGAGCTGGGCGGCAACGCGGCGGTCGTCGTCCACTCCGACGCGGATCTCGACGACGCGGCGCGGCGCACCGCGGCGGGCGCGTTTTCCTACGCGGGTCAGTCGTGCATATCCGTCCAGCGCGCGCTCGTGCACCGGCCGGTTCTCGAGCCGTTCCGCGAAAAGTTGCTCGCCGCGACCTCGCAGCTCGTCGTGGGAGACCCGCTCGACGAGAAGACGGACGTCGGCCCGATGATCACGCCCGAAGAGGCGGCGCGCGCCGAGGCGTGGGTCCAAGAGTCCGTCGCGGAAGGCGCGACGCTTCTGTCGGGCGGGACACGCCTGGGAGAGTGCCTCCTTCCCACGATCCTCGAGAACACGACGCCGTCGATGAAGGTCGAAGCGCACGAAGTTTTCGCGCCCGTCGTCACGCTCACCGCTTACGACGACTGGGACGAGGCGCTCGCCCGGGTGAACGACTCGACGTACGGGATGCAGGCCGGCGTCTTCACGCGGGATCTCGGCCGCGTCCAGCGCGCTTTCGACGTCCTCGAGGTCGCGGCCGTTCTCGTCAACGACGTCCCGACCTGGCGCGCGGACCGCATGCCCTACGGCGGCGTGAAGGAGTCCGGGTCCGGACGCGAGGGCCCGGCGTACGCGATGGAAGAGTTCACCGAGTCCCGGCTCCTCGTGATCCGGGCCTGAAGATCTGAAGAGGAGAAGAGGAGACGCCATGTCCGCCGAGCACACGTTCACGATCGCCGCGACCTGGGACCCCGCTTCGAAAGAAGGTCGCCTGGCGAACGGCGACGGCGGCTTCATGACGGCGCACGTCGGCGCCGCGGCCCTCGGGGGAAAGACGGGGGCGCCGAATCCGGAGGAGCTGCTCCTCTCGGGCGTCGCGGCCTGCTTCATCCAGACGTGGGCGATCTTCCTCGAGAAGCTGAAGGTCCCCGTCGCGACCCCGCGCGTCGACGCGACGGCCGAGATGGATCAGGACCCCGCGGGGGGATTTATCGTCACGAAGATGAGCCTCGAGCCCCACGTGCCCGCGGCTCTCTGGGAGTCGCGCCGGGCGGACGTCGACAAGACGCTCGCGCTCGCCGAGAAGTACTGCATCGTGTCCAAGGCCGTGAAGGGGTCGCTCGCGCTGACCATCACGCCCAAGCCCGTCTGACGGATCTCGTCGGGCGTCCGCCCTTTCAGAGGTTCTTCTCGAACCAGTCGACGAGGCGCTGGTTGCGGTAGAGGAGCGCTTCCCGGCGGGGTCCGTGCTGCTGCCGCGGCAGGGGCACGAAGAAGAATTCCTTGCGCGCCTTCATGAGCTCGTCGATGAAGCTGATGGAGTTCTGCATGTGGACGTTGTCGTCGGACGTGCCGTGCATGAGGAGGAGCTTCGTCGAGAGGCCCTTGGCGGCCTCGAGCGGCGACGCCGCCTTGTAGCCCTCGGGATTGTCTTTCGGGCGCTTCATGTAGCGCTCGGTGTAGATGGAGTCGTAGAACTTCCAATCGGCGACCGGCGCGCCCGCCATCACGCACTTGAACTTCTCACCCGCATGGGTTGCCGTGAAGAGCGTCATGTAGCCGCCGTAGGACCAGCCCCAGAGCCCGAGCCGGGACGCATCGACGAAGGGCCTTTTCACGAGCTCGGCGATGCCCTCGAGCTGATCCTTCAGCTCCTCCGCCCCCATGTTCTTCAGGATCGGAGTCTCGAAGGCGTGCCCGCGTCCCCACGACCCACGGTTGTCCATCGTCCACACGAGGAATCCCTTCGACGCGAGGAGATGGTCGAGGCCGGAGGCCGCGCCCCAGCGGTCCTGCACGAGCTGCGTGTGCGGGCCTCCGTACACGTACACGATCGCGGGATAGCGCTTCGCCGGATCGAAATCCGGCGGCTTCACGAGCCGCGTGTAGAAGAGCGTGCCGTCCGCGCCCCTGAAAGAGCCCATCTCGACGGAAGCGAGGACGAAGCCGGCGAGAGGGCCCGGGTCGTCGTCGAGCAGCGCAACGACCTCGCCCGAGTCCTTTCGGAGGACGGTCTTCGGCGGGGATGTCAGGCTCGAATGCGTGCTGACGAAAAGCGCGCCGCCGGGGGAGAGAGAGATCGAGTGGACGCCGTGCTCTTCGGTGAGGCGTTGGAACCCGGTCCCGTCCAGCTTCGCGCGGTACACGTGGCGCTCGCGCGGGTCCTTCTCCGTGGCCGCAAAGAAGACGACGCCGGTGTTCGCGTCGAGAGACCAGGGACCGTCGATCATCCAGCTCCCCTCCGTCACGGCGTTCCGGAGCGTGCCGTCTTTCGCGTGGCGGTAGAGATGCGCAAAGCCGCTGCGCTCGGAAAGGAAAAGGAATGAACCGTCGGGCAGAAAATGCGGTGGCTCGATCGCGTTGATCCACGCCTTGTCCGTCTCGGTGAGGAGCTTCCGCGGTGGGCCGCCCGCGCGCGGCAGGAGCCAGACGTCCAGGGTCGTCTGCGGGCGGTCGAGGACGAGGAAGCAGGCGTGTTTGCCGTCCAGGGTCCAGGCGAGCCGGGGCGCGACGTAGACGTCGTCCGGGCTCGGAGCGAAGGCGGCCGTCTCCCGGCCCGCGAGGTCCACGATGTGAACGGACGGGATCGCGTTCGGATCGCCGGGCTTGGGATAGCGCTGCGGAATGACCCTGCCGTTTACGGGAACGAAGTCCACGACCGGAAAGGCGGGGACTCGGGTCTCGTCGAGGCGGAGATAAGCGATCGTGGAGGAGTCGGGCGCCCATTCGTACGAGCGGCCTCCGCGCCTGTTCGCGAGCTCCTCTTCGTAGACCCAGTCGAGTTTCCCGTTGAAGACGTGGTCGGCGCCGGTGGTCGTGAGGCGCGTCTCCCTGCCCGACGCTCGCTCGACGGCCCAGAGGTCGGATTTTCTGACGTACGCGATGCGCGAGCCGTCCGGAGAGAACGCCGCGGATTCCTCGTCGTCGGCGCCGTTCGTGAGGCGCTTCGGCGCGGCGCCGGGGGAGAGGAGCCAGAGGTCGTGGTCGAAAGACACGAGGAACACATCGCCCGTGGGACTCCATTTCCCCCCGCGCGGAGAGAGCTTCCGGTCCTTTCCGGCGCGGTCTTTGACGTCCGCTGGCTCGAAGAGCTTCGCCTTCTTCCCGGTTACGGTATCGAGCTCCCAGAGCGTGGCGGGCGCCTCGGGATCCGGGCCGGCGGAGACGGTCCACGTGACGTGTGTGGCGTCGCGCCAGGCCCAGCCCGAGGAGCCTCCCTGCGGGGGTTCGGAGATTTTCTCGAGCGTGAGCGCCTGAGCGGCGAGAACCGCCGCGAGAAGGATCATTTCGCGCTGCCGTCCGGAGGCGGCGTCGGCGCCGGGGCCATGGGTGTCATCGTGAAGGGATCGCGCAGCGGCAGGTCGGAGAGCTTGCCGTTCGTGAGATCGGCGAATTTCACGGGATGCTTCGGGTCGGGATTCAGAAGGTCGGACTTCTTGCCGACGACGAGAAGCGTCACGGCCTCGGGCTTGAGGAGCCGTTCGGCCGCGCGCTTCACGTCGGCCTTCGTCACGCGTTCGACGTTCGCCTGATATCTCGCGTAGTAGAGCGGATCCGAAGCGTAGCGACCCGTGTACTCTTCGTCCGCGAGAATGCCCACGACCTGCACCGGCGTCGAGAAGCGGCGGGGGAGGGTGTCGATGAACGAACGCTTCGCCGTCTCCATCTCCTCGTCCGTGGCCTCGGCGTCCCGCAGCTTCGTCATTTCCTCGATCACGATCCGCGAAGCGTAGGCGGCGGTGCGCACCTTCGACTGGAAGGCGGCGCCGAAGCGGCCGGGATACCAGATGCCGGCCTGGAGCGCGGACCCCGCCGAGTACGCGAGGCCTTCGTCCGAGCGAACCCGGTTCGTGATGCGGCTCGTGAACCCGCCACCGCCGAGAATGTCGTTCATGACGGCTGCCGCGATGAAGGCGGGGTCTGTGCGCAGGAGGCCCGGCAGCAGGATCGAAACGCGGCCCTGGTTGACGTCCTTGTCCACGAGGAAGGTTCCCGGGGCCATCGTGTGCGAAGGCTTCGGCACCGGCGGCGCGGCCTCGCCCCGGAACGGCCAGTTCGCGAGGAGCTTGTCCAGCTTCGCGGCCATTTCGGCCTTCTTGAAGTCGCCCGCGGCCGCGATGAGCATGTTCTTCGGGTCGATCCACCTCCGGTGGAAGTTCGCCAGGTCATCGCGGGAAATGGATTCGATGGAAGCCTTTGTCTCGAACCTGTTCAGGTAGTACGCGTCGCCGTAGAGAAGAAACGAGCGCTCGCGCCTCTCGATGTCGGCGGAGTTGTCGTTTCGCTGCTTCATGTCGGCGAGGAGCTGGTCCTTGCGAAGCTTGAGCTTGTCTTCCTGAAACCGGGGCTCGGTCAGGACCTCCCGCAGGATCGCGAGACCCTCGTCGAGATCTTTCGCGAGGAGGTTCAGCGAGACCGTCCCGCGGTCCTCGCCGTAGCCGCTGTTGAGCTGGGCGGCGAGGAATGCGAGGCGCTCCTCGAGGTCCTCCGCCTTGCGATTCTTCGTTCCTCCGCGCGCGAGGAGATACCCCGCCGTCTCCGCGAGGCCTTCCTTGCCGGGCGCGCTGAGATACGTCCCGCCCCTGAGAATGACCTGGATGTTGACGAGCGGAAGCTCGTGATTCTCCGCGAGATACGCGACCACGCCGGACTTCAGGACCACGCGATGGTCCTTCGCGGACGGGGGCGTGTAGGAGAAGGGCTTGTAGGTCAGCTGGTCGGGTTTGGCCGGGATGGCGCGGGTGTCGGCGGCGAGGGCCGCGGGAGAGGTGAGGGCCGAGGCGAGAAACGCGGCAAGAACCGCCGAAAGAACGATGTTCTTTTTCATGACTACTTCTTCTCCGTCGTCTTCGAGGCCTTCTCCAGCTCGGTGAGGCGCTCCCGTGCCTTTTGAAGGATGAGATCCGTGGCCGATTTCATCTGTGGCGGCACCTGCCCCGACTGACTGTCCATCTGCGCGATCGTCTGTTTGAGCTTGTCGGCGTCCGTCGAGGCGGCCAGCCGGGCGAGCGTCTGCTTGACCATGGGTCGCATCTGCTCGGGCACCGCGAGGAGAGCGGGTTCCTCGGACGCGGCCGCCGCACCGGCCGCGCCGGCCTTGCGCGTGTAGGTCGCGACGCCGCGGTTCTCCTTCGTGAGGTACGTCTGGGCGACGCGGCGCACGTCCTCGGCCGTTACGGACTGGACCTTCTTCGGACCCCCGTTGAACTCTCTCCAGTCCCCGCGCCCCTCGTTCCCCATGAGCTGGTAGAGGATGCCCATGTTCGACTGCTCCGAGCGGAACACCTGCGCGGCGAAGTTGTTCTTCACCTTCTGCAGCTCTTCGGCCGGAACGAGGTCCTTCTTGATCTTCTCGATCTCGACGTAGATCGCCTTCTCCGCGTCCTCGGGCGTCTTGCCTTCCTTGACCTCCGCCTCGACGCCGAACTCGCCCGCGTACTTGCGCGCGAAGGCGGCCGCGGTCACGTTCGTCGCCACGGCGCCGTCCCCGACGACCATTGCCTTGTAGAGCCGGCCCGTGCGGCCGTTGAGGAGCTGCGCGAGGACCTGGAGTGCGTACGCGTCCTTGTTCTGGAAGGCCACCGTATGCCAGTCGATGCCGACCTGCGGGTTCGTGTCCGCCTCGCCGTTCATGCGCATTTCCGCCTCCCACTTGGGAGGAAGAATCGTCATCTCGGGCGGCGGGTTCTTGCCGCGGGGAATCCGGCCGAAATACCGTTCGGCCATCGCGAGAGCGTCCTTGGGGTCGAAGTCGCCCACGAGGATGGCGGTGATGTTGTTCGGCGCGTAGAAGAGCGCGTAGTACTGGTCGGCGTCGGCCTTCGTGATCGCGGGAATGTCCGATGGATAGCCGACGACGGGCCACGTGTACGGGTGGCCGTGCCAGAACATCTCCTCGAAGGCCTCGTCGAGGCGCCCGGTCGGAGTCGATTCCGTCCGGAGGCGGCGTTCCTCGAAGACGACGTCGCGCTCCGAGTAGAACTCGCGGAAGACGGGAGCCTTGAGGCGGTCGGACTCCATCCACATCCACAGTTCGAGCTTGTTCTTCGGCACGGTGACGAAGTACTGGGTGAGATCCGAGTTCGTCGACGCGTTCATCCCCGAGGCCCCCTGCTTCGTGTAGATGCGGTCGAACTCGTTCTTAAGGAGCAGGTCGCGCTGCTCCTTCACGAGGGCGTCGAATTCTTTTTCGAGCTCCTTGTAGCGCGGGGTCTTGCTCTCGGGCTTCGTGACGTCGTCGATCTCGCCGCGCCGGAGGGCCGCGCGCATCTTCGACTCCTCGTCCCGCATGAGGCCGCGGAGGCGCTCCTGTTCGGCGATCAGCCTCGCGTCCTGGGCGGCGTCCTTCGAGCCGATCGCTTCCGTGCCCTTGAACATCATGTGTTCGAAGAGATGGCTGATCCCCGTGATGCCGGGCCGTTCGTTGGCGCTCCCGACCCTTGCGACCCAACCGGCGGAGACGACCGGTTCGTCGCGCCGGGGCACGAGCAGGAGCTTCATGCCGTTCGAGAGCACGTGCTCGTCGACCCGGATCTCCTGGGACCGGGCGGGGGAAGCCCCAAGGACCGCGAGGACCGCGAGAGCCGCGCGAAGCGCGATGGGGACGGCCCGCCTGAACGAAATGCGTTTCATAGGCACCTCTCCTGAAAATTGCAAACAGACATTTTACGTCGAAACGCCCGCGCGGGTTGCGACCGTTTACGCCCGGGCCGGGAGTGAGAGAATCACGCACGGTGGTCCCCTTCCGCCCGGGAGAAGAGCTTTCTCTGCCCGCCCTCGCGCAGGCGCAGGGATTCGACTCGGACGTGTTCACGGTCGTGGACGTCATCCGGGGAGGGATGGGTGTTTGCGCCCGGGTCCGGCAGACCCCGTCCGGCCCCAGCTTTGCGGTGAAGGCGCTCGCGCGCGGAGGCGGGAGCAAGGAGGACTTCGAGCGCTTTCTGCTGGAGCTCCAGGTCTGGCTGACGCTTTCGGTCTGCGACGGGATCGTCGAGGCGCTCTGTGTGTTTCCCCTCGACAAGCTCCCCGTGATCTGTTCGCGATGGATGGCGGGTGGAAGCCTGCGGTCCCAGATGACCTCGCGCGACCCGGAGCTCTTCTATCGGACGCTCGTGCGCATTGCCGGTGCTCTCGAATGGGCGAACAACGAGCACCACATCGTGCATCGCGACCTCAAACCGGAGAACATTCTCCTCGACGAGCGCGGCCGCGCCGCGGTCAGCGACTGGGGCATCTCGTCGCCTCTCGGCGAGAGCGAGATGGAGTCGACCCCCGGCGGCGGTCACGTCATATTCGGCACCGCCGCGTACGCCTCGCCCGAGCAGCTGCTGGGCGGCGTGCCGCTCGACCTCCGATCCGACATCTACAGCCTCGGCTGCCTCATGTACGAGTGGGAGACGGGGAGAACTCCGTTCTCGGGCACGTGGCACGAGATCCGAGAGGCGAAGATTCGAGGCGAGCCCCCGAAAATCGCGAGCGGGCTCTTCCGAAAGACTTCCTTCGGCGCCGAGGATGTGATCACGCGCTGTCTCCAGCGAGAGCGCCACGACCGCTTTTCCGACTGGAAAGGTTTCGTCAGCGTTCTCACGATGGCCGCGGCCCGGCGCGGCATCACGGTAGGCCCGTTCGTGCCGAAGATGCGCTACCAGGCGGCGGTTCGTGGGGAGGGCACCGTCCGGGAGCGCGTGGCGCGCGGGGCGGTCGTCACGGGCCGCGGGGAAGGGCGCGCATCGGTCGACGTGCGCGGGGCCGTGCGCGACATCGAGGAGGCCTTCCGTCTGGCGGGCGCGGGCGACTGGAAGGGTTCCGTCGACCTCCTGTCGCGTGTCGTCCTGCCGTCCGTCGTCCGCGAGCTGCCGGACGACCCGCTGCAGCAGCGGGCGGTCCTCACATTCGCGCGGGGCCTCCTCAAGCTCGGCCGCCCGGCGGAGGCCGTGACCGCGCTCGACGCGCTTTCGGGAGCGACCGAGAAGCCCCTCGAGCTCTTTGGCGCACTCGCGGAAGCGCACCTGAGCCTCGATCACGCATCCCTCGCCGAGCGGGCGGCCCGCGCGGGCCTGACCGTCCACCCACGCGCGACGGCGCTCCTAGACCTCCTCCTCGACGCGCAGCGGGCCCAGGGCCTTTTCTCGGATGCGGTGGCGACCGCGCGGCAGAGACTCGCGATCGCCCGCGATACGCCGGGCCTCGTCGCGGCCGGTGAGCAGCTCGTCGAGACGGCTTCCCGCGTCTCCGAGGCGCGCCTGCCCGAGCGATTCCCTTCGCTCCACGAGGCGGAGTCACTCCTGTCGGAGGCCCGCGAAAAGGCACCGCAGGATTTCGCGTGGCGGCTTCCGCTCGCTCGCGCCCTGACGGCACTCGAGCGCTGGCCGGAGGCGCGTGTCGTACTCGAGGGCGCCACGGATGCCCGCGACGCCCGCCGCGCGCAAGCGGCCGCCGAGCTTCTCGCACGCGTTCTCCTGACACTCCGCGAATACGCGGCCTGTCTCGCGCAGTGCAACAGGTCGCTGGCCGTATTCCCGGCGAGCGTCCCGCTGGCACGCCTGCGCGCGCTCGCCTTCGCCGAGGGATTCGTTCTCGGGGTCGAAACGGACGGTCGGCGCGTGGCCGATGACGCGGCGATGAGTTTTTTCGAGAAGGTCGTCGGCGACCCCACGCGCCGGGAGACGGTGGACTTCGTGACGCTCGCCCGTTACCGCGTATGGACGGGCCGGGCGGGAGAAGGAGCCGCTCTCCTCGCCGAAGGGCGAAAGGCGTTTCCGGAATCGTGGGAAATCGCCGTGGAGGAGGCGGGGCATCTGGAGCGCCGCGGCGCCTTCGACCAGGCGCTCTCCGCCGCGCAGGACGCCGCGCGCCTCGCGCCCTTCCGCCCGGACGGCTGGCGCGCGCTCGCGGCGATCCTGGGCATCGTCGGGACGAAGGAAGAGGCGGCCGAGGCGCGCCGGAAAGCCACGAACGCCGATCGCCGGCTGCGCGGCCTTCGAAACAAGACGCCCGTCAAATGAAGTTGCGGAGGTGCTCTTTCCAGAACGGCCAGTCGTGGCCGAAGACGCCCGGCCAGAACTCGGCCTGAACGCGCTGGCCCTGGCGCTCGAGAAGAGCCGCGAACGCGCGGTTCTGCGTCACGAGCGAGTCGTTTTCACCGGTCGCGACGACCCATTCCACCTGGCGTAGCTTCTGCTTCCAGGCCTCGTCCATGTTCGCGATCGAGGCCATGGGCGTGTGGGCGTAGCACGTGTCGTCCCAGTAGCCGTCGAGGAACTGATACACGTCGTACAGGCCGGAAAGGCAGATGGCCTTCGTGACGACGCCCGGGTAACGCGCGGCGGCGTTGGCGGCGTGATACGCGCCGAACGAAGCGCCGACGGTGACGATGTTGCCGCCCGTCCGCGACGTGATGTACGGAAACATCTCGTCGCGCAGGTAGCGGTCGTACTGGTCGTGCCGCCGGGCGCGGCTCTCTGGCGGAATCTTCTTGTTGTACCAGCTCTCGGTGTCCACGGAATCGACGCAGATCAGCTGGAGCCAGCCCGCGTCGACCTTGTCCTGGAGCGCCCCGGTGAGGCCGAAGTCTTCGTTCTGGTAAAAGCGCCCCATCGACGTCGGAAAGAAGAGGACCGGGCGCCCGCGGTCCCCGAACCAGAGGTACTCCATCGGACGCGAGAGCGCGCCGCTCATCCAGGATCCGTACTCTCTTTTCATGGGCGCCGAGTCTAGCGTGGGCGCGGGATTGCGCGCCTTCTCCGCGGTCCGCTAGGATGCGGCGGCGCGGCCCGCGCCGCGAGGGGGAGTCGGCGATGACGCAGGCGGCTAACAAACGGATCGGGGTCCTCTTCGGCATGGAGGACACGTTCCCCTGGGCGCTGATGAACGAGATCAACGAGGTCGCGAAGAAGAACGGCGACGCGATCGAAAGCGGCCCCGTGAAGATCTCGTATCTCGCGCAGGAGCAGTCCTTCGAGGACGCCGTGATCCTGGACCGGATCAGCCACGAGGTTCCTTTCTACCGCACGTTTCTGAAATGTGCAGTCGCCCGCGGCGTCGAAGTCGTGAACAATCCGATCTGGTGGTCGGCCGACGACAAGTTTTTCGACAACGTCGTCGCCCTCGCGGCCGGTGTCGCGGTGCCGAAGACGGTCCTCCTCCCGCACAAGGAGCATCCGCCGAACACGACCGAGAAGTCTTTCCGAAACATGGAGATGGTCGACTGGGACCGCGTCTTCGCCTATCTCGGCTTCCCGATCTTCATGAAGCCCGCGAACGGCGGTGGCTGGAAGGACGTCTACAAGTGCGACACGCCCGAAGACTTCTTCGCGGCGTACGACAAGACGCGCGACCTCGAGATGATGGCGCAGGAGGCCATCGAGTTCACGGATTACTACCGCTGTTATGTCGTGGGACGCAAGCGCGTCCGGATCATGGGATACGCCCCGAAGGAGCCGCACCACCTGCGCTACGAGGCGGCGCGCGGCAAGAGCGTTCCGGCGGCGATGGCCGAGAAGGTGGCGGCGGGCTCCCTCGCGCTCTGCGAAGCCCTCGGGTACGACCTGAATACCGTGGAATTCGCCGTTCGCGACGGGGTTCCCTACGCGATCGACTTCATGAACTGCGCGCCTGACGCCGACGTCGCCTCCGTGGGGCAGGAAAATTTCGACTGGATCGTGCGCGCGATGGCCGAATACCTCATCGACCGCGCAAAGCATCCGCGTGCCTTCGAGAGCACGGGAACGTGGCCGCGCCTGCTCGGTCTCACGAGATGAGCCGGATCCACTCCCGCGGAGAGGGACGCCACGTCAAGGGTTGAGCCTCTCTTCACGGCCGGAGATGTCGCGCGCGCGACGGGGGTGTCCGCGCCGCCTGCGGCGCCCGAGGGCTTCCCTTCCGTCTCGACCGACACACGTTCGCTGGGACCCGGCGCGCTCTTCATCGCGCTGAAGGGCGAGCGCTTCGACGCGCACGACTTCCTTGCCGCGGCGAAGGGGAAGGGAGCAGGCGCCGCGGTCGTCCGGAAGGGGACGCCGCCCGAGCCGGGGCTGCCCTTGTTCGAGGTCGACGACGCGCTTCAGGCGCTGGGCGCGCTCGCGGCCTTCCACAGGCGGCGATTCGCGATTCCCATCGCGGCCGTCGCGGGGTCCAACGGCAAGACGACGACGAAGGAGATGCTCGCGGCGATTCTCGGCACGCGGGGGCCCGCGCTCGCGACGGAAGGAAACCTCAACAACGAGGTCGGCGTCCCGCTCACGCTCCTCCGGCTGACGAACGACCATCGGGCCGCGGTCGTCGAGCTCGGGATGTCCGCGCCGGGCGAGCTCCGGCGGCTCACGAAGATCGTGCGGCCCGACGTTGGCGTCGTCACGCTCGTCGCGGCCGAGCATCTCGAATTCCTGAACGACCTGGACGGAGTCGCCGAGGCGGAGGGCGAGCTGTACCGCGAGCTGGTCGCGGGATCGGTCGCGGTCGTCAACGCGGACGACGCGCGCTGCGTGGCGCAGGCGGAGCGGGTGGCGAGCGGCGTAAAGAAGGTCCTTTTTGGTCGGAGTCCTTTGGCGGACGTTCGCCTTCTCGAATCGACCCCTCTCGGAGTCGAAGGGCAGGAGATTCTCTTAGAAGGTGATGAGTGGGAGGGGGGCGGCGGCCCTGGTCGACTCGTGGGTGGCTCCAAGCTACAGCTCCGCACAGTCAACGTCAGGCTGGGGTTTGTGGGGGAGCACAACGCCATGAATGCGGCGGCGGCGGCCGCCGTGGCTCTTTCTCTCTCTTACACGTTCGAAGAAATCTCTCGGGGTCTCTCTTCGGCTCGCCCCTACGCGCACAGGTCGCGGGTTGTGGCTGGGGCGGGCGGCATCACGATCCTCGACGACTGCTACAACGCGTCCCCCGCCTCGATGGAAGCCGCGCTCGCGACGCTGAAAACGCTCGCGGCCGGGAGCGGCCGCGCGGTCGCGGTCCTCGGCGACATGCTGGAACTGGGCAAGGCGGAGGAGGACGCGCATCGGGAGCTGGGCCGTAGCGCGCGCATCCGCGTAGACTTTGCGGCCTTCTTCGGTCCCCGTTCTTCTCTCACCTTCAGAGAATTCTCTTCTTCTTCTTCTTCTTCTTCATCGGCTCATTTCACGGAAGTCGAGCCGCTACTCGCGTGGCTGCGCCCGCGGCTCGCGCCGGGAGACGTGGTCCTCGTGAAGGGCAGCCGCGGAATGAAGCTCGAGCGCGTCGTCGACGCGCTCGCCGATTCCCGCGGAGCCTGAGCCGGAGCTACTTCGCGCGCCCGGCGGCCGCGGCCTGTTCCTGATCCATGACGCGCAGCGCGGCCTTCTCCATCGCGGGACTCTTGAGACCGGCTTTCCGGCCCTCCGCGAGCGCCTCCTCCCTCGAACGCCCGCGCCGGTATTCGATGACGGCGAGGGCGGCGCCGACCCGGTTGCTACTCGAGCAAAAGAGGAAGACGGGCGCGGCCGTCTGGTCCTTCAAGACCGTCTCGATTTTTTTTGCGTCCTCCAGGGTGAAGGTATCGGGCGAAACGGGCACCGATATGAACTTGAGGCCTTGCGCTTCGACGGCCTCGCGGGCGGAGGTGACGCCTTCCGCCGGCTGCCGGAGGTCGATCGCAGTCCGGAAGCCAGCCTGCTTCAGGGACGCGAGCGCTTCCGGCGAGGGCTTTCCCGATATCGCGAGACTCGGCGACAAGCGCTGGTAGTTCGCGGCGTCGAGTTTGTCGGGGATCCCGGCCGCGAAAGCGGGGCCGGAGAGGACGAGGGCCAGAGCGGCCAGGCGGAGCTGCATGTCGGTTCTCCTCGAGTGGATTTTCAGGTCGTGAGTGCCGCCCGCGCGTCGACGACGCGGCGGCGGGCCTCGTCCGGAGTCCTTGCGAGCGCGGTCAGGTGGCCCATCTTGCGGCCGGGGCGCGGCTCTTTCTTGCCGTAGAGGTGAAGGGCGACGCCGGGTACGGCGCAGGCTTTCTCCCAGCGCGGGACACCGCCGGCCCAGAGATCGCCGAGGAGATTCGCCATGGCTGCGGAACGCAGGAGCTCGGTCGAGCCGAGGGGGAGCCCGCAGACGGCACGGAGCTGCTGCTCGAACTGGCTCGTGACGCACGCGTCGATCGTCAAGTGCCCCGAGTTGTGGGGGCGCGGGGCGATTTCGTTGACGAGAAGCTTGCCCGAAGAGGTGTGGAAGAGCTCGATGCAGAGGACGCCGACGTAGGAGAGCGCGTCGAGAATCGTCCGCGTTATCTCGAAGGCTTGTTCTTCTTCGAATGGTGAAAGAGGCGCGGGGCAGCGGGTGATGTCGAGGACGTGCCGGGAATGTTCGTTCTCGAAGACCGGAAAGAAGACGATCTGGCCGTCCGCGCCCCGCGCGGCAATCACGGAGACCTCGCGCTGGAAGTCGACGAAGGACTCGAGGACGCAGGGCACCCGACCGAGGGCGGCCCATCCCGCATCCGCCTCAGAGAGATTCTTCGAATGAACCCTCGCCTGGCCCTTCCCGTCGTACCCGAATGCGGCCGTCTTGAGGACGGCGGGGGCGCCGACGGACGCGAGGGCCGCCGCGAGGTCCGAACTCGAGCGCACCACCGCCCACGGCGCGACGGGGACATTCACCTTTCCAAGAAAATCCTTTTCCCTTTCTCTATTTTGCGAAACCCACAGAGCCTCCGCACCGGGGCGAACCGGCACGAGCCCCTCGAGCGCGTCGAGCGCCGCCCGCGGCACGTTCTCGAACTCGAACGTGAGCACGTCGATCGCTTTTGCGAAGTCTCTGAGCCGATCGAGATCGTCGAACGCCGCCGAGACCTCCACGTCTGCCACGTGGCCCGTGGGGGAATCGAGGTCGGGCGAGTACGTGTGCACGCGGTAGCCCATGCGGCGTGCGGCAAGCGCGAACATGCGCCCGAGCTGCCCGCTACCGAGGACGCCGACGACCGAACCGGGCGGAACGATCACGGCAGGATCGCGGCGAGAACCGTCTTCGTCTGCTTCGCCCGGAACGCGTGGAGCCTCTTGCGGAGATCGGGGCGTGAGATCGAGAGGATCGAGATCGCGAGGAGCGCCGCGTTGATGGCGCCGGCCTTACCGATCGCGAGCGTGCCGACGGGAACGCCCGCGGGCATCTGAGCGATCGAGAGGAGCGAGTCGAGACCCTCGAGCGCATGGCTCTCGACGGGCACGCCGAGGACGGGAACGGCCGTCTGCGCGGCGAGCATCCCGGGCAGGTGCGCGGCGCCTCCGGCGCCCGCGATGATGACCTCGATCCCGCGCGCCTCGGCGGTCTCGGCGTACGACGCGAGGAGCTTCGGCGTTCGGTGGGCCGAGACGACGCGCTTCTCGAGCGGGACGCCGAAGGCCTCGAGCGTCTGGGCGGCGTACTGCATCGTCTCCCAGTCCGAGGTCGAGCCCATGACGACGCCGACGAGCGGAGCCCCGGGGCGCGCGGCTTTCTTCATGGCCCGATCCTACCGTGCGGGCTCGGGCCCCCTCAGGCGCTCCAGGCGCGGGCGGTCTCGGCGGCGAACTCGTCGAAGCGGCGCGGCGCGTGGCCGAGCAGGGCAGTGAGCCGCTCGAGATCGGCCGGCGTCGCCTTGAGACCCTTTTCCTGGAAGAACGCGTACATGAGCCGGAAGTCGAAGACGGCAAACGCGGGCAGGTACGCGAGCGACGCCTTCTCCCAAGCGTCGAGATCGTTTCCGCCGTAGGCGATCTTGCGGCCCAGGACGCCGCCCCACGTCGCCGCCGTCCCGGTCGCCGTCAGCAGGTCGGGACCGACGAGGTTGACGGTCTCGTTCTTCGCCGCGTCGGACGTGAGCGCGAGCGCCGCGACCTCGGCGATGTCGCGGACGTCCACGCGCGAGAGCCCCGCGTCGCCGAAGGGCTGCGGGTAAACGTCGTAGGCGAGCATGGCGTCCTTGTACCAGTAATCGTTCTGGTAGAAGTTGTTCGCCCGGAGGATCGTGGAGGGAATCCCCGAGGCCGTGATCGCCGTCTCGATCGGGAGCTTCGCGCCGAAGTGAGGGAGATGCGGAGCCTCGTCCACGCGGTGGATGGAGAGGAAGACGATCTTCTTCACGCCGCCGAGCCGGCAGCCGTTGACGGCCATGAGGCCCTCGTGGCACTCGCCCGCGCCGAGGGCCGTGAGCAGGAACACGGCGTCGTGGCCCGGGAACGCCGTGCGGATCGTCCCCGGGTCGAGAAGGTCCCCGACGACGCCCATCACTCCCGGGGGCAGGGGCTTCTTCGGATCTCGCGTGAGCACCGAGACTTCGGCGCCACGCGCGAGAAGGTTCCTCGTGACCAGAGATCCGACCGTGCCCGTGCCGCCGAGAACGAGAACCTTCATTCTGACGCCCCTACTTCCCCATGTGTTTGATGATCGCGTCCGCGAAGCCGCTGCATTTTACTTCCGTCGCGCCTTCCATCTGGCGCGCGAAGTCGTAGGTGA
>JBDTML010000083.1:0-6860 GCA_039934255.1 Acidobacteriota bacterium | reverse complement strand
GCGCGGAGACGACGGGCGCCTCCCAGAACCGGAACGCCTCGAGCTTCAGGTGCGGGAGGCCGAGCCCGATCACGATCCCGAGCGTCGCGAGAACGCCGATCCAGAGAACGACGGAGAATCTTCCGATCGCGCCGATCCGGCGCATGAGGAGCAGCGTCACGGCGACGCAGAGGAGAGACGCGACAGGCGCCTCCCAGCCGTCCGGGATCTCCGGAAAGATGTAGTGGAGATAGCGCGAAAAGCCGATCGCGCCGGACGCCATCGAGAGAGGCGCGGAGAAGATGATCTGGAAAAGAAAGAGAAAGGAGATGAGGCGCCCCCAGCGGGCCGGTCCGAACGCCTCCCGCAGAAAGGCGTAAGAGCCGCCGGCGCGCGGCAGCGAGGCCGAAAGCTCGGCCGTCACGAGTCCGTCCGCGATCGCGAGGACCGCGCCGAGAATCCACGCGCCGAGCGCGCGCCCGCCGCCCATCGCGGCGAGAATGAGGGGCAGGGTCACGAAGGGCCCGATCCCCACCATGTCGATGATGTTGAGAGCGGTCCCCTGCCAGAGGCCGATGTCCCGGCGCAGCCCTACCCCGTTTTCTATCGGTTCGGCCATTTCCTGCACCTTACCTGATACACCCGCATTACGGACACGGCGGCCCGTCCGCGTCATCCTTCATAGTGCGACTGATTCTCAGTTGCTAAAGAAAGGCCGCCCCATGCACGTTCTCCACCGCTTCGTCGCTCCTGTCTTCTTCCTCGCCGTCTTCCTCGTCCCCTCCCCGGCGCCCGGCCAGCCGGCTCCGGCGGCAGCGCCTCAGATACAGGACAACAGCTTCTTCATTGAGGAGGCCTACAACCAGGAGGCCGGAGTCGTTCAAACGATCCAGACATTCACGCGCGCCGCAGGCTCCGGGGAGTGGGCCTACACGCTGACGCAGGAATGGCCGGTTCCGGACGTCAGGAACCAGTTCAGCTTCACGGTCCCCGTTCAGGGCTTATCCAGCCCGGCCGGCCTCACGCGGGGCGTGGGCGACATCGCGCTGAACTATCGCTACCAGCTCGTCGGGAGCGGCAAAACGCGCGTCGCGGTCAGCCCGCGCCTGACGCTCCTCGTGCCGACCGGCGACGAAACGCGCGGGCTCGGCTCAGGCGGCTTCGGACTGCAAATCGGCCTGCCGCTGAGCCTCGCCCTTTCCGAGCGCCTCGTCACCCACACGAACCTCGGGGCCACGCACGTCTTTAACGCGAAGGACCCGGGAGGCAACCGTGCAAGTCTGACGAGCGCAAGCGCCGGGCAGAGCCTCGTGTGGCTCGCCCATCCGGCCCTCAACGTCCTCGTCGAGGCCGTCGTCGCGCGGAACCAGGTTCTCGGAGACGACGGCGCTCCGGTCCGGCGCACGGACGCCGTCATCTCTCCCGGATTCCGCGCGGCGCTCAACCTGCCGGGCGATCTCCAGATCGTCACGGGCCTCGCCGTCCCGATCGGAGTCGGCCCGAGCCGCGGACAGCGCAGCCTCTTTCTCTATCTCAGCGCCGAGCTTCCCTTCTGGAGCGCCAGGCGCTGAGTCCAGGCCTGTCAGACGCGTTTCAGGACGTCCTTCGCGATCGTGTTGAGCTGCATGAAGGACGTGCCCTCGTAGATTTTCCCGATCTTCGCGTCGCGGTACATCTTCTCGAGGGGATAGTCCTTGACGTAACCGTAGCCGCCGAGGAGCTCGAGACCCTTCGACGTGCACATCTCGGCGGCCTCGGAGCCCTTGAGCTTCGCGATCGCGCCTTCTCGCGCGAACGGCAGGCCCGCCTCCTTGAGGCGCGCCGCGTTGTAGACGGCGAGGCGCGCGCACTCGAGCTCCATGTCCATCCGCGCGAGCTCGTGCTGGACGGCCTGAAACTGCGCGAGCGGCTGGGCGAACTGCCGCCTCTCCTTCACGTACTTCGTCACGTAGTCGAGCGCCGCACGGCCGATCCCGATCATCTGGGCGCCGATCCCGATGCGGCCCTCGTTCAGCGTCTCGATCGCGATCCTGTAGCCCTCGCCGACGTTTCCGACGACGTTCTCGGCGGGCACTTCGAGATCCTCGAAGGCGAGCGCGAGGGTGGAGGAGGCGCGAATTCCGAGCTTGTCCTCCTTCTTGCCCTTCGTGAACCCCTTCCACTGCGATTCCACGAAGAATGCCGTGATGCCCTTGTAACCCTTGCTCTTGTCCACGTTCGCGAAAACGAGAAACAGCTCGGCCTCGAGGCCGTTCGTGATCCAGAGCTTCTCGCCGTTCAGGATCCAGCGGTCGCCCTTCTGCGTCGCCGTCGTCGCGAGAGCGAAAGCGTCCGAGCCCGAACCCGCCTCGGAAAGCGCGTACGCCGCGATCTTCTGCTTCGCGAGCTGCGGGAAGTACTTCCTGTGGATCGCGGGAGACGCCCAGCGTTTGATCGCGTTGTTCACGAGCGTGTTCTGGACGTCCACGACGACGGCGCAGGCCGCGTCCACGCGGGCGAGGGCCTCGATGATCGCAATCGAGGTCGTGAAGTTCGCGCCGAGGCCGCCATATTCCTCCGGGATCTCGATCCCCATGAGGTCGAGGTCGAAGAACTTCCGGATCAGGTCGGGATCCATGACGTTCTCGCGGTCCATCCGCCCCGAATGGGGGCCGATCGACTCGACGGCGAAATCGTACACGCCTTCGGCGAGCTCCCGCTCCTGGTCCGCGAGGACCGAAATGGGCGGGATCGCGGGCGGTTCGGTGGTGACGGGCATCGGGACTCCCTCCGGGGACGAGGATACATAAAAAGAAAGGGCCGGGCTTTCGCCCGGCCCGGAGGATTTCTAGAAACGGAGCGGACTAGAAGTCATATCTGCCCGAAAACTGAAGCGTGCGCGGCGTCGTCGTAAAGCTGTTCAGCGTGCCGAATGAGCTCGTTCCGCTGCCCGGGTAGGTCGTGAAACTCGTGGAGCGGTTCCCGGTATTCGTGAGGTTGAAGATGTCGACGAAAACCGCGAGCGTCCCCGGACCGACCTTGTAGCCCGCGCCGAACCGCACGTCCACCGTGTAATAGTCGGGCTGGCGGAAAGCATTACGGCCCGTGACCACCCCGTCCATCGTCGCCCGGTCCGTCGTGTTGCCGTCCTTGTTGTTGTCCGAGCCCGTCAACGCCGAATACGGGCGGCCGGTCTGGTACGTGAAGAGAACCGACGAAAACGTGTTGACGCTCCCGAACTGACGATCGTAGGACGCGTTGGCCGCCGCGCGCCACCTGATGTCGCGGTCCGACGGGCCCCAGTTCAGCTCGGGGTTGTTGACGTCCCACAGCGTGAAGCCCGAGTAGTTGCGCTCGTTCGAGTCCGTGTCGTAGTCGGAGGCGCGGGTCAGCGAGCCGAAGAACCGGAAGCCCGCCGCGAAGTTCTTGCGGAACGACAGTGTCGCGGCCTTGTAGTCGGACCTCGCGTCGGAGGTGTACACGGTGACGCGCCCGTAGTTCGAGTTGATCCGGTTTGGGCTGGTCGAGGAGGACGAGAGACCGTAGCAAGGGCTTCCCGCGTTCGGGTCGAGCGCCGGGCAGTTCGCGGCGGGCGCCGGAAGCAGGTTCGCGTCGTTGTTGCGTTCGAGGTTGTAGCCCTTCGCCCATGTCGCGTCGATGCCCCAGGCGATTCCGAAGAATTCGCGTTCGGCGCCGAGCGTGATTTTGTCCGTGTGCGGGTTCTTGAAGTCGGAGGTGATGCTGAAGACGCCCGGAGACGCCAGCGTCGTGCCCGCGGGGAGGTTTCCGAGCTGCTGGATCCTCGTCGGGTCGAAGGCGGCTCCCCAGCCGGGCGCAGGAAGCCCGCCCGTGGAACCTGAGGCGTTCGCGTTCACGACATATTGCGTGCCCTGGACGCCGTTCGACTGATAGAGCTGCGAAAATAGGATCTCGGGCGTCCGGCTCCAGTAGCGGCCGAGGGAGAGCCGCACGACGCTCTTCGCGTCCTTCTCGGGCGACCATGCGAGTGAAACGCGGGGCGACCACTGGTTGTTGGCGTCGGGAATCTGCGAGTCCGGCTGGACGAACTTGGCGCCCGGCGCGAGAACCTTGTTCAGGTCGAGAATGGGGTCATTCGGGTTGTCGAGACGCTCGTAGCGAAGGCCGGCGGTGAGCGTCAACGCCGGCGTCACGTACCACTGGTCCTGGAGGAAAAAAGAGAGCTCCTTCTGGTCGGCGTTGAACCGGCCGGCCTGGTCGACCGTGAGGCCGTTGAGGCCGATGAATTCCCGGTACTGTGTCCACTTGCCCGCGAGGAGGTTCGCCTTCAGGTTGTCGGCCGTGGCGGCCTGTCCGGTGAAGGCGCCGAACACGAAAACGCCGCGCCAGTTCCCCTTGAAAACCTGGTCCATGCCCGTCTTGTTGTAGTCAGCGCCGATTTTCACGGCGTGCGCGCCGAACAGGAACGTCGCCGTGTCGCCGACGCTGATGCGATTGTCCGTCGCCACGATCGGGAGGAACGCGACCTCGCCGTATGTCGCCTGGCCCGTAATCTGAACTTCCGGCAGTCCGAGGCCCTTGTCGGCGCGGGGGATCTCGTTCTTCGCGTACTGAATGTTGAAATCGTTGATCGTGCTCTGGCTGAAGATCGAGTTCCAGCTCCCGACGAGAGAAGTCGTCTTCAGTCCCTCGAGGCCGTTGTGGCTCGTGGTCTGCGTCTGACTGGACGAGGTGCCATTCGGCCCGTCGTAGGTCGCGTAGTTCGCGCGGCCATAAATCCGATGCTGGTCCGTGAGCTGGAAGTCGAGGCGCCCGAAGAACACCTTGCCGTTCTGCTCCTGGATGTAGCTCGTGTCCGTCTGTCCGAGCTTCGGGTAACGGGCCGCGATGTCCGGATCGCTCACGAGGGCGTTCGTGACGGGAACGGTCGTGGACTGAAGCTGCTGATCCCACGCGCCGAAGAAAAACAGCCTGTCGTGGAGGATGGGCCCGCCGATCGACGCACCGAACTGCTGGGTCTTCTGGTCGCGGGGATCCGTTCCGTTCGCGAATTTCGCGGTCGTCGCCTGCGGCCGGTTGTAATAGAAAGCGGAGCCGTGAAAGTCGTTGCTGCCGCTCTTCGTGATGACATTCACGAAGCCACCGCCCGACCGGCCGAATTCGACCGACGCCCCGTTCTGGATCACCTGGAACTCGCGGACCGACTCTTGCGACATCGTGAACGGCGCCCGACCCTCGGCCGAGCCGTCACCCGAGGAGCCACCGAAGAAAGCGTCGTTGTAGTCGACGCCGTCCAGCGTGACGCTCGTGTTGATGCCCCGCTGGCCGCCGATCGCGATGTTGCCGCGCGAGGTTTCCCTCTGCGAGTTCGGCGCGAGAAGGACGAAGTCCGTGAAATTTCGCCCGTTGATCGGAAGGCTCCTGATCGCGTTGTTGTCGATCGTGGTCTGGCTCGCGGTCTGCGTCGTCTCGATCGTCGCTTCCGTGGCCGTGACCGTCACGGTCTCGGCCTTCGTCGAGAGCCGGAGCTTGAAGTCCACCGTCGGCGCGGACCCGAGCGTGACGACGACGCGGGCGTCGCTCTGCTTGCCGAAACCCTGCAGCGATGCCGTCACCGCGTAGGTGCCGACGGGGACGCTCACGATGCGGTAGACGCCTCTCGAGTCGGAAACGGCAACGAGCGTGAGGCCGGTGTCTCTGCTCTTGGCCTCGACGGTGGCTCCCGGCAGCGGAGCGCCGGATTCGTCCTGGACCTGCCCAGAGACGCGACCGGTCGTGACGTCGACCTGCGCGAGGAGCGGGACCGACGTGAGGAGGAGGGCCGCGATCGCTGCGAGGGCGAGCGTCAAGCCGACTCTGAGACGCATTGTCATGTGTTCACCTCTGCTTGAAGTTGAGAAATTAGAACATGGCCTAACAGACTTGCTGAGGATCGTACGGATTTCGTGAGGCCGCATTCATGGCGACGTTGTTTCGAAGAGCTTATGCCAGATCGCCACCCGAGTGGCGCCTTCCGGAGCCCCTTCTTCTGGAGCCCAGGGCGCGGAATCGGATCCGCCGGGCGGAACGTAGGGGCCCTCCTTGGCCTCGAAAACGACGGTTCCCGGAGCCAGGGAGACGAACGCGTGCCACGTGCCTGGCGGCACCTCGACCCCGAACGTCTCGCCGCCCGATTCGAGCACGGTCGTCGACTGAACCGTGCCGTCATCGTCGAACACGAGGAGCCCGAGCCGGCCCGAGACGACCACCATGGTTTCGGTCTTCGGCGGGTTGAGGTGTCGATGAGGACGCACGTAGCTCCCCGGTTCGATCGCGTTGAACAGGCGATGGACGACGTCGTCCATCTCGTGCAGGTTCCGGTTTCGGCGGCGCCGCGGGGAAAGCCGGGCCTCGGCGCTCAGGCGCTCGAGATCCGCGCACCCGAGCAGGACCACGCCTCGCAATCCCACCGTCATCGGTAGCCGATCCTATCGCGGGTCCACTAAACTCCGTCAATCGGAGGGTTCTCATGTCCGAGTCTCAATCTCAAGGGTTCCTGGAAACCGTCAACCAGAACTTTGACGCGGCTGCGAGTTTTCTCGACTATCCGCCCGGGCTGCTCGATCAGATCAAGGTCTGCAACAGCGTGTACAAGTTCCGCTTCCCCGTGAGGCGGGAAGGCGGCGGCTACGAGGTCATCGAGGCGTGGCGCGCCGAGCACAGCCACCACAAGCTCCCGGTCAAGGGAGGCATCCGCTACTCGCCCGACGTGAACGAGGACGAAGTGCTCGCGCTCGCAGCCCTCATGACGTTCAAGTGCGCCATCGTCGACGTGCCGTTCGGCGGAGCCAAGGGCGGCATCAAGATCGACCCGAGAAAGACGTCCGTGGAGCAGCTCGAGCGCATCACGCGCCGCTATACCGCCGAGCTGACGAAGAAGAACT
>JBDTML010000082.1:0-9387 GCA_039934255.1 Acidobacteriota bacterium | reverse complement strand
GCGCGACGCGCGCCCCGAGGCCCGCGCCGCCGGCGGCGACGACGAGGCCGCCGGACCCGCCTCCGATCACGACGAGGTTGTATCGCTCCATGACGTCTCCCCGGAAGATGTGCCGACGGGCCCCGTTTGTTCCCTGCTGCCGCGTAAGATTGAGTGCGGGAGGTTAGCTCAGGGGTAGAGCGTCTGCTTTACACGCAGCAGGTCATCGGTTCGATCCCGATACCTCCCACCAATGAGAATCAAGCCCCTTCGGTTTGGTGATGCCTCGCGCGGTGACCGCGCTCACGAATACTCACGATGGTCTCCTCCTTACCTTGATTTTCCAGCTTCTGCGCCCTACTAGTTGAGACGGAGGCTCAATATGAGTGGCGACGGCGAGACGCAGCAGCAAATTCAGGAAGAGACGAAGGCAATGCCGAAGGATCCGCAACCGACACCGGGGGCCCCGAAGTCAGTCGAACTGACCGACGCAGCGCTTGAATCGGTCTCCGGCGGCGCCGGTACCAAGCTGACCAGCCAGAGACATGAGATGTTGAAGAGCATCGTCCAGAGTCTCCGCGGGTAGTCTCTGGAGGGACACGCAACGAACGGCTGAGAGAAGAGGTCGGCGGTCTCGGCTACTTCTTCGCGGGCGCCGGTACCTCGAGCCTCTCGAAACCCGCCTCCTTCGACGTCTCGTCCAGGATGCCGATGGAGATGACCGGGGACGCGCTCGTCGTGACGACCTCGCCTCCGTACGTGACGTGCGCGGCGGCGTCTTCGGCGCTGTCGGGCAGGGTGAAGTCGCGCGTGACCGGCGTCATCGTCGCGACGTCGCCGCCGTCGAGGAGCGCGACGAACGCCGTGACCTTCGCGTGGCGTCCGCCGGCCCCGGGGAGCAGCACGAGCGCACTCGCCGGAATCTGCACTTCGAAGGAGACGCGGAGCCCCTTCTTTCCTGACGGCGCGGTGCCGACGATGCGTGCCGTGATCCGGAAGCGCGGCGACTTGAGGACGCCGAACAGGTTCGAGACGACCTTGTCCGACATGCGCTCCTCGGGCGAACGCTCGACGAACGTCTGACGCGTGCGGACGACGAGGCCGGTTTTGAGGGCCCGGAGCTCGATCTTCCTCTCCGGGCCGCCGCCCGGCGCCGCGAAGCCGAACGAATAGTACGTATCGAGATCCTGCGAAACGCGCGCGAGAGTGTCGGGCGCCGCCTCCGCCCCGAGACCCACGAGGCCTCCCGTGTCGTCCACGGCGAGATGCAGGCCCTGTCCCTCGTTCGCGTCGATCTCCATCCCGCGCCGGTTCGCGGCCTGTCCCGTGAAGGAGGGGTTCTTTCGTTCGACGACCGACAGGTCGAAATCGCCACCGGCCTCCGGGTAAAGGCCGTGGAGCGTCACGCCGTAGCCGTTGGCGGTCTTCGCGAGCGACAGGAGGAGCTCTCGCGCGTCGAAGTCGCGTGCCTCCGGCGGGAGGACCGTGTCCCGGTCGAGCCTCTTCGAGAGGAAGTACTCGAGACCGGGGTTGCGGGAGAGACGGTGGCTCGCGACGACGAGCACCTTGCGCCCCTCCATCCCGCCGAGCTCGGCGAGAACGGAGCGGATGGCCGCGACCTTCCGCCGCATCCGGAGCCACTCCTCGGTCGCGAGGAGTCGCGCCTCGGATATGACGTTGGGATCGAGAGGCTTGGGCAGCTGAAGGGTCGCTTGAGGAGGCGTCGTCGCAACGCCGCGGCCTCTCCCTTCGCGCGCCGCGATCTCGGCCTCGGCCTGCGCGACTTCGTCGGTAAGGCGCTCGGACGATTCGGTTCCCGCGAACACGCTGGGGGGACGTGCGCTCTCCGCCGCGAGCTTCTCCAGGGCGCGGTGGATCGTCGGGGCGTCCCCTGTAAACGGGACGCGCACGGTGAGGCTTGCGTCGAACGAGAGGAGCGCGACCTCGTCGCCCGGACCGATCGTTCGCGCGACGAAGTCGTCGAGCGACTGGAAGAAGCGCTTGCTCCTTCGGGCGTCGCCGAGGGTGAGGCGGTCGACGAAGAGCGCGATCTTCCTCGGGGGGCGCGCGGACGCGAACGCGTCCTCGATGACCGCAGCGCCGCCCGTCGTCCCGCCGGCGATCTCGGAGAAGTTCGAGATGGCAGCGGGGCGGCCCCCGACGACGAGCTTGAAGTCGGCGGCCGTGAGGCCGCGCACCGGACGGCCTTTCTCGTCCGTCACGTTCGCGTCGAGGTTGACGAGCGAGACCTCCTGCGAGGCCGCGACGCGGCCCGCCTTGTCGGGCCGCGTTTTCCCGGCTTCGCCGGCGGCGGCAGGCTCGGATGACGCGATCTCGACGTCGGCCTCGGGCCCGGCGCCCGGGGCTCTTTCGGGCCGGCGGCCCGCGAGAGCGAGACCCGCGTCCTCCGGGGAGAGGCGGAAGGCGGAAGGATCGAGGTCCTCCGCGATCCAGCAGATCGTCTGCGCGTCGAGTCCGGCACGCAGGGACTCCCATGCGCGCACGAGGTCGTCGGCGTTCGAGATCCGGCGTCCGGCCGGCCAGCCGCCGCCCGTCGCCCGGCCGACGCGCCAGACTTCGAGCGGCACGAGGATATCGGCGAGGTAACGGCGCGCGTCAGCGGCGCCGTAAGCGCTCTCTTCGCGCCGGGGCTCCTCGTCGCCCAGGACGACGACGACCGAACGGCGCCTCGGGACCGCCGCGCGGTTGAACGCCGCCGAGGCCACGGTCGCCGCGAGCCGGTACTGATCGCCCGCGAGAAATTCCGGGTCCACGCAGGGGAGCGAGAGCGTGCGCTCGCGGTAGTCGCGCTTCGGCGTGCAGTCGAATCCTCTCAGCCGGAACATGCGGTTGGAGACCTGGGCCGCGCTGCTGTACGCGCCGCGTGTCCCGAGGGGAGAAAAGTAGACGATGTGGTTCACGCCCTCGAGCACCTTGTCCATGCGGCTCGCGTTCTTGCTGAACGACTTCTGCGCCGCCTTCGTGAGGAACTGCAGCTTCGGGGCCGCGGACGGCGCGACGACGAAGAGGACCTCCCGTTCTCCCGGCTCGACGGATGCCACGGCGCGGCCGCCCAGCGTCTTCAGCGCCGCCGGATCGCGGCCGCCGGGCTCCTCCGACAGAACGGTCACCGCGTTGAGAGGCGCCTCGACGACGCTCGAGACGCCGCTGCCGATGAGAAGGGACTGTGCCACCCGTTCGCCGTCACGAAAGACGAGATCGACGCCGATGACGCGCGCCGCGCTGCCGGCCGCGAAAGGGACGGGCACGTCGCGCGGTTCGCCCTGATAGGCCCTGACCCCGTCGATCGTGACCGTCAGCTCGCTGGGCGCGATGGCGTTCTCGTGGGACCAGGAGAACTGGAGGGTGCAGGGGCCCGCGGCGCGGGTGCAGTCGCTCCGGACGAGCACCTCGGCGCGCGCATCCGCGGGCTTGTTCACCCAGCGGCGCGCCCGTTCGACGACTTTCCCGGATGCGCCGCGCCGCACGAGCTCGAGGAGCGCGACGCGGGGCGATGGCCCGAGGTCCACGATGCAGGTCTGGCGAACGGCTGTGACGCGGCAGGCCGGAGCGCCGTTCAGGAGGAGCTCGGCGGGGGCAGGCGACGCTCCGAGGTCGACGGCGACGGGCAGGCGGCCGTGGGCCACGCCGGGCACGAACGTCAGGATCCTCATTCCCTCGGACGCTGATTCCGCCCGCGCCGCTAGAGCCAGAATGACGGCGGCGACCGTCCGCTTGCAGCACTTCACCGTCTCTGTATACTCCGCCTCCCGTCCTGACGCGACTGTTATGGGACGGAATTCGGGGTCGTAGCTCAGTTGGTTAGAGCGCAGGCCTGTCACGCCTGAGGTCGCGGGTTCGAGCCCCGTCGGCCCCGCCACTTCCTCCATCCATGGCAATCCTCCTCACCACGACCGGCCTCACGAAGGCCTTCGGCTCGCATCCCCTGTTCGAGGGGATCAGCTGTTCCGTGGATGCCGGCGACCGCATCGGACTCATCGGTCCGAACGGGGCCGGCAAGTCGACGCTGCTGTCGATTCTCGCGGGCGAGATTTCACCGGACGAGGGCGCGCGGGCCACGCAGAGGGGCCTCCGCATCGGATACCTCTCCCAGATGCCGGTCTTCCGCGAGGGCGCGACGATCCGCGAGTCGGTGCTCGAGGGAGCGGCGGGCGCCCACCACGGCGAGGAGGAGTGGGAGGCCGCTTTCAAGGCGGACGAGTACATCGCCCGGCTCGCCCTGGCCGACGAGGGCCGTACGGCGGAGACGCCGGTCGCGACACTCTCGGGCGGGTGGAAAAAGCGCGTCGCGCTCGCCCGCGAGCTCGTGCGCAAGCCCGATCTTCTGCTCCTCGACGAGCCTACGAACCACCTCGACGTGGAGGCGATCATCTGGCTCGAGGAGCTCCTCGCGCGCGCTCCTTTCGCGACCGTGACGGTCACGCACGACCGGCTGTTCCTGCAACGCGTCGCGAACCGGATCCTCGAGCTCGACAGGCGGAACGCGAATGGTCTCCTCGACGTCCGCGGTGACTACGCGACGTACCTGAGGGTGAAGGAAGAGCGCCTCGCGACCGACGCGCAGCGGGAATCGTCGCTCCGGAACCAGCTGCGGCGCGAAACCGAGTGGCTTCTCCGGGGCGCCAAGGCGCGCTCGACGAAACAGCAGGCGCGCATCCAGAGGGCGGGCGCGCTCGAAGCCGAGGTCGGGCAGCTCTCGGCCCGAAACCAGTCCCGCAGCGTGCGCCTCGACTTTCAGTCGTCCGAGAAGAACCCGAAGCGACTCATCGAGGCGAAGGGCATCGGGAAGACGTACGGCGAGAACGTCCTCTTCTCTCATCTCCACGTGCTCGTGACGCCGCAGAGCCGGATCGGCCTCCTCGGGCCGAACGGGTGCGGCAAGTCGACGCTTCTCCGGATCCTGCTCGGAACGGAGAAGCCCGACTCGGGGGACGTCTTCCGCGCGGAGAACCTCCAGCCGGTCACGTTCGAGCAGGGCCGCGAGAGCCTGGACCCGGAGTCGACCGTCGCAAAGACGATCTGCCCCGAGGGGGACCACGTCGACTACCGCGGCGCCCTGGTCCACATCAGGAGCTACCTCGACCGGTTCCTGTTCAAGGAAGAGCAGAAGGACATGAAGGTGAGGCGCCTCTCGGGCGGCGAGCAGAGCCGGCTGCTTCTCGCGCGGCTCATGCTGAAGAAGACGAACCTGCTCGTCCTCGACGAGCCCACGAACGACCTCGACCTCGCGACGCTTCAGGTGCTCGAGGACTGCCTCGCCGACTTCCCGGGCGCCGTCATCCTCGTGACGCACGACCGTTACTTCCTGGACCGCGTCACGAACCGCATCCTCGCGTTCGGGAAGGACGGGAAGGGCCACGGGACGCTCACGGCGCTCGCCGGCCTGGACCAGTGGGAGGCGTGGTACGCGGAGCAGAAGGGCGCCGCTCCCGCGCGCCGATCCGGTGCGAAGGGTCCGGCGCGGAAACGCCGGACGGGCTTCAACGAGCAGCGGGAGCTCGACGGGATGGAAGAGCGCATCCAGACCGTGGAGGCGGCGCGCGACGCCCTGCGCGAGGAGAGCGAGCATCCCGCGCACGCCAGCGACGCGAAGAAACTCGTCACGGTGCTCGCGGCGCTCGCGGAGAAGCAGGCCGAGATCGACCGCCTCTACGCGCGCTGGTCCGAGCTCCAGCGTGGTTCTTGATAACGTCCTGCCATGGACGCCCCGCGCGAGCTCGAAATTCTCTCGCCGGACGAGTGCCGCGGCCTGAACGAAACGATTCACGCCCTCTCGGATCGCTGGACGCGCCGCAGCCCGGACCTCCCGTTCTTCACCCTCGGCTCGGCCATTTACCTCGACGCGGTCGCCGGTGGCGCCGCCGGCTACCGCGCTCTCGCCCGCTCGAGCAACCCGCTCCTCGCGGAGCATTTCGGATGGCTTCACGCGCGGCTCCGGGTTCGCATCGAGGAGGAGCTCGGAGAAGCGGTTTTTTTCCACGAGGACTTCGCCCTTCCAGGCTTTCACGTCTTCGGATTCCACGAGTCCTACTCGAAGCTGGCGAAGATCCATTTCGACGAGCAATACGACCTCGTCGAATTCGGCTCCTTGGGGACGCCCTCGGCGCACCTCTCGCTCACGCTGGCCGTCCACATTCCCGCGTGCGGCGCGGGCCTCCGCCTCTGGCCGATCTTCTATCAGGACCTGGCGGGACTCCCGCCCGCGGAGCGGAAGGTAAAGGTGGACAGTCTCGAAACGGCGCACCACCCGTACACGCCGGGCCGCTGCGTCCTCCACTCGGGGCACCAGCTTCACCAGATCGCCCCGGTCCCGGGGATGCTTCCCGGCAACGAGCGAATCACGCTGCAGGCGCACGCCTCGCGCGTCGAAAGGGGATGGCTCCTCTACTGGTGACCCGGTGGCCGAGGGGCCAGGTCTTGCGGTATCGCGCGAACCCGCCCGCGGCTTACAATGGCAAACCTTCAACTCTGACGCTTGGCGTCCGGGCCGTTACGAACGAGGCCCAGGCGGGAGTCTCGAAATGTCGAACGTCCCTGGAAAAATCGTCGATGTCGACATGGGGTTCTCGCCCGTGGCGCAGCGGATTCGCGATCTCTCGATCGAGACGTGGGGGGCGAACCGCGCCGTCGAGATCGTAGGCCATTCCGAGGGGCTCAAGAACGCGCTCGCCGCGGTGGAGAAAGTCGCTCCCTTCAGCGAGCCCGTCCTCATCACGGGCGAGACAGGCACGGGCAAGGAAGGCCTTGCGGAGGCGCTTTATCTCTTTGGAGGACGGCGCGGGCTTCCCCTCGTGTCGGTGAATTGCCCGCAATATCTCGAGGGAAACCTCACGGTGAGCGAGCTCTTCGGCCACAAGAAGGGCAGCTTCACGGGCGCGACGTCGGACAGGAAGGGCTGTTTCGAGACGGCCGACGGCGGCGTCATCTTCCTCGACGAGATCGGAGACCTTCATATGAGCGCGCAGGTGATGCTTCTGCGCGCGCTCGCGCAGGGAGAATTCCAACCCCTCGGCGCCGACACCACGAAAAAGGTGAATGTACGCGTCATCGCCGCGACGAATCGGCCGCTGACGGAGATTGGTTCGGACTTCCGGAACGACCTCTTCTTCCGCCTCCGGTACTTCCACATCAAGCTTCCACCCCTGAGGGAGCGCGGCGACGACTGGCGCCTGCTCATCGAACGGGCGCTGCATCGCCTCCATCTCAAGTACGGCGTCTCGAAGAGCTTCTCGGCCGCGGGATTCGCCCTTCTCGAGCCCTACCCGTGGCCGGGAAATGTCCGCGAGCTCGTCAGCCTCGTGACCGCGGGCTACGCGCTCGCGGACGGTTCGATCATCGAGCCTCGCGACATCGTGTCCCACCTCGTCGGCCTCGACGGGAGGGCCGGCGAGGAACGAGTCGAGGACGAGCTCTACCGCCGGGTCGTCGTCGATCGGCAAAGCTTCTGGCACGCCGTGTACACGCCGTTCATGGAGCGCACTCTCAACCGCAACCAGGTGCGCGCCGTGATCCAGCGTGGACTCCTCGAGGGCGGCGGGAGCTACCGCAGCCTTCTCGACGTGTTCCACCTCGCGAGCGACGACTATCAGCGGTTCATGGACTTCCTCCGCCACCAGCAGCTGAAGCCCTGATCGGAGGGGCTTCGTGACCCCCGCCGCCGTTCTCTTCGATCTCTACGGAACGCTCGTCAGGGTTTCGTCCCGGCCGTTCTCACGGCGGCTTCCGGAGGCGCTCGGCGTGTCCCGCGCGGCCTGGTCGGCGCTGCTTCGAGACGGCCTCCTGACGCGGGCCTTCCCGGACGACGAAGCGTTCGCGCGCTTCGTCGCGGAGTCCCTCGCGCCGGAGCGGGCTGCGTGGGCGACCGGGGTTTCCCTCGCGCTCCTCACCGCCGAGCGGGACAGCGTCTCGCTCGTTCCGGGCGCGCTCTCGCTCCTCGCGTTCCTGAAGCGCCGCGGACTCAAACTCGGCCTCGTTTCGAACCTCGCGAGCCCGTTCAAGTCGCCGGTCGTGGCGCTCGGGCTCGCGTCCGCTTTCGACGCCGTGGCGTATTCGTGCGACGAGGGCGTCGCCAAGCCGGACGCGGAGATCTACGGCCGGACTCTCGCGCGGCTGGGCGTGGCCGCAGCGGACGCCCTCTTCGTCGGCGACAACTCCCTGAACGACGTGCGTGCGCCGGCGGCGTTGGGCCTGCGGACGGCTGGCGTTGGCGTCGCGGGCACGGACGCGACCCTCGCCACGGTCGCCCATCTCGGGCTCCTCGACCTCTCGGTGTCGCCGTTCGTTCCGTGGCTCGCTCTGGGCGAGGCCGTCTCCCTCGGGTACGAGGGCGTGGTCGTGGAGCGCGTCGTGCCCCTCGCGGACGACGAACATGGCCGTTACAACCTTGTATACCGCGTCGAGGGCCGCGCGCGCGGCGGGGCGCCCGTGACGTTCTACGCGAAGCGCTTCCTGCTTCCGGAGTCCGTTCAGGTCGAGGTGTTCGTGTACGGCCTTCAGGCGCTCACCGGCCTGCCGGCGTGCGAGGCCGCGATTCTTCCCGGGCCGGAGCCCCTCCTCGCCATCACCGAGGCGCCGGGCCGGAGGCTCGCGGGCGAGACGCAGGACCCCGAAATCGCATACGAGGCCGGGCGGCACTTCGCGTTCGGGTTCCTCTTCTCGAACGCGGACCTCCGGCCGCGGAACTCGTTCGAGGACCGCGCGGGGGGCTCCCTGCGGCTCACGGTGGTCGATCTCGAGCACTGCCTGTTCAACCTCGCGATCGACACCGGAGGTCTCGAGCGGCCCGAGCGTCCGGAGACATTCGACCTCATGGCGAAGGACGAGTTCGCGAGTCGCTTGAAGAAAACGGTCTTGACTCCACGCTCGACGCGCCGGGCCCGCCGCTGGTTCTGTGGAGACGCACTGAAGGGCTCGCCGGTCGACGAGGCGTTCCGCGCGGGGTTCCTCGACTTCTACCGCCGCCAGCAGTCGCACGCCGGCGCCCTCGTCGATGCTGTCTTCGCGCGGGTTCGCGCGGAGCCCCCCCTCGTGATCGGGACCCACGGGTACCGCCGCGCGATGGCCGAGGTAGACGTCGCGGACATTCGCACGCGCCTCGAGATGGATCCGGAGGCGGCATACGAGGCCACATGGTGAGCCCGGCCCATGGTCGAAATGGAGCCGTGGCTCCATTCGATGGAGGCCCGCCTCGCGGCAGAAAGTGATTCGCCGCACGGTCCTTGCGGCCGGTTCGAGTGGAATGAACGAGTTCGGTCGGCCTGTCCTGCTGGAACGGATCCTGCGTTGGAGTCCGACATCGAAAGGGAGGAACCATGTCGGAACAACTGTCACGGGGCGAGATCCAGGATCTGCTCATGAAGTTCTCGAAGAGCAACCCTCAGTACCGCG
>JBDTML010000081.1:0-14521 GCA_039934255.1 Acidobacteriota bacterium | reverse complement strand
GGCAGCGCGGAAACGACGGTGGACGAGAAGGGCCGCTTCAAGGTCCCTTCCGTGTTTCGCGCGCCCATCGAGGAGACGTTCGGGCCCGACTTCTTCCTGACGTCCATTTCCGGTGTCGACGTTCTGGTCTTTCCGATGCCGGTCTGGAACGCGCTGGAGGAGAAGCTGGCGGCGATGCCGGCGATCCATCGCGCGAAGGCGAAGTTCCAGGAGCGCTTCAACACCTACGGACAGGTCGCGCGCATGGACGCGCAGGGGCGGCTGCTCGTCCCCTCGCTGCTGCGCGAGGTTTCGGGCATCGAAGGCGACGCCCTCGTCCTCGGCCAGACCGACCACCTGAAGCTCGTCGACCGGACGAAACATCTCAAGAGCCTGAAGACGACCACGATCACGGATGAGGACTACGACGAACTCGCACGCCATCTCGTCTGACGCGCCATGCCCGACACCGGCGCGGTTCACGTCCCCGTCCTCCTTCGCGAGGTCGTCGCGGCGCTCCGGCCGGAGCGGGGCGGGGTGTACGTGGACGCGACGCTCGGCCTCGGCGGACACGCGCGAGCTCTCCTCGAGGCCTCGCCGGACACGCGCGTCGTCGGGATCGACCGCGACCCCGTGGCGCTCGGGATCGCGCGCGAGCGCCTCTCGGCGTTCGGCGACCGCCTCGCCACGGTGGAGGGGCGGCACGAGGATCTGGCGGCCCATCTCGACGGGCTCGGCCTCGCGCGGGTCGACGGCGTCCTCGCGGACCTCGGCGTCTCCTCGATGCAGCTGGATTTCGCGGAGCGGGGATTTTCTTTCATGAAGGAAGGTCCGCTGGACATGCGCATGGGCGCTTCAGGACCTTCGGCCGCCGACCTCGTGGCGACGGCTTCGCGTGAGGAACTGACGCGGATTTTCCGCGAGTGGGGGGAGGAGCGCATGGCGGGACCGATCGCTCGTCGGGTCGTGGAGGCTCGGAACGTGGCGCCCATCCGGACGACGGGCGAGATGAGGAGCCTCGTGCTGAAGGTCCTCGGACCGAAGCGCGCGATGCACAAGGACCCGGCGACGCGCGTCTTCCAGGCGCTCCGCATCGCGACGAACCGCGAGCTCGTCGAGCTCGAGCGCTTCCTCGACGACGCGATCGCGCGCCTCGCGCTCGGCGCGCGCCTCACCGTCCTCTCGTACCACTCCCTCGAGGATCGCATCGTCAAGCACGCGTTCCAGCGCCACACGGCGGGCTGCACGTGCCCGCCGTCCTTTCCCGTCTGTGTGTGCTCGCGTCGGCGCGTCATGGCGCTCGTCACACGCAAGTCGGTCCGACCCACGCTCGCCGAGCTCGGCGAAAACCCCCGCGCGCGCTCGGCGCGGATGCGCGTCCTCGAGCGCGTCGCCGAGAACGGCGCCGGTCCGGGCACGCCCCAGGGGTAGGAATCCCGCCCATGGCGTACGCGGTCCGCCGCCCGGTCGAAAATCTCTATCTCGTGCGGGAGCGCGACCGGCTGCGGACGCGGGAGCTCGTCGTCCTTGCCCTGGCCGCGGTGCCGCCGGCGGTGGTTCTCTTTCTGGCCATCTGGGCAAATCTCGAAACCGTTCGTCTCGGATACCAGCTCGCCGGCGTTTCGAAGAACCGCGAAGCGCTGCTCGAGAGGAAGCACAAGCTCGAGATGGACCGCGCCCAGGCCGCCGCGCTCGCGCGCGTGGAACTCATCGCGCGGGGCACGCTCGGCATGGTGCCGCCCACGCTCGACCAAATCATCCTCGTCAGGGACGCGGCTCTCGCCGGGCCCCTCGCTCCCGCTCACGCCTCCCCGCTTCCGGCCGCGCCGGCGCCCGCGAAGGGATCTCCTTGAGCGTCGCCCCGCGCGGGGACCGCCGTGCTCTCTTCATGCTCGCGGGCGTCGGGCTGTGGATTCTCGTGCTCCTCGTCCGCCTCGTCGACCTGCAGGTCCTGCGGAAGGACGAATTCACCCGCCGGGCCGCCCGGCAGCAGGAGCGCACCGTCGATCTCGCTCCGCGGCGGGGCATCATCAAGGACGCAGACGGCACCTACCTCGCGATCAACGCCCGGGTCGAATCCGTGTTCGCGATTCCGTCGGACGTCGCCGATCCCGGCCCCGAGGCCGAGCTCCTCGCGTCGGTCCTGAAGCATCCGGTGAAGGAGCTCGCCCGGAAGCTCGAAAGCCCGGACAAGGAGTTCATCTGGGTCGCCCGGCGTGTAAGCGACTCCGTCGCCGCGCGTGTGAAGGCCCTCATCGCCGAGAAACGCCTCCCCGGAATCCGGCTCGTCGCGGAGTCCGCGCGGCGTTACCCCGAGGGCACGCTCGCGGCGGCGGCGCTCGGCTACGTCGGCCTCGACAACCAGGGCCTCGCGGGTCTCGAGTACCGCTTCGAGGCCGACGTGCGCGGCAAGCCGGCCCGCGTCACGCTTCTCCGCGACGCGGCGCAGCGTTCTTACGCTTCGCGTGCCCGCGAGGGGGGTGAGGCCCCGGCCGAGGGCAACGAGGGAGCGTCCCTCACGCTCACGCTACGGACCGCCATCCAGCACGCGGCCGAACGCGAGCTCGCGAAGGTCGTCGGCGAGTCGCACGCGAAGGGAGCCTCGGCGGTCGTTCTCGATCCGGCGACGGGAGCGATCCTCGCACTCGCCTCGTATCCGACCTTCGACCCGAACAGGTTCGGGGAGGTGGACGCCGACGCGCGGCGCTGCCGGCCGCTCGCGGACTCCTACGAGCCGGGGTCGACGTTCAAGATCGTGGCGGCCGCGACCGCGCTCGACTCGGGCACGATCGCTCTCGACGATCCGATCGACTGTGGCGGCGGGACGCTCACGATCGGATCCAACACGATTCACGAGCACGGCGGCAAGGGCTGGAGCGCGCTCACGATCGGCGACATCCTCGCGCACTCCTCGAACATCGGAATCGCCCACGTCGCAATGACGCTCGGCCGCGCCTCGTTCTACAAATCGGTGAGGGACTTCGGATTCGGCCAGAAGACGGGTGTCGAACTCGAGGGTGAGGCCGCGGGTCTCCTCCAGGACAAGGCCGGCTGGAGCGCGCTCACGCTGCCGACGATGGCGTTCGGCCAGGAAATCGGCGTCACGGTCCTCCAGATGGCGCGGGCCTACGCCGCGATCGCGAACGGCGGCGTGCTTCCGTCGGTGCACATGGTAGATGCGATTCAGAGCCGCGGAGCGCCGGAACGGAGCATCGAACGCCCGGCGCCGCGACGCCTCATGAGCGAGGAGACGGCACGCGTGATGCGAGTTCTCCTCCAGAGGGTCGTCGAGATGGGAACGGGAAAAGCAGCCGCCATTCCGGGCTACACAGCCGCCGGCAAGACGGGCACGGCGCAGAAGGCGGTGCCGGGCGGGGGCTACTCGCGCGAGAAGTACGTCGCGTCGTTCATCGGGTTCACGCCCGCCGACCGCCCGCGCGTCGTCATCGCCGTCGTCGTGGACGAGCCGAAGGGAAGGACGTACGGCGGAGAGGTCGCGGCGCCCGTATTCTCCGCGATCGGCGCGGACACGCTCCGCATTCTCCGCGAGCCGTCGGCTCCAATCGGGACGACGCGTCCCTCCGTGCTCGTGGCGGATCTCGCCGAGGGCGCCGCGGCCTCCGCGCTCAGCGCCCGTCTTCACGGCGACGACGTCGTGCCCGCATCGAAACGCCTCGAGCGCGGGAGCGACGCCGAGGATCGCGTGCCGGACCTCTCCGGCCGGAGCGCGCGCGAAGCGGTGAGGCTGCTCGCGGCGCGCGGCCTCGCGGCGCACGTGTCGGGGACGGGTTTCGTCGTGTCCCAGGAGCCGCCCGCGGGCGCGCCCGCCGAGCGGGGGGGCGCCTGCGCGCTCGTTCTCTCGCCGGCCCGCGCGACGGGAGACACGCCATGAAGCTCTCTGCGCTCGCGGCGGAGGTTCCGCACCATCGCGCGGGTCCGGCCGGGGATCCCGAGATCCTCGCGGTCACGCACGACTCGCGCGCCGCCGCTCCGGGAACGCTGTTCGCCGCGCTGCCCGGCCTGAAGGCGGACGGCCGCCGCTTCATCGCCGACGCCGTGCTGCGAGGCGCCGTGGCGGCGCTCGGGCTCGCGCCCGCGCCCGCGGCCGCCTCCGTTCCGTATCTCGAGGTCGAGAATCCGCGGCGCTCGGCGGGCCTCATGGCGGCGCTCCTCGCCGGGAGGCCGTCGGAGAAGCTCGTCATGGCGGGCGTCACAGGAACGAGCGGCAAGACGACCACGACGTTTCTTCTCGAGGGCCTTCTCGCGGGGCGTCACCCGAAGCGCGGCATCTTCGGCACGATCGTCTATCGCGGCGCGGGCGGCGACGCGACGGCCATCGCCTCGCCGCACACGACACCCGAGGCGACCGAACTCCAGCCCATGCTCCAGGCGCTCGCTGCGGGCGGCGGAACGGCCGCGATCATGGAGTGCTCCTCACACGCGCTCGTCCTCGAGCGCCTCGCGGGTTGCGCGTTCGACGTCGGGGTGTTCCTGAACCTCTCGCGCGAGCACCTCGATTTCCATCGCGACATGGACGACTACTTCGAGGCGAAGGTGCGGCTCTTCGGGCTGCTCAAGCCCGGGGGGAAGGCGGTCGTGAATCTCGGAGATGCATACGGAAGACGCCTCGCGAGTCGGCTGGTCGCGGACCGGACCGTTGGTTTTCTCTTAGAAGATGAAGATGAAGAGAAGAAGGAAGAAAAGAAGGAGAAAGATTTCTTAGAGGGGGAAGAGGGGAAAGATCTCTCGTCGCTCGTCGTCGGGCGCGCGATGCTTGGGATCGCGGGAACCCGCCTCGACATCGGGGTGCTCTCCTCCTCCTCTTCTTCCCCCTTCAAAGAAAACAACACCCTGACCTCGGCCCCACTGAAGCGTGAAGGAACGAACGAGCCTGCAACTCTCTTCAGCATAAATTCCCCTCTTCTCGGCCGCCCAAACGCCGAGAACCTTCTTGCCGCGGCCGCCGCCGGAATCGCTCTCGGCCTTTCGCCCGCCGAGATCTCGGCGGGACTCGGCGCCGTCGCGAGCGTGCCCGGCCGCCTCGAGGCCATCCCGAACGAGCTCGACCTGACGGTCCTCGTCGACTACGCGCACAAGCCCGCCGCCCTCGAGGGCGTCCTGAAGACGGTGCGGACGATCGCGGCGGCGCGCGGCGGCCGGGTGATCGCCGTCTTCGGTTGCGGTGGCGACCGCGACAAGGGCAAGCGTCCCGAGATGGGCCGCATCGCGGCTCTCCTCGCCGACGAGGTCGTCGTCACCTCGGACAACCCCCGCTCCGAGGATCCAGAAGCGATCCTTCGCGACGTGCGCGCCGGCGTCGAGGCGACCGGGAAGACCGCGCGCTACGTCGTGGACCGCCGCGAGGCGCTCGCCGCGGCGTTCCGGCTCGCGCGGGCAGGAGACGTCGTCCTGGTGGCAGGCAAGGGGCACGAGACGGTTCAGGTCGTGCGTGGCGGCGAGCTCCCGTTCGACGACCGCCTCGTGGCACGCGCGCTCCTCGAAGAGTGCGCAGGGGCGGCACGATGATCCTCTGGCTCCTTTACCCGCTGCACGTCCAGTTCCCGCTCCTCAACGTGTTTCGCTACATCACGTTCCGCGCCGCGAACGCGGCGCTGATGGCGCTTCTCCTTTCCATCTTCCTGGGCCCGGCGCTCATCCGCTGGCTGCGCTCGCGGCAGATCGGCCAGTCGATCCGCGAGGAGGGACCCAAGGGCCACCAGATCAAGGCGGGCACGCCGACGATGGGGGGAGTCCTCATCAACCTCGCGATCGTGGTCCCGACGCTCGTGTTCGCGGATCTCTCGAACCGCTACGTGTGGGTCGCCCTCGCCGCGACGGTCCTCGCGATGTTCATCGGCATCGGCGACGACTGGCGAAAGGTATCGCGCGGGAACAACCGCGGCCTCTCGGGCCGCCAGAAGCTCGTCCTGCAGACCGGCATCGGGCTGGGCGTCGCCTGGGCGTCCGTGAAGCTGTTCGAAGGGCGCGCCGACGCGACGCACATCGCCCTGCCGTTCCTCAAGAACGTCCATCCGGACCTCGGGTTCTTCTACATCCTCCTCGCCGCGCTCGTGGTCGTCGGCTCGTCGAACGCCGTCAACCTCACGGACGGCCTCGACGGCCTCGCGATCGGAGCCACCCTCGTGGCCTCGGCCACCTTCGCGATCCTCGCGTACATCGCGGGCAACGTGAAGACCGCGAATTACCTGCTCGTGCCGTCCGTGCCGGGCACGGGCGAGCTCGCGGTGTTCTGCGGGGCCATCGTGGGCGCGTCGCTCGGCTTCCTGTGGTTCAACAGCCATCCGGCCGAGGTCTTCATGGGCGACACGGGCTCGCTCGCCCTCGGCGCGGCGCTCGGGACCGTCGCGGTTCTCATCAAGCAGGAGATCCTCCTCGTTCTCGTGGGCGGCCTCTTCGTCGTCGAAGCCGTTTCGGTGATCCTGCAAGTGGGTTCCTTCAAGCTGCGTGGCAAGCGCATTTTCAGGATGGCGCCCCTTCATCACCACTTCGAGCTGGCCGGGTGGCCGGAATCGAAAGTCATCATCCGTTTCTGGATCGTCGCGATCCTCTTCGCGCTCTTCGCGCTTTCGACGTTGAAGCTCCGATGACGTTGTCGCTCGGACCCGACCTTCCCGAGATCCGCGCCGCGGCGGTCTTCGGCCTCGCGCGCTCGGGCCGCGCGGCCGCGACGGCGCTCGTCGAACGCGGTGTGGAGGTCGTCGGCACGGACGCGAAGCCGGACCTCGCGGACCTCGTCCAGCGCCCGGGCCTCCGGTACGTCCTCGGCGCGCATCCCGAGTCGATCCTGGACGGCGCCGACCTCGTCGTCGTTTCGCCCGGGATTCCGCTGACGCTCCCGGCGCTCGACGCGGCGCGGGCGCGGGCGATCCCGGTCCTCTCCGAGATCGAGCTCGCCTCGCGCCTCCTTCCGGGCGTCGTCGTCGGGATCACGGGCACGAACGGCAAGTCCACGACGACTGCGCTCGCCGCGGCGCTCCTGAAGGCCGCGGGGCACGTCGCGATCGCGTGCGGAAACACCGGGACCCCATGGATCTCCTTCGCGACGAAGGCGGGAGCGAACGGCAACGGCACGGTCCCGAAGACGTGGGTCGTCGAGCTTTCGTCCTTCCAGCTCGAGGGCATCCGGCGCTTCGCGCCCGACGTCGCGGTTCACCTGAATCTGACGCCCGACCACCTCGACCGGTACCGCTCGATGGACGACTACGGCGCCGCGAAGGCCCGGATCTTCGAGAACCAGCGCGACGCGCAGGTCGCGGTCCTGAACGCGGACGACGCGCTTGTTGCGCGCATCCGCCCGCGGGCTCGGCGCTTCGAGTTTTCGCGCGCCCTCCAGCCCGCGCTCGGGACATGGCTCAAGGACGACCTCTTCGTCGGGGACGTGAACGGCAAGGGCCCCCGCGTGATCGCGAAACGCACGGACCTCGCGCTCCCCGGGACGCACAACGTCGAGAACGCGCTCGCGGCGCTCGCGGCGACGCTGCCGCTCGGCGTCACGCCGGAGGCGGCCGTCGAGACGCTCCGCACGTTCCGCGGGCTCCCGCACCGGACGGCCCTCGTGCGCACGGTGAACGGCGTCGAGTACTGGAACGACTCGAAGGGTACGAACGTGGACGCCACGTTGAAAAGCCTCGACGGGTTCCCCGACGGCAAGGTGCATCTCATCCTTGGCGGGAAGGACAAGGGCGACGACTTCGCGCGCCTCGCGCCGCTCGTCGGGAAGAAGGCGCGGTCGGTTCTCGCGATCGGAAAGGCCGCGCCGGCCATCGCGAAGGCGCTCGGGTCCGTCCCGGGCGTCGCGCTCGAGGTCGCGGGCACTCTCGAGAAGGCGATCGAGGACGTCGCGAAGCACGCCTCCCCGGGGGACGCCGTTCTCCTGTCGCCGGCGTGCGCGTCGTTCGACCAGTTCCGCGACTTCGAGCATCGGGGTGACGTTTTCGAGGCGCTCGTGAGGGCGCTGCCTGAACCCTCGATGGCAGGGAGGCGCTGATGGCGCGGAAGCTGGCGTTCGACCGCCTCCTGTTCGGCTCGGTGGTGCTGCTCGTGCTGATCGGTCTCCTCATGATCTACAGCGCTTCGGCGATGCAGGTACTCCTGCCGACGGCCGGAGCGCCGGCGGGCGCGTACTTCTTCGTGATCAAGCAGACGGTCGCCGTCGTCATCGGCGGCGTCCTCGCGTTTCTCGTGATGTCGATCGACTACCGCCGCCTGAACGATCCGCGCTTGATCACAGCCGGTCTCGTCCTCCTGACCGGGTCGCTCGTCGCCGTCCTCCTCCGGGCTCCCGTGAACGGCGCGCGACGCTGGCTGTCCCTCGGCGTCATCAAGTCGGTACAGCCTTCCGAATTCGCGAAGATCGGACTCGTCATCGCGCTCGCGGCGCTCCTCTCGCGGCGAGAGGGAGAGGTCACCCACCCGACGCGAACCCTTTTGCCGATCGTCGGACTCGTCGCCCTGTTCGCGGGTCTCGTGCTTTTCGAGCCCGACTTCGGGACCGCGCTGACGTATTTCGTCATCGCCGCCGCCATGCTCTATTTCGCCGGCCTGCCTCTCAAGTACTTCCTCGGATCGGCGCTCCTCCTCGTACCCACGCTCTCGGCTTACGTATGGTCGGCGCAGTACCGGCGCGATCGTCTCCTCGCCTTCCTCCATCCGGAGGCGGACCCGAGCGGCAAGGGCTTTCACGCGATTCAGTCGCTCATCGCCGTGGGAACGGGGGGCGTCACGGGACTCGGCCTCGGACACGGGAAGCAGAAGCTCTTCTTCCTTCCCTACCCCTACACGGACTTCATCTACGCGATCGTGGGCGAGGAGCTGGGACTCCTCGGCTGCGTCACGGTTCTCGCCTTGTTCGGGTTCCTCTTCGCGCGCGGCGTGCGGGCCGCCGCGAACGCGCCGGACTCCTTCGGTCGGCTGCTCGGGATCGGCTTTTCGGTGATGATCGTCGTGCAGGCGCTCGTCAACATCTCGGTCGTTCTCGCGCTTCTTCCCACGAAGGGAATCCCGCTGCCGTTTCTCTCGTACGGCGGGTCGGCGCTCTGGGCCGACCTCATCGCGGTCGGGATTCTCCTCAACCTCTCTCAGCACGCGTCATGACGGAAGAACGCGGCTTCCTCATCGCGGGCGGAGGGACGGGGGGGCACGTCTTCCCGGCGCTCGCGCTCGCGGGCGAGATCCGGCGGCGCCGGCCGGGCACGGCGGTCGTTCTCGTGGGCACGGCGCGCGGGCTCGAGACGACGCTCGTCCCGAAGGCCGGGTTTCCCCTCGAGCTCGTGCGGGCCCGGGGACTCGTCGGCAAGAGCTTGCGCGCGCGGCTCGAGGGTCTCTTGGCGCTCCCCCTCGCGTTCCTCGACTCGATGCGCCTTCTCTCCCGGCACGCGCCGCGCGCGGTCGTGGGCGTGGGCGGCTACGCCTCGGGCCCCCTCGTGGCAACGGCGTGGGCCCGCAGGATTCCGACGCTCATCCACGAGCAGAACGCCATCCCCGGGCTCACGAACCGGATCCTGGCGCTCGTCGCGCGTCGCGTCGCCGTGGGAACCGCCCGCGGCGCGGCGGCGCTGCCGGGGGCCATCGTGACGGGCAATCCCGTCCGGCCCGCGTTCTTCGAGATTCCGTCCCTCGTCTCGCGGTCGAAGGAGCGGCGCCTGCGCGTTCTCGTCGTGGGCGGGAGCCAGGGCGCGCAGATCCTGAACCGGCTCGTGCCTCCGGCGCTCGCGCGCGTGGCCGCACTGGGCATCGCGTTCGACGTCGTTCACCAGGCGGGCAAGGGCCGCGCGACAGAGGTCGTGACGGATTACGCGAAGCGGGGCCTCCCGGCCGATCGAGCCTTCGTCCACGAGTTTCTCGACGACATGGCGGCGGCGTACGCGGCCGCCGACCTCGTCGTCGCGCGCGCGGGCGCGATGACGGTCGCCGAAGTCGCGGCGGCGGGGCGCCCGGCCCTCTTCGTGCCGTTCGCCGCCGCGGCGCACGGGCACCAGGAGGCGAACGGACGGGCCCTGGAATCGCTGGGCGCCGCGCTCGTCGTCACGGAGGCGGAGGCCACGGAAGAGTCCGTCACGGCCGCTCTCTCGGCCCTCCTCGGCGACCCGCTGAGGCTCCTCGCCATGGGCGAGGCCGCGCGCCGCTCGGCCGCGCCCGACGCGGCTTCGCGGCTCTGCGATCTTCTCTTCGAAGTGGAGGCCGCGTGAATTTCCTGAGGGTGAAGCGCCTGCACTTCGTCGGGATCGGCGGCATCGGCATGTGCGGCCTCGCCGAGCTCCTGAAGAGCGTGGGCCTGGAGGTGACCGGCTCGGACCTCACGCTCGGCGAGACCTCCGAGCGCCTCGTCGGCCTCGGCATCAGGGTGCACCAGGGCCACCGTGCCGAGAACGTCACCGGAGCGGACGTCGTCGTGTACTCGAGCGCGGTCCACGAGAGCAACCCGGAGGTGGCAGCCGCGCGCTCCGCCGGGATCCCCGTGATCAAGCGGGCGGAGATGCTCGCCGAGGTCATGCGCGTCAAGCGCGGCATCGCGATCGCCGGCACGCACGGCAAGACCACGACGACATCCATGACGGGCGCGATCCTCATGGCGGCCGGCCTCGACCCCACGATCATCGTCGGCGGGCGGATGCGCGAGGTGGGGACGGCGCGCCTCGGTCACGGCGAGTACCTCGTGGCCGAGGCCGACGAGTTCGACCGCTCGTTCCTGGCGCTTTCGCCGATGCTCGCGCTCGTCAACAACATCGACCTCGAGCACCTGGACACGTACCGCGACCTCGCGGACATCCAGGAGACGTTCGCGCGGTTCGCGCGCAGCGTGCCGTTCTTCGGAGCCGCGATCCTCGGCCTGGACGACCCGAACGTGCAGGAGATACGCCCGCTGGTCTCGCGCCGCGTCGTGACGTTCGGGCTCACGCCTCAGGCCGACGTCACGGTGCGCGACCTCGCCCTCGAGCGGAGCGGATCGCGCTTCATCGCGACGGCGGGCCGCGAGTTCATGGGCCCCGTCGCGCTGAAAGTGCCGGGTCTCCACAACGTGAAGAACGCGCTCGGAGCGCTCGCGATCGCCCGCGAGCTCTCGATTCCGTTCGGGATCGCGGCGCGCGCGCTCGAGGAGTTCAAGGGCGTCATCCGGCGCTTCGAGAAGAAGGGCGAGGCGGGCGGCGTCATCGTCATCGACGACTACGCGCACCACCCGACCGAGGTCGCAGCGACGCTCGCGGCAGCCCGCCAGTCGTACCCCGACCGCCGCGTCGTCGCGCTCTTCCAGCCTCATCTCTATTCCCGCACGAAGGACTTCGCCGCCGCGTTCGGAGCGGCGTTCCTGAACGCGGACGTCCTTCTCGTGACGCCGGTTTACGGTTCGCGAGAGGCTCCCAGGGAGGGCGTGACGGGCGCTCTCGTGGCCGACGCCGCGACGGCGCGCGGGCATCGGGCGGCGCGTTTCATCGCGGACCGGAAGGACATCGCGCAGGCGCTGGAAGAAGAGATGAAAGAGGGCGACGTGCTGATCACGATGGGCGCCGGCGACGTCCTTCACTTCGGAGAGGATTTTCTTCTCTCTACCCCTTCTAAGAAATCCGAATCCCCTTCCGAATCCGAAGCAAAAACAAAATCCGAATGAGTTCCTTCTATCGCCCTCCGTCGTCCCGCACCGTGCGCCCCACCCGGCGCCGGGCGGGGAGCCGTCTGCTCGTTCCGGCTCTCTCCGTGCTCTTTCTCGCCGCGCTCGCTCTCTCGGGCCTCGTCGTCCTTCGCACGCATCCCCGCTTCGCCGTGAACCGGGTCGTCCTGGACGGCGTGCCCGAGGCGCGACGGGCCGAGACCGAGGAGCTGACGGACGCGTGGATCGGGCGCCCGCTTCTCTTTCTCGACCTCCAGAAGCCGGTGGCCGAGATTTCGAAAAAGTCCTGGGTGGCGGCCGCGTCGGCGCGTCGCATCGTGCCGGACACGATCGCCGTGCGCGTCGTCGCGCGGCCTCCCGTCGCCCTCGTCGCGCGCGCGGACAAGGACGGGGAGCTGTGGACCATCGACCGAGGCGGCAGCTTCACCGGCCCGTACTCCGGGCGCTCCCTGTCGAAGAACGACGACTTCGTCGTCCTCTCGGGCGCGTCCGACGCCTCGGCGCTCGCGCGGGGAGCGGCGTTCCTCGAGGCGATCCGCGCGGAAGATCCCGCGCTCCTCGCGCGCGTCTCGGACCTGGCCCTCGTGCCCGAGGGCTTCGCCGTGACGGACCGTGTCGCGCGGGCGCGCCTCCTCTTCGGTCCCGACGCCGCCGAACCGGGAAAGGCCGTGCCGCTGTGGCGCGCGTTCCTCGCCCTGGGCCCCGAACTCGACCGCCACGCCCTGGCTCTGGCGGAGGCGGACCTCCGCTTCGCGGGCCGCATCGTGCTCAAAGCGCCCGGTGACTCCGGGCGCGGGAAGACCTGAGAGGACGCCGGATGACCAAGGCAGCTTCGTACCTCGTGAGTCTGGACATCGGATCGACGAAGGTCTGCGCGCTCATCGCGGAGCAGGACCCGTCGGGCCGCGTCGACATCATCGGAAAGGGAACGGCCTCGCACAAGGGCGCGCGCAAGGGCGCGATCATCGACGTGCCCGCCACCGTCGACGCGATCAAGCGCGCGACGGAGGAAGCCGAGATCATGGCGGGCGCCCAGATCGAACGCGCCGTCGTGGGAGTCGCCGGCCCCTCGGTGAAGTCCTTCAACAGCCGTCAGGTCGTCGCGGTCGCGGCGAAGAACCGCGAGATCACGCGCGAGGACATCCAGCGCTCCCTCGACGCGGCGCGCTCCGTCCCGATTCCCTCGGAATTCGAGATTCTCCACGTGCTCCCGCGCGAATTCGTCGTGGACGGGCAGGACGGCGTCGCCGACCCCCTCGGGATGGTGGGGAGCCGGCTCGAGGCCGACGTCCACGTGATCACGCTGCCGGTCGCCACGACGCAGAATCTCCTGAACTGCGTCAACCGGGCCGGCATCGAGGTGCTCGAGATGGTCCTCGAGCCGCTCGCGGCCGGTGAGGCCGTCCTGACGCCCGACGAGAAGGAGCTGGGCGTCGTCCTCGCGGACATCGGGGGCGGCACCACGGAAATCGCCGTCTGGCGGCACGGCGCCCTCGCGCACACGTCGGTCCTGCCCGTGGGCGGGGACCATTTCACGAACGACCTCGCGGTCGTCCTCAAGACGCCGGTGCCCGACGCCGAACGCCTGAAGCGCAAGTACGGCGCGGCCATGGCCGCCCTCGTGAACGAGAGCGAGTCGATCGACGTGCCTCTGACCGGCGGCCGTGGCGTCCACCCCGTCAAGAGACGGGAGATCGCCGAGATCCTCCAGCCGCGCGCGGAAGAGCTCCTCACCCTGCTCTGGGAGGAGTCGGTCCGGGAAGTGCCCGCCAGCGAGCTCCGGGCTGGCCTCGTACTTACGGGCGGCGGCGCCGAACTGGACGGCCTCCTCGACGTGGCCGAGCAGGTTCTCGGCGTGGCCGTGCGCCGGGGCGTGCCCCGGGGCCTCGGCGGACTGACGGACGTCGTCTCGTCGCCGGAATGGGCCTGCGCCGCGGGCCTTCTGCTTTACGGGCGCGGCAGCGCCGCCGCCTCGAAGAGGCGCTCGCGGGGCACCGGTTCGGGCTTCTTCGACAAACTCAAAGGCTCCCTCAAGAACTTGTTCCCCGCGTCCACCGCTCTGTGATATCGATGGAGGAAAGAAGATGATCCTTTTCGACGACGAGCCCCGCGCGTCGCTTCCCATCTCGCTGAACGACGACGGTCCTCCTCCAGCGAAGATCAAGGTCGTGGGCGTCGGCGGAGGCGGCGGGAACGCCGTCAACCGGATGATCCAGGCCGGCATCAAGGGGATCGATTTTGTTGCGGCGAACACGGACCTCCAGGTTCTGCGTGTGAACCGCGCCGCGACGAAGCTGCAACTCGGTATCACGACGTCGCGAGGCATGGGAGCCGGGTCGAACCCCGACGTGGGCCGCAACGCCGCGCTCGAGGATGCCGAGAAGATCATGCAGGTTCTCGCGGGCTCGGACATGGTCTTCGTGACGGCCGGAATGGGCGGCGGCACGGGCACGGGGGCCGCGCCGGTCGTCGCGCGCCTCGCCTCGGAAGCGGGAGCGCTCGTCGTCGCGATCGTGTCGAAGCCCTTCTCCTTCGAGGGCCGGCGCAAGCTGCGCTATGCCGAGGACGGCATCGCCGAGCTTCGCGAGTACGTCGACACGCTCATCACGATTCCGAACGAGCGCCTCTATTCGTTCGTCGACCGGAACGTGACCACGTGGGAGGCATTCCGCATCGCGGACGACGTCCTCCGCCAGGCCGTGCAGGGAATCAGCGACCTCATCACGGTGCCCGGCGTCGTGAACCTCGACTTCGCGGACGTGAAGACGGTCATGGAAAACATGGGCATGGCCCTCATGGGGACGGGCACGGCGTCCGGCGAGCACCGCGCGGTGGAGGCCGCTCAGCGGGCGATCTCGAATCCGCTCCTCGAAGAGCAGTCCATCCAGGGCGCCCGCGCGATCCTCATCAACGTGA
>JBDTML010000080.1:0-4688 GCA_039934255.1 Acidobacteriota bacterium | reverse complement strand
AGGGCGAGAAGGAGCTGCAGCGGTACATGACCGACAAGATCCAGGAGGTCTACCGCTCACAGGGCGTCGGCATCAACGACAAGCACATCGAGGTCATCGTCCGCCAGATGATGCGGAGCGTGCGCGTCGAGGAGGTCGGCGACACGGAGTTCCTCGTGGACGAGCAGGTCGACCGCTTCCGCTTCAACGAGGAGAACGACCGCATCCTCCGGGCCGGCGGCAAGGCCGCGCAGGGGCGCCCGCTCCTCCTCGGCATCACGAAGGCGTCGCTCTCGACGGACTCGTTCGTGTCGGCCGCGTCGTTCCAGGAGACGACGCGCGTCCTCACGGAAGCATCCATCGCGGGCCGCGTCGACCTCCTGCGCGGGCTCAAGGAGAACGTCATCGTCGGGCGGCTCATCCCCGCCGGCACCGGCATGGACTACTACCGCAACGTCGTCCTCGAGCGCGAGGAAATCCCGCCTGCGCCCGAGGAGACCGAGGAGCTTTACTTCGACGACGAGACGCCGGTCATCGCGGCGGATCTGGATGATGAGGTCTAGGAAGAAAGAGAAGATTTCTTCGAATAGGGGAGAGAGCCTTCGCTTTCTTACCTTCTAAGAAGTTCCTTATTCGGGCCGGCGCAAGCCGGCCCTTTTCTTTCCTCGGGAGCGGAGAAACTCAGCCGCCTCTTCTACTTCAGAAGGATGGCCTTCGTTCCCGCGCCCTCGAGCTTCTTCACCAGCTTTCCGTCGGCGGTGACAAGGGGCGCACCGAGCCGCTCGGCGAGCACCGCGTACGTCGCGTCGTAAACCGAAAGTCCGTGCGCCAGCGCGAGATCGAGCGCGAGCGGGACGAGGTCCGGCGATGCGACGGTCTGCAGGGGGAGAGCGCGGAGGATCCGGAAAGCCTCCCGCGCCTCCTCGGCCGTCATGTGGCGACGGTGAGCGCGACTCCGGAAGACGTTCCCGCATTCGATGAAGAAGAGGTCCGGAACGGCGATGACGTGCGGAGGAGCGTGCCCGAGGAGGGCGAAGAGCCGCTCAGCCTCGTCCGATCCGGCCTCGTCGAGGAACAGTTTGACGCCGACGCTTGCGTCGACGACGAAGGTCTCCGGGAACGTCATCGACGCTCGCGCGAGCGCCGGGCCTCCTGAAGGAGCGCCAGGCCCGAGGGCCCGCGCCGGGAAGGACTCGACGTGGCCCGGATCCCGCGGGCCTCGTCGAGCGCTTCCTTCACGGAGAGAGTCGTGCCGGCGTCGCGGGCGACCGCCGTGAGGAGCCTGACGACCTGGGCGTTCACGGATCGCCCCTCGGCGCGCGCAAGCGACCGAATCTTCGTATAGACCCTTTCGGGCACGTTTCGGACGTGGAGGGTCGCCATGCAAAGAGCCTAGATGGAGTGGCTGCGAAACGCAAGCAAAGCGCAGCCACACAGGCGAGACCACGGGCAGGATTTCTTTCTACGAAGCTCCCGGGCGGCGAAGCCGGCTCCCCTATTTCTCGACGCGGAAAGTGAGCGTCTTCCGGACCGAGCCGTCGACGGAGAGCTCGACGAGGTACGTCCCGGCCGACCAGCCCTTCGCCGGCTTCGGGCAGGAGAACGAGCCCATGAATTCGCCCTTCGCCGAGAAGGTCGATTCGGTTTCGTTGAGCTTCGTCTTCGCCTCGATTCCCTCCACCTTGTCCGCGATCCAGACCGCTTTCAACTTCGTTCCCTGCGCCGCGTTGCTGACCTCGTAAACCGCGAAGATCTTGGGCGAGTCGGACGAGAACACGGATTTCTCGTCTCGCGAGTATTTATCGGCCGTAACCATGGCGAGCTTGAGGCGCGGTCCGGCCGCTCTCGTGCCCGATTCCTCGGCTGCCCAGGCGCCGACCGCACAAAGCACTGCGGCCACCAGAACAGGAGCGATGCGTTTCATGGCTTTTTCCTCCCGAGCCAATCTCAATGTGAAGCGGCGGGAAGGAAAGCAGCCAGATTCAACTGCACTAGGGGAGGCTCGATGCGGCGTCAGGACGGAGCGTCGGCGGATCTCGTAACATGCAGAGATGGACGGACTTCGAGGTCGCGGGGCCGATCTCTTCGATCTTCTGAAGAAGACGAGCCGCACGTTCGCCCTCTCGATTCCACCGCTGCCGGAGCCAACCCGCCGCGAGGTCACGGTCGCCTACCTCCTCTTCCGTATCGCGGACACGTTCGAGGACGCGGCTCACCATCCGCCGGAAGCCCGAGTCGGGGCGCTTCGCGATTTCGTCGGCCTCGTCCGCGAGCCCTCGCCCGTCAATGCGGCGCGGCTGTCGGGGGAGTGGGGTGCGGCCCGCTGGGCCGCGCACCCGGGATACCAGGAACTCATCAGCGAGATTCCCTTCGTCATGGACGCCTTCCGCTCACTGTCACCGGGTGCCGTCGAAGCGATCCGTGGCCCCGTCGTCCAGTCGGCCGACGGCATGGCGAGCTTCGTGGTGCGCACGCGCGAAGGCCGGCTCGCGCTCTCGTCTCTGGACGACCTGAAGGCTTATTGTTACGTCGTGGCGGGCCTGGTGGGGGAGATGCTGACGGAGCTCTTTCTTCTCTGTCGCCCGCAGTTGGCGGCCGTCGGGCCGGACCTCCGAAGGGGCGCCTGTGCCTTCGGAGAAGCTCTGCAACTCGTTAATATCCTGAAGGATGCGATGGGAGACGCCGCTGAAGGGCGCTCCTACCTGCCTCCGGACGTCCCCTTGGAAGACGTTTTCGCCCTCGCCCGGCGCGATCTCGTGGCGGCGGGAGAGTACATAGAGTCGCTCGAGCGGGGACGTGCTCCGCGCGGCATCCTGGAGTTCACGGCCCTGCCCGTCGAACTCGCCTGGGCGACACTCGACCGGATCGAGCAGAAGGGCTCGGGGGCCAAGGTGAGCCGGCCCGAGGTTTTCTCCCTCGTCCGCAGGGTCAGGAAGGCGCTCGACGCCGGCGATTCCGTCGCCTCGCACCGCTGTCGACCCTGAACGCAGGGTTTCCCGCTTGACAGCCCCCGGCGGGGTCTATATTCTTCACCGGTTTCCCCGGGGACCGGCTCGGCATCAAACCGTGTCGCGCCCGGAGAACGGCCGCTCGGCGGCTGATTTGGCTCCGATCAAGCTCCGATCTCTCGTCGTCTCTCGTTTTATCCGGGTCGTCCCATCGCTCGTTCACGTCCTAAGGAGTCTCGAAAGTCTCATGCCGACGATCAGCCAGCTCGTGAGGAAGGGCCGCGACGCCGTCCGTTACAAGACGAAGTCGCCCGCTCTCCAGTCCTGCCCGCAGCGCCGTGGCGTTTGCACCCAGGTGAAGACGACGACCCCGAAGAAGCCGAACTCGGCTCTCCGGAAGATCGCGCGCGTGCGCCTCACGAACGGGATCGAGGTCACGACCTACATTCCGGGCATCGGCCACAACCTCCAGGAACACTCGATCGTCATGATCCGCGGAGGCCGCGTCAAGGACCTCCCGGGCGTGCGCTACCACATCATCCGCGGGACGCTCGACGCCGTCGGCGTCGCGAACCGCAAGCAGTCGCGCTCGAAGTACGGCGCGAAACGCCCCAAGGCATAAGGAAGACAGATGCCGCGTCGCCGTGAAGTTCCAAAGCGCGAAGTCCTCCCGGACCCGCTGTACCAATCCCAGCTCGTGACCAAGTTCATCAACTGCGTGATGGAGCGCGGCAAGAAGTCGACGGCCGAGTCGATCTTCTACGGGGCCATGAAGCACATCGAGCAGAAGACGTCCGACGATCCGCTCAAGACGTTCAAGAAGGCTCTCGAGAACGTCAAGCCGGTCCTCGAGGTCAAGTCGCGCCGCGTCGGCGGCTCGACGTACCAGGTCCCGGTCGAGGTCAAGCCCAACCGCCGCGCGTCGCTCGCGATCCGCTGGGTCATCTCGTACGCGCAGGCGCGCGGCGAGAAGACGATGCGCGACAAGCTCGCGGGCGAGCTCATGGATGCCGCCAACAACCGCGGAAACGCGGTGAAGAAGAAGGAGGACACCCACAAGATGGCCGAGGCCAACAAGGCCTTCGCCCATTACCGCTGGTAGGACTGCACAGAACTCCGGGTGAGCGGAAACCGGCCGGGCGGCGCTGAAAGGCGCGGAACCGGACAGGTCCTCTCCGGGATCCGGACACGCCTCAGAGCGTGCGGAATACCTCAGGTCGCGGAAACGCAGGCCAGAGGGATTCGACGGCGCAGACACCCCGGGACGGGAAAAACTCGTTATGCCGAGAAATCATCCTCTCGATATGTGCCGAAACATCGGCATCATGGCTCACATCGACGCGGGTAAAACCACGACGACGGAGCGCGTTCTCTATTACACCGGCGTCAATTACAAGATCGGCGAGGTCCACGAAGGGACCGCGACGATGGACTGGATGGTCCAGGAGCAGGAGCGCGGCATCACGATCACGTCGGCCGCGACGACGTGCTTCTGGAAGGACATCCGCATCAACATCATCGATACCCCGGGCCACGTGGACTTCACGGCCGAGGTCGAACGCTCGCTTCGCGTCCTCGACGGCGCCGTGGCGGTTTTCGACGCGGTGTCCGGCGTCGAGCCGCAGTCCGAGACCGTCTGGCGCCAGGCCGACCGTTACGGCGTTCCGCGCCTCGCGTTCATCAACAAGATGGACCGCGTGGGTGCCGACTTCGACCGCTGCGTCGAGATGATGATCACGAAGCTCGGCGCCAAGCCGACGG
>JBDTML010000079.1:0-3734 GCA_039934255.1 Acidobacteriota bacterium | reverse complement strand
GGCGCCGTTCACCATGCAGCCGACGTTTCCGTCGAGCTTGATGTAGTTGAGGCCGTACTTGGACGCCTCGACCTCGAGCGCGTCCTCCTCGTCGAGGTCGCGGTACTCCCGGATGTCCGGATGCCGGAAGAGCGCGTTGTCGTCGAAGTTCATCTTCGCGTCCAGCGCGATGACGTCGCCGCCGCCCGTGATGAGGAGCGGATTGATCTCGGCGAGCGAGGCGTCGGTCGCGACGTAGGCCTTTGCGAGCGCGATGAGGAAGCCGACGGCCTTCTTGTGGGTCTCGCCCTTGAGGCCGAGCGCGTCCGCGAGCTTGCGCGCCTGGAACGGCTGGAGCCCCCAGGCCGGGTCGAACGCTTCCTTCACGATGGCGTCCGGATCCTTCGCGGCGACGACCTCGATCTCCATGCCGCCCTGCTTGCTCGCCATCATCACGGGCCGCCCGGTCGCGCGGTCGAGCGTGATGCCGATGTAGAGCTCGCGCGCGATGTCGAGCGCCTCCTCGACGAGGACCTTCTTGACCTTCTGGCCGGCCGGACCCGTCTGGTGCGTGACGAGCTGCATGCCGATGATCTTCTTGGCGAGATCCACGGCCTCGTCCGGAGTCTTCGCGAGCTTGACGCCCCCGCCCTTGCCGCGCCCGCCGGCGTGGACCTGCGCCTTGACGACGGCGCGCCCGCCGAACTCTTTCGCGATCCGGCCAGCCTCCTCAGGAGAGTCGGTGACGCGGCCGCGGGGCGTCGGGACGCCGAACCCGCGGAGGATTTCCTTGGCCTGATATTCGTGTATTTTCATGGCGATCGGGGACAGTATCAGAAGGAAACGAAGACGCTCCATGATGAAGCTGATTCATATTGCCGCCGTCGCCGTTCTCGCCGTGGCGGACCTTGCAGCGAGCGCGGGGACGCCCGAGGAGGCTCCCTCCTCCCTCGGGCCGCTGCCGGTGGCCGTGGCGAAGGCCCTAGCGAAGGACGTCGCCGCGGAGTTGAAGACGGGCGACCTCGCGGCCCTCGAGTCCCGCTTCGACGACGCGCTGAAGGTGGCCCTTCCCGATGCGAAATTGCGCCGCTTCTGGCTGGGCGTGATCGCCAAGGGCGGGCCTCTCGAGTCGTGTGCCGAGCCGCGCGCGTTTCTCGCGAACGAATACACGCTCGCCTTCACGAGCTGCACGTTCCGAAAACAAAATGCGGAGCTGAAGCTGACGTTTCGGGCCGACGGGCGGCTCGCCGGCATGTTTCTCGAACCGGAAGAGGCCGTGCGCTCCGAATGGACGGCGCCTTCCTACGTGAAGCCCGCGGTCTTCCGCGAGAGCGACGTGAAGGTCGTCTCGGGCTCCGTGTCGTTGCCGGGAACACTCACCATCCCGCTGGGGGAGGGGCCGTTTCCCGCCGTCGTCCTCGTGCACGGGTCGGGACCCCAGGACCGCGACGAATCGATCGGGGCTCTCCGCCCGTTCCGGGATCTCGCACACGGTCTCGCCTCGCGCGGCATCGCGGTGCTGCGGTACGAGAAGCGCACCAAGATTTACGGAAAGGAGATGGCGGCGGCGGGCGAGGTCACGATCAAGGACGAAGTGCTCGACGACGTCCTCGCGGCCCTCGGCCTCCTGCGCGAGACGCCGGGCGTCGATCGGCGTCGAGTTTTCGTCGCCGGCCACAGCCTCGGGGCGTTTCTCGCACCCCGGATCGCCGTCCTCGATGGCGCGCTCTTCGGAGTCGTGATGCTGGCGTCTCCGTCACGGCTCATGTCGGAGGTCGTGAGGGACCAGGCGCAGTGGCTGGCCGGCCCGGGCGCGAGCGACTCGCAGCGGGCGGCAGCGCCCGCCGTCCGGAAAGAAGCCGACGCGCTCGCCGATCTCTACGCGGGTCGTCCTGATCCGCTCGAGGGCACGATCCTTGGCGCGTCGCGTTCCTACTGGCTGGACCTCAGGGACCAGCGTCCCCTCGACGCCGCCCGTTCTGTCGACCTGCCGATCCTCGTCCTGCAGGGGGAACGGGATTACCAGGTCACGATGAAGGACTTCACGGGGTGGAAGCATCTCCTCGCCGGCCGGAAGGGCGTCACGCTGAAGTCGTATCCAAGACTCAACCACTTCTTCGTGGCCGGCGAGGGCCGAAGCGGTCCGGAGGAATACCGGAAACCCGGGCACGTCGCGGCCGAAGTTATCGGCGATATCGCGGCGTTCGTCACGGGCACGCGGAAGAAAAACTAGCGCTGCGCGACGACTGAAGGAAAAGAAGCTTCCAGCGCACAAACCGCTCAACGGGACTCGGCGTGGTTAGGGAATGATGCGGTCGCGTCTCGCCTCCGTGGGAATGGCGGAAGGTTCATGATGAGGCCTGCTTGGCGGGGAGGAATCGATGCCCGAAGGCCCGGAAGTCGAAACGGAGAGACTCGACGAGACAATCAAGGCCTCCGGCTAGTGATCCGGGTATGAGAAACCGACCGCGCGTCCGACCCGGGCTCCGGAGGAATCCGAAAGTCGTCCTGCGACGAAAGAAAGGTGTGGCCGGGCTTGCAGACATCGCGGACCTCACGGGCCCGCTCCTCATCGCACTCCTCGCCGGCGACGACCGGGAGGCAGACGCCGTCTTCCGAAAGGCGGTCGCGCGGGGCGCCGACCCGGCGCTCCTCGCCCGGGACCTCGTCCAGCCCGCGCTCGAGGAAGTCGGCCGGCTTTGGGAGAAGGGCGGCATCGGGATCGCGGAGGAGCACCTCGCGACGGCCCTCGTCGCTCGCGCTTTCCTCATGAACGCGAGCTGCGAGAAATTTCCGCCTCTCGGCGCCCCCCGGCTGGTCCTCGCTTGCCTCGTAGGCGAGTTCCACGAGCTCGGCGTGCGCCTTGCGGCTGAGATCGGGCGAAGAGAGGGCTGGCAGGTCGAGGTCCTCGGGGCGAATGTCCCGCGGGACTCGGCGCTCGAGTACGTTGCGCTCCGCGAGCCCGAGGCGGTCGGCCTCTCGCTCTCGCTCGCGGGGCACGTCGTCGAGGCGGCCGCCCTGATCGGCCGGATCCGCTCCGTCGCACCCGGCGCGAAGATCCTCGTCGGGGGCGTCGCGTTCCGCCGGGACCCGTCACTCGCGGAAGCGACCGGGGCCGACGCATGCGTCGCCGACCCCGTGGCCCTGCGCGACTGGCTGCGCGCGCACAACGTCGCGCGGCCGGTCCCCGTGCCCCCGGCGCTGCGCGGTCGCGCGCGCCGGCCCGGCTCTCGGGCTCGCGGCGGACTGCAGTAGCTGGCAGGGCCTTATCTGAGGAGCGCACAAACCGCTCCACGGGAGCCCGCGGGCTACATCTTCGGCGCGAACGACGGCGGGCGGAAGATCGCGATGACGGCGCCGGTCGGCTCGGAGCGGACCGAGGACGGATGGGTCGTCACGTTCACGATGCCCTCGTCCTTCACGATGAAGACGCTTCCAACGCCGAACGACACACGCGTCCACCTGCGCGCGATCCCGTCGCGGCGCGTCGTGGTCGTGCGTTTCTCGGGCACGTGGGGCGCCGACAAGTTCGAGACCGCGGCGAAGAAGCTCGCGTTCGACGCGAAGGAAGCCGGTCTCGTCCCTGCGGACATGCCCCCGGCGTTCGCCCGCTACGATCCCCCGTGGCCCCCCTGGTTCATAAGGCGGAACGAGGTCCTCGTCCCGCTCATCGAGACGCGCTGAGGAAGATCAGGCCTCGGCGATGCGCCGCGCCATGAGCCCGAACACGAGTGCATGGACGGGCAGAAGAGCCC
>JBDTML010000078.1:0-33758 GCA_039934255.1 Acidobacteriota bacterium | reverse complement strand
CGCAACCTCCTCCTCTCCCGGAGCGAGGGGGTCATCGACGGATTCCCGGAATCCGCGGACCTCCTCGGCCGGCTCGGGACGCTCGAACGCCGCGAGGCCCAGCCGGTCGCCCTTCCAGAGGTCCCCGCTCCGACGCCAGCGGCGCCCGTGCCCGCGGATCCCGCCCCGGCCACCGCGTCGGCCTCGGTCCTGACGGCTCGGGATGCCCAGCCGCCGGAGCCGCAAGATCTCGCAGGAGCCGGCGCCGAGAACATCCTGACGCTCCTTTCCGCCGGCGACTTCGCGGGGGCCGAAGCCGGAGTCGAGCGCTTCCGGCGGTCCCGCCCGGGAGCCCGCGAGGCCGACCTCCTCGCGTCCCTCGTTCTCGGGACGCGCTACGTCCTCGAGGGCAGGACCGATCCAGCCCTCTTCGCCCGCGCGAAGAAGGCGCTCGCCTCGTGGCGCAGAAGGGGCGGCGTGCGACGGACGGAGGAGGCGCTTCTTTCTCCGTCGCTCCTCGCGGCCCTGAACGGGACTTGACGCCCCCCTGTACGGAAGCGTCAGCGCGAGCGGACGACCCAGGTGCCCGCCGCGAGGTCCTGAAAGGCCCTCTTGTCCTTCTCGAAGAAGGCCCACACCCATCCCAGGCCCAGCGGCAGGCCCGCGAGCACGAGGACGACCGCGCGGATCAGAGCGGCCTTCCAGCCGATGCCCCTTCCGCCGATCTCTCCGCGTTTGACGACCGTGAGCCCGAGGAGGGATTTGCCGGGGGTGCGCCCCCGCCACGCCCAGCCACCCACGACATAGAGAGCGTTCGCGAGCGCCGCGAGCAGGAACGAGAGCAGCGTGATTCCTCGGAAGGCCCAGTCCGGAGCCGCGTCGCGCGTCTGAAGTTCCGCTCGGAAGTAGTCGATGAGAAAAACGGGAGCGAACAGGAGGAGGTTGATCGCCGTGAGGATGACGGCGTCGACGAGTGCCGCGAGGAGGCGGGCGAACGGGTTCGCGGCATTTCGTGGGCCCGCGTTCACGGCCGGGGATCGCCGCTCGCGGAACGCCGCCGCGCGTTCGACCGTCGCGAGGCGAGGCGGGGCCTGAGACGAATTCATCTGGATCGAGATATCCGCCAGCTCGCGCGCGGCGATCGCCGACGGGAACGGCTCGCCGAGCGCTGGAATGCCGTCGGACGGCGCAACGGTCGAGAGCTCGTCCGGGGCCCGGAGTGCCGCCGGGAAGGCCTCGCGGAAGCCGGAGCCGGGCCGGGGCGGAACGCCTTTCTTGTCGATGTCGCGGAAGAGCTCGGAGGCCGACATTTCGTCGGGCGAGAACACCGGCGGCGGAGCTTCGTCCCCCGGACGGGTTCCCCGGGGCACCGGCTCGTACGTGATTCCCGAAGGCGGCCGCGGCGCGGCGGGCTCTTCGGGCTGGGTCGGCAGGTCGTCCGGCCCGAGGAGCGCAGTCCGGTCCGACGGTACGTTTGGCGGAATGATGCGCAGGTCCACCACGGCCGCGCCGATCTGGATGCGGTCTCCGCCCTGGAGCCGCGTCTCGCGCGAAATCCTCTTGCCGCCGACGTAGGTTCCGTTCGAGGAGTTGAGATCCTTGACGACCGCCTCGCCCTTGTTGAGCGTGAGGAGCGCGTGCGAACGCGAAACGGACTCGTGCTCGAGCCGAACGGTCGACGTCCGGCTGCGGCCGAGCGTGGCCTCTCCGTCCGAGAGGTCGATCTCGCGGCCCTCCACGGAGAGCACGTAACGGAAGGCTTCGCTCGTCAAGGTGACGGAAATTGTACCCGGCTCCGCAGTGCTTCGGCAGTCGGCGTGCCGCCGCGGGCGGCGAGAGCCCCGGGCGTCCCCGAAAACACGAGCGATCCCCCCGCCGGTCCGCCGCCGGGACCGAGCTCCACGAGGAAGTCCGCGCGGGCCAGAAACGCGATGTTGTGCTCGACCGCGACGATCGAGTGGCCCGCCGCAATGAGGCGACGGAAGACGGACAGGAGCACGTCCACGTCCGAGGGCGCGAGTCCGGTCGTGGGCTCGTCGAAGATGAAGAGCACGGGCTCTCGCGGGCTGCCGCTCCTGAGGAAAGACGCGATCTTGAGCCGCTGTGCTTCCCCGCCGGAAAGCGTGCCGGTGGACTGACCGAGCGTGAGATAGCCGAGCCCCGCCTCCGCGAGCGGCGCGAGCCGGTCGGCGATGGCCGGGGCGTCGGCGAAGAGTTCGCGCGCCTCGTCGACGGTCGTTGCGAGGAGCTCGTCCACGTTCCGTCCGCGCAGCCGGACTTCGAGCACCTCGGACTTGAACCGCCGGCCGTCGCACGCGTCGCACAGGACCCTCACGTCGGCGAGGAACTGCATGTCCACCGTCACAAAGCCGGCGCCCTCGCATTGCTCGCAGCGGCCGCCTTTCGCGTTGAAGCTGAACGCCCCCTTCTCGAGACGGCGAACCTTCGCGGCGGGCGCGCGGGCGAGGAGCGTCCGGATCTCGTCCCAGGCCTTCGTGTACGTGGCGGCGTTCGAGCGGGAAGAGCGTCCGAGCGGCGACTGGTCGACGAGAACGACGTCCGACACGAGCTCGAGACCCTCGATCGCGTCGTGCGGACCGACCTCGTCCACGCCGGTCAGCAGCCCCTTTCCCATCCGCTGCCGCGCGCCCGCGGCGAGGACGTCCACGACGAGCGAGGATTTCCCGGAGCCGGACACTCCGGAGACGGCAACGAGCTGGTGAAGAGGGAAAGAAACGGAAATATTCTGGAGATTATTTGCTCGCGCACCCCGGATCACGATCGATTCCAAGGCGCCGAAGGCGCGCGGCCGTTCCGCGGCGAGGGCATGGCTCGACGCAGTCGGCGCGTAACCGCTTGCGTCCGAAGCAAAAAGAAATTCTCTTTCCTTCTTCAGACTTCTCCCGGTAGCCGTGTCCTGTCTCTCCAATTCCGCCGGCGTGCCCTCGAAGACGAGCCGGCCGCCCTTGGCGCCGGCGCCGGGCCCGAGGTCGATGACGTGGTCGGCCGCGCGTATGACGTCCGTGTCGTGCTCGACGGCGACGACCGCGTTGCCGCCTGCCGCGAGGCGCCGGAGGACGCCGAGCAGCCTGTGCGTATCGCGGGGATGGAGTCCGACGGTCGGTTCGTCGAGGACGTAGAGAGTGCCGGTGAGCGCGTTGCCGATCGCCGAGCCAAGCTGGATGCGCTGGGCCTCGCCGCCCGAGAGCGTGCGCATCGTGCGCGAGAGCGTGAGATAGGAAAGGCCGATGTCGACGAGCGTGGACACGCGGCGCCGGAGCTCGTCGACGAGCGAGGCCCCCCGCGCGCGCTCCTCGGCGCGGGGAAGGGCGCCGTCGAGGAACGTGAGCAGCTCTTCGAGGGTCAGGGCCACGACGTCGGCAATCGTCCTGCCGGCGAGAGTCACGGCGAGTGCTTCAGGTTTCAGACGTGCTCCGCCGCAGGCCGGGCAGGGCGCGTATCCGCGATACCGCGAGAGCAAGACGCGGACGTGCACCTTGTAACGCTTCTTCTCGAGGTACTTGAACAGCCCCTCGACGCCGTACCACTCGCCCGCGCCTTTCCACACGACGTCGCGCTCGCGCGGCGACAGCTCGTTCCACGGCACGTTCCAGCGCAGCTTGTTCCGGCGCGAGACCGCCTTCAGGTCGTCGTACGCGCTCGCGTAGGCTGGCGAATTGAACGGCGCGATCGGCCGTTCGGCCAGAGATTTCCGGGCATCGGGGACGACGCGAGCCGGGTCGATGCCCGTCACGCGTCCGAATCCCTGACAGGTCTCGCACGCGCCCCGCGGTGAATTGAAGGAGAAAAGCGCGGGCACGGGATCCGTGAAGCGCCGGCCGCAGACGTCGCAGACGAGGCCACGAAAGAAGCGGCGGGCGGAGGAAAGACCGCGGCCCTCCCCACTCCGCAAGACGAGGAGCTCTCCGTCGGCGGCTTCGAATGCCATTGAAAGGGAAGAGAGGACTTCCGGATCCAAGGCCGAAAGCACGTGGCGGCCGATCAGCAGAGGGAACGCGCCCGTTTCTCCTTCTTCCCCATTCGAAGAAACTTCCAGGACCTCGCCGGACGCCGAGACATACCGGAAAAAACCGAGTCTCTTCCATTCCGCGCTTTCCGCCTCGAACGACTGGACCCGGCGCGGGGCGATGACGAGAATCCTCGCTCCTTCTCCCCATTCCGAAAGCAGAATCTCTTCTATTGCTTCGACGGTGTGGCGCGTGACGAGCGTGCCGTCGTCGGGACACCGCAGAGTCCCCGCCGCCGCGAAGAGGAGCCTCAGGACGTCGTGGATCTCGGTCGCGGTCCCGACGGTGGATCGGGCCGAGCGCCCCGGCGCCTTCTGTTCGATCGCGAGAGCGGGCAGGACGTGTTCGATGAGATCCACGTCGGGGCGTTCGAGACGCTCGAGGTACTGGCGCGCGTACGTGGACATGGATTCGACGAACCGGCGCTGGCCCTCCGCATACAGCGTGTCGAAGGCGAGCGAGGATTTTCCGGAACCGGAGGGGCCGGTGACGACCGTGAGCGCTCCGACGGGAAAGGAGCACGTCACGTTCTTGAGGTTGTGCGTACGCGCGTTGACCACCGTGATCGCGCGCGCCCCGCGTGCGGGTCCGGTCCGCCGCGTCACCGGGAGAAGACCACGAGCTGGTTCATGCCGAAGAGGAACCGCCGGTAGACCGTGAGCGAGACGCCGGCGGACCGGCCCGCTTCATCGAGAGCGGCCCGGTCGAGGAGCGCCTCGTGCTCGTCGTGCGCGTGCGCGGAAAGAAGGCCGACTGCGGCTCCGACCTCGAGGGGGATACGGCCGAAGGGATGAGGTGTCGTGGCGACGATTCGCCCCGAAGGCATGAGCAGGGACGAAAGGCGTGCGAGAACGCGGCCCGGCTCGGAAACGTGCTCGAGCACCGCGAGAAGGAGAATTTCTTCGAAAGGTGCCTTCGCCTCAAGCGCCGCCGGAGCCGCGCCCCGACCTATGTCCCATTCGAAGAAATCCCTGTTCGGAAATCTCTCCCGCTGCGCCGCGAGCACGTCCGGGTCCCGGTCACAGCCAATGTATGACGGAAAGCGCCCCGGAAGATCCGTAAGTCCGCAGCCCACGTCGAGGAGGCGCGCCGTGACGCGCACGTGGGGCAACGCAGCCGCGAGGCGTGCCGCGGTGACGCGTTTCGTGAGACGACCAAAGAAATGTGGGGAGCGGGAGCGGGAGGACACGCGGGGGTTTTACACCTTCCACCGTAAGATCGCCTGCCCGATGTTCGCAACGCGCGCCGCCCAGTTCGCCCTTCTCGCGTTTTCGTCGCTGTTCGCGGTCATCAACCCGATCTCGGCGGCCCCCATCTTCGTGGCGCTCACGCCGGGAGCGACAGGTCGGGCGCGGCGCCGCATCGCGCTCCGGGCATGCCTCGCGGCGGCCGGCGTCCTCGCGGTCTTCGCCGCGGCCGGCGGCGCGATCTTCGCGTTTTACGGCATCACGGTTCCGGCGTTTCAGATCGCCGGCGGCATCATCTTCACCGTTCTCGGCATCGGAGGCGTGCAGGACCACCGCGCGGACGTGGACCCCGAGGACGCGCGGCGCGCGGACCCGTCGGTCGTGCCGCTCGGCATTCCGCTCATCGCCGGCCCCGGCGCCATCTCGACGGTGATGGTGCTGATCGGTCAGACCCCGGACGGCCTGCACCGCCTGGCGCTCGCGGGAGCGATCGCCACGAACATCCTTCTGACGTTCCTGATCCTCGTGGGTTCGCCTTCCATCGTCGAGCGCCTCGGCGAGACCGGACAGCGCATCGTGTCGAAAATCATGGCCCTCATCACGGCGGTCATCGGCGTTCAGTTCGTGATCAACGGCGCAACGACGGTTCTACGGGACATCATCCAGGGAGGAAGGTGACGTCATGGGCATGACCCCGTTCACCCTGCGGGACGCGCGGCACGCCGACGTGCCCGCCATCGTCTCCCTGATCCGCGATCTGGCTGTCTACGAAAAACAGCCCGACGACTGCCACGCCGACCCTCGGCTCCTCGAGGCGCACCTCTTCGGGGCGACGCGATTCGCGGAAGTCGTCCTGGCCGAACGGGCCGGAGAGACCGTGGGATTCGCGCTTTTCTTCCACAACTACTCGACATGGCTCACGCGGCCGGGTCTCTATCTCGAGGACCTTTTCGTCAAGCCCGCCTGCCGCGGCCTCGGGATCGGCGAAGCTCTTCTCACGCATCTCGCCCGGCTCGCGGTCGTCCGCGGCTGCGGGCGCATGGAGTGGAGCGTCCTCACCTGGAACGAACCCGCGATCGGTTTCTACAGGCGTCTCGGAGCGGTCCCGATGGACGGATGGCAGGTCTACCGGCTCGCCGGACCCGCTCTCGACCGTCTCGGGCGATAATCGGGCCGAACCCGGGGGGCCACAGCCGTGCAGAAGAGCCGATCGCAGACGGACACGCAACCCATCCGCGTGCGCGAAGGGCGGAAGGGTTCTGGCGTCGTACGGCGCCCGGTGTCCCTGCTCGTGGACTCGCCGGACCCCACGGCTCTCTTCGACCGATCGGGCCGGATCCTCCTCGCGAACGAGGCCGCTCTCGCCGAGGGCACGCCCGGCCCGGGAACCTTCGACGCCGCGCCCGAGAGCGCGCCTCCGTTCTGGCTCTCACCCGCGGGGCGTGACAGCCTGATCGAGGCCACCGCCGTGCCGGGAGGAGCGAGGAACTTCGAGGTGCATATCCCCGCCGGGCCCGAAACGAGCGAGCGGGTTTTCTGGATCACGACGCGCATCGCCGCCGAATCGGCGGCGGGAGGTTTTCTCGCGGCGGCCCGGGAGGTGACGGCGACCCTGAGCGACCTCTCGCGCTCGGGACCGGGCGAGACTGTGGCCGAGGCGGCCGACGCGCTCACCGGGTTCGCGAACCGCGAGCAGTTTCACTTCGAGCTCGAGCGCGAGATCGCGCGCGCCGACCTCTTCGGCCGGCCTCTCGCGCTCCTCGTCTTCGGGCTCGACAACTTCAAGACCCTGAACGACACGCACGGGCTTCTCGCGGGCGACGACTACCTCCGTTCGATGGCCGAGACCCTTCGTGCCACACTGATGGCCGGCGAGACCGCCGGACGCGTGGGCGGCGACGAGATCGCGATCCTGCTTCCCGCGGCGTCCGCGGCGGAAGCCGCGCCGCGCGCCGAGACGGTGATCGCGCTCATCCGCCGGCTCGCGCCCGTGTGGGAAGGAAACGCGCTCACCCTGACCGCGAGCGCGGGCGTCGCGGTTTTCCCCGAACACGCGGGCGGCGCCGCCGACCTGTTTCTCGCGGCCGATCTCGCGATGCATCAGGCCAAGCGCCGGGGCGGGGGCCGCGTGCGCCTGCACGATCCGCTCGATCGCGAGCGCGACCGCACCGGGCGCCTGCGCGAACAGTCGAACCGCATCCGCGCCGCGCTCGCCGAGAACCGGTTCGTCCCCTACTTCCAGCCCGTGGCCGAAGTCGGCACGGGACGCACGGTGGCCGTCGAGACGCTCGCCCGGATGCGCGAGCCCGACGGGCGCATCGCCCTTCCCGCCGAGTTCCTCGGCGCCGCCGAACGATTCGGCATCGTGACGGCGATCGACCGCGCCATCATCGCGGCGGCCTTCGACGCTCTGGCGTCGGCCCGCAAGAAGATCAGCCCCGAGCTCGAGATCGGGATCAACCTGTCGGGCCTCGACTTCGACGACGACACGCTCGTGGCCGACATCTCGCGCATGGCCCGCGCGAAGGGCATCCGTCCCGAGCGCGTCACGTTCGAGATCACCGAGACCGCCGCGCTTCGCGACTTCGACCGGGTTCGCGAATTCACCCTCGCGCTCACCAGCGAGGGCTTCCATTTCGCCCTGGACGACTTCGGCATGGGCTTCTCGTCGTTCCGCTACCTGAGGGAGCTGCCCGTGTCGTCGCTGAAGCTCGACATCAGCTACGTCCGGGACCTCCCGAAGGAGAAGGCGAACCGCGTGTTCGTCCGCGGAATCGCGGGCATCTGCCGCGGACTCGGAGTGAAGACCGTGGCCGAAGGCGTCGAGTCCGAGGAAGTCATGGAGATCCTGCCGGAGCTGGGCGTCGATCGCGCGCAGGGCTGGCATGTGGGCTATCCCTCTCCCGACCTGCCGGTCGTCGAGGCAGGCGCGAGTCTCATCCTCCCGAGGAGGCCACGGCCCTGATTCGACTGCCGCGGGGCGCCGCGGGCCGCGTGCCCGGCCTCGCCATCGACGTCGCGCTCATCGTCGTGCTCGGGGCGCTCGTGGCCGGCGTCGTCGGACTTGCCCAGCGCTGGGAGGCGCCGATGCGCCAGGCCGTCGAAATCGATCTCTCGCCCTCGGCCCTGCCTCTCTACACACTTCTTTCGCTGTCGCGCGGCTTCGCGGCGTACCTCCTGTCCCTGGCCTTCACGCTCACCTACGGGACGATCACCGCCCACGGCAAGCGCGCCGAGAAAATCATGCTGCCGCTCCTCGACATCGGGCAGGGAATTCCGGTGCTCGGTTTCCTCCCCGGCCTCGTCCTCGGAATGGTCGCGCTGTTCCCACGAACGAACGTCGGCCTCGAGCTCGCCTGCATCGTCATGATCTTCACGGGGCAGGTCTGGAACATGACGTTCTCCTACATCGGCTCCCTCCGCGCGATTCCCGAAGAGCTCCACGAGGTCGCCCGCATCCACCAGTTCTCCTTCTGGAAACGCTTCAAGATCGTAGAGGTGTCCTCGTCGGTGATCGGGCTCGTCTGGAACTCGATGATGTCGATGGCCGGCGGCTGGTTCTTCCTGACCGTCAACGAGGCCTTCACCCTCGGCGACCGCGACTTCCGGCTCCCGGGCATCGGCTCGTACATGGCGGTCGCCATCGAGAAGGGCGATTCCCGGGCGATGGCGTGGGCCATCGTCGCGATGGTCGTCATGATCGTGGCCTGCGACCAGCTTCTCTGGAGACCCCTCGTCGCCTGGTCGCAGCGCTTCCGCAACGCGGACGTCGAGGGAGAGGCGGCCCCGGAATCCTGGGTTCTGAACCTCGTGCGACGCTCGGCGTTCCTCCGCCGATCGCGCCTTCGCAGGCGCCGGCGCGGCCGCAAGCCGTCGAAGTCTCCTGCGCCGCCGGCCGCGGTGACCGCCGCCGGCCCCGGCGCGGGAGGCGAGCGCGCACGCAACGCGGCCCTCGTCCTCGTGGGCATCCTCGCCCTTGTCGGCGCCCTCCTCGGAGCGTGGAAGCTCGTCGGGCTCCTCGCGCGGGTCCCCTCCGCCGAATGGGTGGTGCTGGCGGGAGCACTCGGCGCGACGTTCCTGAGGACCGTCGCGGCGCTCGCCTTCGCGACGGCCTGGACGCTGCCGATCGGAATCCTCGTGGGCCGCTCCGCCGTCTGGTCGCGGCGGCTCCAGCCCGTCATCCAGATCGCGGCGTCGTTTCCGGCTCCCATGCTCTTTCCCATCGTGACCGGCGTCCTTCTCGCGCTCCGCGTGCCGTTCGGGGTGATCGCCGCGGTCCTCATGTTCCTGGGCGCGCAGTGGTACGTTCTCTTCAACGTCCTCGCGGGCGCGAGCGCCATCCCGCACGATCTCGACGAGGCCGCCGACGTGTACGCGATGAAGGGCGGCGCGCGCTGGCGCATGCTCTTCGTGCCGGCGGTGTTTCCCTTCCTCGTGACGGGCCTCGTGACGGCCGCCGGGGGCGCGTGGAACGCGTCGATCGTCGCCGAGACGTTGACGTGGCGGGGGAAGACGCTGGAGACGTTCGGTCTCGGCTCCCTCATCACGAGGGCCACGCGAGAGGCCAACTTCCCCCTCCTGACCGCGGGAGTCCTGACGATGTCGCTCGCCCTCGTCCTCCTGAACCGGCTCGTCTGGCGCCGGCTCTACCGCCTCGCCGAGACGAAGTACAGTCTCAACCGATGAGCGCCCGCCCGAGCCCCGCCGCCGCTTCCCCGATCGCCGCCGCCCGCGGCGTCGACAAGGTCTACGCCGACGAGGCGGGCCGGAAGCGCGTCATCCTCAAGAACGTCGATTTCGAGGTCCGGGAAAACGAGGTCGTGGCCGTCCTCGGCCCCTCGGGCTGCGGCAAGTCGACGTTGCTGCGTATCCTCATCGGCCTGATTCCGCCGAGCGCGGGCACCGTCGAGCAGCACGGCAAACCGCTCGTGGGCATTCACCCGGGCGCCGCGGTCGTCTTCCAGAACTTCGCCCTCTTCCCGTGGCTGTCGGTGTCGGAGAACGTGCGCGTGGGCCTGAACGGCCGCCCGATGCCCGCGGGCGACGCGGAAGACCGCGTGAAGGCGGTGCTCGCGGCCGTCGGCCTCGCGGGACACGATCGCGACTATCCGAAGGAGCTTTCCGGCGGCATGAAGCAGCGCGTCGGGATCGCACGCGCGCTCGTGGGGCGGCCCGAGCTCCTCTGCATGGATGAGCCGTTCTCGGCCCTCGACGTGCTGACCGCGGAGCTGCTCCGCACCGAGGTCTACCGGCTCTTCACGGAGCGGTCGAGCGGACTCTCGTCGGTCCTCCTCATCACTCACCTCATCGAGGAAGCCGTGTTCCTTGGAGACCGCATCGTCGTCCTCGGCGCGAACCCCGGCACGGTGCGCCGCGAAATCGTGAACACGGTGCGACACCCGCGCGAGTACCGCAGCCCCGCCTTCCTCCAGATGGTCGAGCTGATTCACGATGTCGTCACGGGAGTTCACCTCCCCGACGCTCCTTCCACGCGGGCGGTCACGGGACCAGGACGCCGCGTCGCGGGCCCCGTTACCCCGCTTCCGGCCGTGCGCGTCGGCGAGATCCTGGGCCTCCTCGAGATCCTGGCGGATCACGGCGGCACGATGGATCTCTTCGACATCGACGCGCTCACGGACTACGACTTCGGGCGCACCATCGCGGTCGCGAAAGGGGCCGAATTGCTCGATTTCGTCGACACGCCGAAGAACGACGTCGTGCTCACGGAAACCGGCCGCCGGATGGTAGGTGCGTCGACCGCCGACCGGTCCGCGCTCCTCCGCGTCGAGCTGCTCATGCTCGGCGTCTTCGGTCTCGTCATCCGTGAGCTCGCGAGGGATCCCGACACGCCGCTCACGGGAGATTCCGTGCGCGATCTGCTCGCCGAGCGCCTGCCGACGGTGGACGCCTCCGAGCTGTTCGAGACGCTCGTCAACTGGGGACGCTCCGGGCAGCTCTTCGACTTCGACGCGAGATCCGACATGCTCGCGCTCTATTCGGGCCGGGAGGAAGATGCCGACGACTGAGGCGGCCCTGCCCCCGCGCCTCGTGTCCCGGACCGCCGCGGCTCTCTCGGAGAGACGCGCGCGTCTCGACGCCCTGCTCGCCCGCCTTCCGGGTCCGCCGTCGGGCGAGGCGCTTCACGACCTTCGCGTCGCGCTGCGAAGGACCGCCGCGCTCGCGCGACTCACGGGCGACGCGCCGCGAAAGGGCTCGGGCCGCGGGCTTCGGGTCGCCGCGCGGGACCTTCGCCGCGCCCTCTCGACGCGCCGGACGGAGGACGTCGCACGCGCGCTTCTCCTGAACCGGTTTCGGAGGGATCCGGTCCGGCGCCCGGTCGCGGAGCGCCTCGCCGCGCGGCTCGCAAAAGAGGGCGACCCCGGCCCCTCTCCCGCCCGCACGCGCGCCCTGTTGTCCAGGCTCCGCCGCGCCTTCACCCGCCGGGAGGGGGCCCTCGCGCGCCTCCACGACCCGCTCACGGGAACCACCGACCCCCGCGCGGAGACGATGCTCGCGAAGTCCGTCCGGCGCCGCCTGAGACGGGCCGCGAAACGCCTTCGGGCCGCCGGAGTGCCCGGCCCCGCGGGCCTGCACCCGGCGCGGATCGTCGCCCGGGATCTCCGCTACTGCCTCGAATTCGCAGGGGCCTCGATGCCGCCCGCCGCCGCCCTCGTTCCGCTCCTCGTTGATTTTCAGGAAACAGCAGGAACCGCGCACGATCTCGCGGAGCTCATCGTCCAGGTCCGGCGCCTCGCGGGGCGCGCGCGAACGGTCGACCGGCGCGCCGCGCTGCGCCTCCTGCCGCGGATCCTCGGGGCCGAGGAGCGCGCTTTCGCGCGCGCGCAGGCGTCCTCGAGGAGGCTCCTCGCACGCCTGAAGGACATGGAGTTCGAATGGACCTGAAACGCGCCCTCTACCGCCTCGTCACCGTTTCGGCCATCGCGGTCGCATCCCCGGCCGCCGGCGCCGATCCCGCGGTGGCGACACCCGGGAGGCGCGTCGTCGTCGTCTCCTTCGACGGCGCGGGCGGCTTCGAATTGAGGCGCCGCCTCGCGGCCGGCTTCTTCTCGCCGGACGGATTCGCGCGCGCGGCCAGGGAGGGCGAGGCCGCTTCCCGCCTCGAGATCGTGACCCCGTCCCTGACGGCGGTCTCCCACATCGCGCTCGCGACGGGGGCACCGCCTTCCCGGACCGGAATCGTCGGAAACACGTTCCACCTCGCGGGAACCTCTCTCCGGGAGCGGCGCCGCGGCTTCGACGTCGACCCCGAGACCGAGACCCTCTGGGAGGCAGCCGCCCGACAGGGCAAGCGCGTGATCTCGATGGGCTTTCCGGGAGCGTCGCAGCACTCGGCCCGGTCGCGCACGGCACTGTCCCTGCACTACAACGAGGTCTTCCCGAAGGCCACCTTCTGGAAGGGATCGGCGGCACGGACACCCTTCACGGACGTCAGCGCCCTCCCGGCAGGCGTCGTCTCGTTCTCGCCCGCCAAACGATTCGACCTCGAGAGCCTCCCCTTCCTCCTGCTGGACTCGACGGACGACGGCGAAACGAACTACGACACCCTCGTCGTCCTGGGGGCGGACGGAGGCGTTCGCGCGCGCGCGCACCCGGGCGAGTGGTTCCCCTTGTCCGAAAGGCGGGACGCAGGCGCCGAGACGGGCGTCCTCTTCGGCCGCTGGTCGAAAGTCCTCGCGCTGACTCCGGATCTCTCCGCGGTCGCGCTCTACCTCGGGGACGTCTTCCACACAGAGGCGAGCCCTTCCCAGTTTCGACGCGCGATCGAGGCGAGGGCAGGCTTCTGGCCCGGTCTCCCCGATGCAAACCTTCTCAAGGGCGCCGACCCGGACGTTTCGAGCTTCCTCGAGCAGGCGCGGCGCCTGACCCGCTATTTCGTTCACGCGTTCGAGGTCGCGGACCAGAGAGCCGACTGGGATCTTCTCCTCGCGTACATCCCGATCCTCGACACCTGCAATCACTATCTTCTCCTGACCGACCCGGCCAATCCTTCCTACTCGAAAGAGCGGGCGGCGAGGGCCGCCGCCGGCCTCGACGACGCGTGGCGCTCGGCCGACGAGGCGGCCGCACGCTTTCTGGAGTGTCGCGGGAAGGACGACGTCTTCCTCGTGTCCGACCATGGCTTCCGCGCCATGAACCGTTCGATCTCTCCTGCCGCGATTCTCGTCCGCGCGGGTCTCCTCAAGGTCGTGCCCGGCGCCGGCGGCCGCCTCGAAACGGCCCCGGACTCGCCGCTCGACTTCATCTGGGCGAGCGGCGGAACGGGCTTCGTGGTCGTGAACCGCGTCGGCCTTCCCGGAGGCGTCGTTCCCGAGGACGAAGCCGACGAGGACGTCTCGAAGGCCGCCGCGGTGCTCCGGGAAACGCGTGACGAGCGGGGCGAGCGCGTATTCGCCGTCGTCGCGAACCGGGCCGAGGCCGTGGCCCTGGGCGTTTCTCATCCGAACATGGGAGATCTCATCCTCATCGCGGCCGGCCCGCGCAATCTGCGGGGCGGGCTCCCGGCTGCCGGCGACCTCGCGGCGCTCGGCCCGCCCGAGATCCCCGGCCAGCACGGCTATGGCGCCGACCCCGCTCTGGACGGCCTGTACCTTCACGTGGGCGACGGCGTCGCGCCCGCGAGCCTCGGCGTCGTCCGCGAGCTCGACGTCGCGGGCCTCGTGGCCGCGCGCCTCGGCATCGCGCCCCCCGGCCAGACACCGTGACGGTCCCCGTCGTTCCCGTCGCCCGCGTCACGTCGATCCGGGAGGTCCAGGACCAGCGCTCCTGGCCGCTCGGCGGGCTGGACGGCTCGCCCGCCCGAAACGCCATGACGCATGCGCGCTTCGCCGCGACCGCGGAGTATTTCGTCGTCCTCTTCGAGTCAGCCTCGGAGCCCCCTCTCACGATCGAGCGGGGCGAAAGGGAGGACGTCTTTCGCGACGAGTGCGTCGAGGTGTTTCTCGCCACGGCCGAAGATTCCTTCGAATACGACGAGCTCGTCGTGAATCCCCGCGGATGTCTCTACACGGCTCGAATCGGCAATCCGGACGAGAGCCGCGAGACGTGGCGGATTTCGGACGGGGCGCCGCGGAGCGGAATTCTCATCGATGTCGAAGGGGGCCCGACGCCTGCGGGTCCGAGGGGATGGACGACGTGGTCGTGCCGGCTCGTCGTGCCGTGGACGTCGATCTCCTCGGGCCGGCCTCCCGCGCCAGGAGAGGTGCGCCGCGGCAACGCGTACCGGATCGCGCGCGGGCGCTCGACGGAGTTCCTGGCTTTGTCCCCGACTCTCCGCGCGCATCCGCCGGATTTTCACGTGCCGAGCCGATTCGCCCGATTCGTCTTCGGCGCCGCATCGGACTGATAGTCTCTCCTCCGGAGATGAAGCAAGGCACGAGGACCGCGGACCCGGCAGGAGCTTCCGGGGACGACTCCTCCGCCGACCTCGAGCTGATCGCGCGGATCACGAAGGGCGATTCGGCGGCACTCGACGCCCTGTACGCCCGGTATGCGGCGCCTGTCCATTCTCTCGTCTGGAAGATCCTGCAGAACGCCGAGGAGGCGGAAGACGTGTCCCTCGACGTCTTCTGGCAGGTCTGGCGGCAGGCCGGCCGCTACGACGCGTCCCGGGGCGCGCCGCCCGCGTGGATTTTCACGGTCGCGCGTTCCCGCGCGATCGACCGGCTTCGCGCGCGGCACCGCCGTGAGGACCGCACGATCTCGTTCGACGACCCCACCACGAATCTCGACCCCCTCGACGAGCAGGCGGGGCCCGACCAGGTGGCCTCGTTCCGCCAGACACGCGACACCGTGCGCGAGGCGGTCAAGACGCTCTCGCCGGCGCAACGCGAAGCGGTCGAGCTCGCCTTCTTCAAGGGTCTCACGCACGTCGAGATCGCCCAGAAACTGAACCAGCCACTCGGCACGATCAAGACGCGCATCCGCCAGGGACTCATCCGCCTGCGCGGCCTGATGGACTGAGGACGCGTTTCAGTCCGCGGACACCCCCTGAGCGGCGAGCCAGCCGCGGAGCTCCTCGCGAACGCGCCGGTCCCGGAAGACGAACCAGGCCGCTTCGTCGTTCGGAAACGAGAGGAGCGCGTCCCGGAAAGCCCCTGGGCCGCCGGACTCCAGCGCGAGGAGCGCCTTTTCGCGCGCCAAGGCGTCTTCCATCTTCGGAGCAAAGGCGCGGCAGCGGGCCGTGTCGACCTCCGGCGTCGACTTCGGAATCCTGAGGTAACGCCCCGACCGCTCGTGGAGAAGCGCCTCGCGCAGATCCGGAGACCCGTTCAGGTGCGCGTGCACCTCGCCCGACGCGCGGTCCAGAAAGTGGTTCATGAGCATCGAACGCGCCGCGAACGCGACGGTGAGCCCTTCCCAGTCGAGGTCCATCGCCGGTATCGTATCCTCGTGGAACACAGCCGCGAATCGAGGCGTGCGATCTCCCGCCGGCTCGCGCGCTGGTACGGCGGGCACAAACGCGACCTGCCCTGGCGCCGGACGGACGACCCTTACGCGATCTGGCTCTCCGAGGTGATGCTCCAGCAGACGACGGTGGAGGTGATCGCGCCTCGCTGGGCACGCTTCCTTTCGCGTTTTCCGGCGGTCGAGGCGCTCGCGCGCGCGCCGGAGCGCGCGGTCCTCGCGGAGTGGGGCGGCCTCGGGTACTACGCGCGTGCCCGGAACCTGCACCGCGCGGCGAAGGCCGTCGCCGAAGCGGGCGCCTTCCCGCGCACGCTCGACGGCCTGCGCGCGCTCCCTGGCGTCGGGCCGTACACGGCGGCCGCGGTCGGGTCGATCTGCTTCGGGATCCCCGAACCCGCCGTGGACGGCAACGTCGTCCGGGTCTTCTGCCGCCTCTACGGCCTGCGTCTCGACCCGAGAGCGCCCGCGACGCTCGCGAGAGTCCGAGCCCTCGCGCGGCCGCTCGTCCCGGCGCGGAACCCGGGCGGCCACAACCAGGCCGTCATGGAGCTCGGCGCCCTCGTCTGCACGCCGCGCGCGCCGCGCTGCGGCGCGTGCCCGCTTCGGACGCTTTGCCGGGCCGCGGCGAGCGGAAAGCCAGAAGGCTTCCCGCGAAGGCCGCGCCGCGCGACGCCGCGCACGATCCATCTCGTCGGGGGGATCGTCGAAAGAGAAAAGAAATTCTTGCTCGTAGAAGACAGGACCCTCGTAAGAGGTCACCTCTGCGTTCCACTGTTTCCGGTTCGCGACGGGGAGCGGTCTGCAAATGTTCTTAGAAGGGGGTGGGAGCGGATCGCGCGCCGGAGCGCCGTTTCGCTCGAGGCCGTGGCGACGCTCCGCCATTCGGTACTCGACAGGCGCTATCAAATCGCGCTATTCACCTTCAAAGAAAAATCTCCCGTGCCCCCGCTCCGCCGGCCGGGCGCCGCGCTCGGGTCCGGCTCCGAACAGAAAATCATTCTTCTCTCTCCCCTCCAGATTTCCCGCCGCGCCCACGGCGGCCTTCTCCTCAAGGTGCTCGCGGCCCGGCGCGCTCACCGCGCCGTGGTCAGGCGCCGCCTGAAAGCGAGCGACCGCGGAGAGCAGCCACGCTGATCCGCCACGTGTTGCCGCTTCCGACCTCCCTGACGCAGGTTTCGTCGTACGCACGGCAAAGGCGGCGGCGCAGAGCCCGATGGCGTGTGGGCTTCCAGAGGGAAAACACGAAGAATCCACGCGGGGACAGCAGAGGCGCGAAGCGCCGGAGTGTTTCGAGCGGGTCGTCGAGGTAGTAGAGGACCTCGCTGAAGACGGCGGCATCGACCGATCCGGGCGCCACGAAGGAGGGCGGCCCCGCTTCGGCGTCGACGGCATGGAACGACTCCCCCTGCGCGCCGTCCTTCGCGGCGCGCGTGATCGCCTCGCTGGAAATGTCGATGCCCACGTAAGGGCCGCACGCATCGCCCCTCAGCTGGCGGGCGAGCGCGCCCTGGCCGCATCCAACGTCCAGCACGAACGGCCGCTCCGGACCAAATCGGCGGACGAGCGATGCGATGCAGGCGTGCCGCTCGATCTCGGCGACGATTCCGTCCCACGTGCCCGAGCGGTATTGGGCGTCCCACGTCGCCGCGGGCCTCGGTTTGCCGCGGCCGAGCAGGCGGCGCCCGAGGGACCGACGCAGGGAAACCAGCCACGCGGTCGGAAGTCCGGCGCTCATGTTCACGGAGGGTTTCAGAAGCATATCGCGGGTCGCGGGAGCCTTTTTCGCTATTCTCCTTTCCGATGGCGCGCATCGTCCGGATCGGGATCCTCGCCGCGCTCGCCCTTCCATTCGTCGTATTTTCCGTCGCCTCCAGCGAAGCGCTCCGCGAGTCGAAGGTCCTCGTGCAGGCCCTCGGCGCATCGCTGGCGCTCCTCGGCCTCGCGCGCGGCGACCTCCTTCCCGCGCCCGGCCGGCGACCGGCCGCTCGCGTCGTCCTCTTCGGCCTCGGCACGGCCCTGACCCTCGCGTTCCTATCGGCTATCGCGAACTCGAACGTCGTGGATCCGCTCACGGCGGCCGCGGTCCTTTCTCCGCTCGCGCTCCTCGTCCTCGGAGCGTCGGCCTCCGGAGCCGCTTGCGCGACGGCCGCCGCCACCACGCTGATGGCGGCCGGTGCGTTCACCGGCGCGCTCGCCGCCCTCCAGCGATGGACAGGCCTCTTCCGGATGCCGCTCGATGTTCCCGAGCCCCGGTTCCTGGCTGCCGGACTCATAGGAAACGCGGGAGACGTCGGGATGGCGCTGGTCGTTCCAGCTCTCCTCCTCTTCACCGCCGCGACGACGGCCCGACCCGCCCGAGGACGCGTCCTTCCGGCAATCGGCCTGTTCTTCGCTCTTCTCGGGCTCCTCGCGACCGAGGCGGTGGGGCCCGCGCTCGCGTTCGGCGCCGGCGCCCTCCTCTACGTCGCCCTCGACTTCCGGAGGCGGCGGTTCGTGTTGTTCGTCCTCGTCGCGGCGGCCCTTCTCGCGGGGGCGACCGGGGCGGGACGGCGGGCCGTGATGAAGCTCAGGCAGCTGAGCAAGGGCGACGTCGCCGGGGCGACGACACAGCGCGACATCGGCCTTTTCGCGGCCCGCGAGATGGCGCGCACGCGGCCGCTTCTCGGCGCGGGACCGGGAGCGTTCTCGAACCGGTTCGTGCCCGCGCGCCTCGCGGCCGAGGAGCACACGGGGAGGCGCCTCGTCCACCGGAGCGGCTCGGCCCATTTCGACAACGCACACAGCGAGCCCGTCACGCTCGCCGCCGAGGCCGGCGTGCCCGCCGCCTGCGCGGCCATCGTCGCGGTCCTCGCGCTCATTTTTGGTCTCTTCTCCCGCCGCGGCGAGGAGTCGTCGTCCAAAGACCCTCCGGTCGACGCGATTCTCGCGTCGCTCGTCGGCGTCGCGTTCCTGGCCCTCGGCGACTTCCCGTTCCGGATCGCGGTCGCATCCGGACCCGCGGCGTTCCTCGCGGGCCTGGCGATCCGTCACGTCGCTGCCGGAGCGGAATCGACTCCTCGCCGCGGCGTTCGCGCCGCGGTCGTGGCCTACGCGCTGCTCCTCATCGCGCTCGCGGCGATACGCTCCTTCGCGACGCTCGGACAAGCCGACGGCGAAAACCTTCTTCGCAACGCCGCCGCCGCGCCCGAGGAAGCCGCGACGGAACGCGCGGAGCTTCTCTCTGCGGCAGACGCCCGCCTCGCACGCGCCGTGACGCTTCGGCCCCGGGCCGCGACAGCCGTCCTCGCGTGGGGCTCGGTGCAATCTCTCGAGGGCGACCGCGAAAAGGCATACGCGCTCTATGCGCGATCCGTGAGTCTCGAGGAACGCGCCGAGAGCGACCTGAACCTCGGAAGGGCAGCGGCCGCGCTCGGGCGACTGGAAGAGGCCCGCGCTCTCTTCGCGCGGACGGTCTGGATCCAGCCACGGCTTCTGGACGCGCTGCCAGCCGAAGAACGGGAACGCGCCGCTGCCGCCGTCAGGAACGCCGAGGAAGGCCTGGGGCGCGGGGGAAGCGTTCCGCCCTTCCCTCGCTGAACAGCCCGGGCGGTCGCGCGCCTACTCGAGGGAGACGGAAGAGGCGGCCTTCGTCGGCAGTGAACACCGGAATGTGGAGCCGATGCCTTCCCTGCTCTCCACGGTCACTTTTCCTCCGTGCGCATCCACGAGAGTCCTGACGATGGCAAGGCCGAGGCCGGCTCCGCCCGCGCTCTCCGGGTCGGTCTCGCCCTTGTCGAAGACCTTCTCGATCAGCTCCGGGGGAATTCCCGCACCGTTGTCACGAACCCAGAATTCAACGCCGCGCCCCTCGTCGAGTTCCCGTGCACCGATGATCACTTCTCCGCGCGGCGTGTACTTGATCGCGTTGGTGACCAGGTTCTGGAAAACTCGCTTCAAGAGGCTGGCGTCCGCATAGACCACGAAGTCGTCCGCGACTTCGTTGATGAGGCGGGTGCTTTCCGATCTCGCGATCGGCTGGAGGTCGCGGATGAGCCCCTCGACCAGCGGCCACAGATCGAACTCTCTCCGCTCGACCCGGACTCCCCCCTCCGTTTGCAGATTCGCGTTTTCCTCGAGCACTTTTTCGACCATGCCTTCGAGTTGCCGTACGCTGCGACGCAGGGCTTTCAAGAGCCGTTCCGTGTCCGCGCCGCCGCTGCCCCCCGGAAATCGGAGCTCCAGCACGCGCCCAACGAGAGAAATGGCATTCAACGGCGTGCGAAGGTCATGCACCACGAACGCGAGATACTCTTCCCGTCGCTGTTGAACCTCGAGCGCGCGTTGACTCGAATACGCCTGCAACGCTAGCCCGATGGCGAGATCGAAGACACGATTGACGATGTGGAATGGCTTCCCTTGCAGGTTTATCCCGCTCTCCTCGGCGAGGTCGTGAATGCAACCCCGAAGGATGTTGTATTCCGCCACGACTTCTTCGATGTCGAACGCTTCCTTGAGACGCTGCAATCCATGGACTTGAGGTCCGCCCTCCAGAAGGGCTTCGGGGATCGTCACGTCGGTGCGCGCGATCAGGGCGCTCGACAATTCCTTCAACAGCTCGGGTATGTGGTCGTTCAAAGCCGGGGTGTCCAGCTGCCGCGCCGACGGGAGATGCCGCACCTGCTCGCGCCACCGGGCGAGGATCGTCTCGCCTTCGTCCCTTACGAGGGTCGCAAGGCGCTCGAGCGTCGTCGTCATCTGTCGGCCTCCGGACTCCCGTGAGTGTACGGAGTACCGGGCGGCGTGGAGAATTTTCATGGTGCCCGCCCGAGCCTTGCGGATCGACTCCGCAGGCAGGCAATAACGCACACGGAGGACGGGCTGAGCGGTGCCCCTTACCTCGGGTGGTCCGCCTGATGCGGAACCCCTCTCCCCGCGGGTCCCGATTGGAACTCGGGGCGGAGCACGTGGTTCTGGAGAATTACCACGCCTCCCACAGCTGCGGAGAGAAGTCCTGCGAGGCCCAGGGCGGCGAAGAGCATGACTCGCGCGAACCCGGCGAGGTGCGCTACAGGAAGACCGTCTTCCTCCCCCTCCGCGTCGGCCGCGGGGGCGGAAACAGCGGGCGGCATGCTCCGCCAACTCTCGAGCGGTCGAGGACCCCCGCAACGGTGGCCAAGATCGTTGAAGGGGCTCACGGGCGCAGGTTCCTTACTTCTTACTTCCTTTCGACCTGCAGCTCGTTGTTGACCTTCACGACTCCCTCGACGGTGCGTGTGAGATCGCCGGCGGCCATGCGGTCCTGTTCGTTCTTCACCTGACCCGCCAGGGTGACGACTCCGTTCGTCGAGTTCACCTCGATGTTCGTCAGGGTCGAAAAGCGAACGTCCTTCGCGAGCTTTGCCTTCACGGCAACCTTGATTCCGGCGTCGTCAATCTGCCGGCCGGCGGACTGACCCGTCTTGCATGCGCCAGCTCCGAGAACGCCCGCGGTCGAAAGGCCGAGAATGAGCACGAGACTGTGGAAATTCTTCATTGAAAATTCCTCCCGTCGGCGAATTGCAATCCCGGTGCCGCTGGTGCGGGGCGAGAGAAATCGGCGAGCCAGTCCCGGATGACGGTTCTGCCGAGAGTTCTGCCCGAGCTCGGGGGGGCACCGATGCGGCATGGAAGTTGCGCCGGAACCGAAGGGTGGGAGCGATGAAAGAACTTACACGGCCGCGCCACCCTTTCGCACTCATGTGCGGCTACCACCTGGATCGCTTCGCGGCGGACGCCGACGCGGACGACCTCGACGCCTCACGCTCGGCTCGCACCGGGGGTGCCCAAGCCGAGGGTTCCTTCAGAAACGGAGACGCCGACGCCGGACTCCGTGAGCTGAGCCGGCTCCAAGAGAGAGAGCGGGCGCTGGAGACCGAACTCGCGGCTCGGAAGGGACTCGAAGAAACGCTGCGACAGTCCCTGCGGGATCTGGAAGAGTCTCGCGACGCGCTCGCGCAGAGCGAGGAGGACCTCAGGGACTTCGTCGAAAACGCCGCTGAAAGCCTTCACTGGGTGGGCCCGGATGGCAGCATTCTCTGGGCGAACAAAGCCGAGCTGGACCTCCTCGGGTACGCGCGGACGGAGTACGTCGGCCATTCGATAGTCGAATTTCACGCCGACAGGCCCTCCATCGAGGACATTCTCTCGAGGCTGGCCCGCTACGAGACGCTGCGCGATTACGAGGCTCGTTTGAAGTGCAAGGACGGGTCTATCAAATTCGTCCTCATCAGCTCGAACGTCCGTTCGAAGGACGGCAAGTTCATTCACACGCGCTGCTTCACTCGCGACATCACGGAGCGCCGGGCGCTCGAACACGAACGCGAGCAGCTGCTCGCGAGCCTCCAAAGGTCCGTGCGGTTCAGCGAGATGTTCCTCGGAATCCTGGGCCACGACCTCAGGAACCCTCTGGCTGCGATCGTCGCGTCTGCAAGCCACATCCGCAGGCGATCGCGAGACGAAAGCCTCGCCGGTCCGACCGGCCGCATTCTTTCGAGCGCGGAACGTATGGGGCGCATGATCAACCAGCTGCTCGATTTCACCCAGATCCGGCTCGGAGCCGGCATCCGCCTGACGCGCCAGGCATTCGACCTACGCCCACTTCTCGACATCGTGATCGGCGAGATCAGGACGATGCACCCCGGCTGCGACATCGTCTCCCGGTGCACGGGCGACACCGCATGCTTCGCGGATGAGGACCGGGTCGCCCAGCTCATCTCGAATCTGACAGGAAATGCCGTCCATCATGGCGTCCCCGGCTCCACCGTGGACGTCCGGATCGATGGCACCAATCGGCTTTTCCTGCTACTCGAATTCCACAATCAGGGCGCCGTTCCGCCGGACATGCTTCCCCTTCTGTTCGAGCCTTTTCACGAAAACGCCGACAAGCGAACAGTAGCTTCCAGCGGACTCGGCCTGGGGCTCTACATCAGTAAACAGATCGTCCTCGCCCATGGCGGAAGTATCGACGTGGTTACGACCGCCGCCGGCGGCACGCGGGTCCTCGTCGTGCTGCCTCGCCAGTGGGGGGCGCGGGACGAGCACGGGTCGTTCCTGGCGATTCCCGTGGAAGGTGCCCCTTGAGCGGGACCGCCAGGCATATCCTCATCGTCGACGACGAGGTGGACCTGCTCGAAGCCCTCCGGGATGCATTTTCGGACGAGGGTTACGTGGTCACGACCGCCGTGAACGGCAGAGATGCCCTTGAAAAGCTGCCGACGATGGCGCGGCCCTGCGTCGTGATCCTCGACCTTCTCATGCCCGTCATGACGGGTAATGAACTCGTCGCCGAGATGAGAGCGGATCCGCGATACTCCGATATTCCCCTGATCGTCTCCACGTCCGATCCCAGCCGCAGCCCCCCGGGCGTTCCGGTCATGCGAAAGCCTGTGAAGCTAAACGCGATGTTCCAAGCCGTCGGCCGGCTCTTCTGAAACGGCTCTGAAACGGCCGCCTTCGCTGAACGGAAGTCCCGTGATTCGGGTTCAGAAAGCGCGCTTCTCGGTTTCTTTCACGCCTCAGCAGTGGACGTGCCCGAGCAGCATGTAGGCGACGATAAAAACGAGAATCGTAGAGACCAACCCGCCCCCCAGCTTCCACGAGATCAGAGAAGCCAAACATCCCCGTCCGGCACCTTCCATAACATCCTCCTCTCTGCCCGACCCCCGTCAGGCGAATCGTTGCGTCTTCGTTCGTCGCAGGAAGCTCCTGGCCATCGCGACACCGAGGGGGAGAGCGCTCCTGAGGATCAGGCTGATCATCCAACCGGGTTCCCGGGACCGGGGAGGGGCGAATCGGGACAGCGCCCGCCGCCCGCTTCCGTCCCCGCGTTTCTGCTTTCGGGCGCGCACGACCATCGCCAGACCTCCGGCGGCCGCAGCCACGATCGCGACCCCGACGCCGATCACGACACGGGGGTGCGTTCTGATCTGATGCTTCACGTCGAGGGCCGCGTGCCGGCGTCGGTCGAGCTCCGAGATGTACATTCCCAGCTCCTCCCGCGTCTCGTCGATCTCCGCACGAATCCGGTGCTTCAAGCGAGCCGATTCTTCGTCCATTCGAATCCCTCCTTCAAACTGGCCCGAGTTTCCTCGAGCGGTGTTCTCACTCGTTTGTTCCAACCGATGGCTCCCAATACGGCGCCCAGGACGATCAGGGGGGCGGCCACGAGAAGCGCGGCCGCCCAGCCCGGCATCACCATGGCAAGCGCGAACACGCCCGCGACCAGGAGCATGCTGAGCCCGAGGATGCCGCAAATGGCGGCGATGGCGAGACTCCGGCCCATCGCCACCTCACTCCGGATATCGGACTGGATCTCGGTCCTGGCCAGCTCGAATTGCCTCGTTGCCAGGAGCTTCACGTCGTCGGTGATCGCCGATACCAGATCCCTGAGGGAAATGTGGCGGAGGGATTCGGAGGCGGCCGAGGCACGGCCGCTCTCGACTCCGCTTGAGTTCGTCGACGTCATGGGATCCTCCTTGGAAGAGTGTTTCTCGAGCAGCTGCCCGTGGCCGTGCAGCGCCTGCGAAAGTTGAAGCGCCTGTCGATAGACGATCTGCCATTCCGCGTACGGCACGGCCAGAGTCCCTATTTCACGAGCGATTCCTGCGAGACGGTCGAGGAGCACGGGAGATCCGACGTGGTCCCGAGGCCGCTCCGCGTAGACTTTCCAGACGTCCTTGATCTCCTTCTCGATGACCTGAGCCTGCGGGTCAATCGATTGCAAAATGCCCGTTCCCGTCATGGCCTCTGCGATGAGGCCATGGGCTTTCGCCGTCGCGCTCTGCTTGCCTCGAAGCGTCACGCCGTACGGTTTGAGCATGACCTCCAGGTCTCGGGCTCGGAAGAGGTTCATCAGCTGCGATACGGAATGGCGGAAAGCCCCCCCGCCGAGCACCCGCAGGATCGCTCCCGGAGCTTTCATGACCCAGTTCGGTCTCGCGCGCTCCAGCGCATAGCCGTGCTCCCGCAACACGCTCTGGATCTTGCGGGCCGCGTCCTCCTCCTCACCCGGCCCGGCGATGAGAGGGATGTACTCATCCATCAGTCCTCGAGCCATCGAAGTGATCTTTCCAATCGGGGCGGCGACCAAGACGAAAAAGAAAGCGCCCGCGAGCGCGAAGGTGATCTGGAATCCGCGCAGAAATGCGAGTCGTCCGTGGGCCGGGTCGTGCGAGGGAGAGCGACGAGCGAAGACGGTCCCGACGAGGACGGGCACCAGCAGTGCGAGAGCGATCCAGATGAGCCGGACCGTCCCGCTCGAGACCGACTCCGTCAGGGGGACGAATGCCACCAGAAGTGCCGCGACTTTCGGGGCGATGACTCCGAGGAGAAGGATCGGCCAGGCAGCCGCGGCTCCCACCACGATTGATAGAACCGTTCTTTCGCGGGGAGTCGTCTGGCCGAAGAGAGCCAGAACCGCCCAGCCGAACATGGTGGTGAAAATTTTTCCGGCCGAACGGCCGATCAGACTAATGACAGCCTGTACGAAGACCATGGCGTCGCGTGGAGAGCAAGACGCGAGCCATCGACGCACCGTTCGCGTTCCGCTCCGTGGTCGACCAACGGTTGCGCCCGAGGCTCGAGCCCCGGGCGCATAAGGACAAAGCCAGCCACCTGCACAGCACGGCCGGGCCGTCGCCAGGGCACGGCTCCTGCTAACAACCATCCCGCGCTCGGAGGAATGAAAAAAACGCAAAGGAGAAGCTCATGCCTCGAAAGTACGGACAGAAAGCCGCTGACAAAGTCGAGCGCGCCATGCACGATATGAAGCGCGGCGAGCTTAAGTCGGCGGGATCGGGCAAGACGGTCAAGAGCCGCAAGCAGGCGATCGCAATCGGACTTTCGGAAGCGCGAAAGGCAGGCGGCAAGGTGCCCTCGTCACGACCCGGATCCCGATCGTCGGGGAGCTGAAGAAGAACCCGGAACACTGCGTTCTTCCGGAGCCAAGATCCCTCCAGCGCCGGGGCCCGCCCGCCCGGGGAATCTTTTCCTGGCACGCTTGATGCGACTCACCCGATCGGGGGAGCGCCATGGCCAGGATTCGCTGGGCCGTCGTGGGACTCGGGTACATCGCTCAGGTCGCGGTGCTGCCGGCGTTCAAGAACGCGGATAACGCCGAGCTCGCGGCTCTCGTCTCGGACGACGCGAAGAAGCTCAAGAAGCTGGGCTCGAAATACGGCGTGAGCTTGCGGCTTCCCTATTCGGAATACGAAACTCTTCTTGCGAGCGGACAAGTCGATGCCGTTTACATCGCCCTTCCGAACAATCTGCATCGCGATTTCACCGTCGCGGCGGCTCGGCACGGGGTTCACGTGCTGTGCGAGAAGCCCATGGCCGTGACCGAGGAGGACTGCCAGGCGATGATCGACGCCGCGCGCTCGGGCGGAATCCGTGCGTTCGCCGACGTGGCGCGACCAGTTCGGGCCCGAGATCGTCTACTTCTCCGATTGCATCGGGAACGGGCACGATCCGGAGCCTTCCGGAGAAGAGGGGCTCGCGGACGTTCGAATCATCCAGGCCCTCTATCGGTCCGCGGAGACGGGTCAGCCCGTGCGGCTTCCGCCGCCGCCGCCGGGCATCCGGCGTCCGACGCTGGCGCAGGAGATGCGGCGCTCGCCCATCCGCGAGCCCGAGCTCGTCAACGCGAAGGCACCGTCCGACTGAGCCATGACTAAGAACGAAAGGAGTTCCCATGAGTGAACCCACTAACGGATACGGAGAGTTGAACTGGGAGGGCGACGAGCAGGAGAAGCGCAACGCGCCCGGGGCGCCGCGAAAAGATACGCCAGCGCCGGCGAAGGATTCGCCCGGAAAGCACGAGGACGCGCCCGGACGAAATCCGCCCCCGAGTAGGCCCGAAGGAGACGACGTGCCCACGGACGTCGAGCGCGACCGCGGCATCGAGAACCCCGACGAGGAGCGCAAGGGCGGCTGAAAAGAGCGCCCTTCAGTTCCCGTTCTTGCGGAGACTTCGGCCTGGACGCCGCCCACGGGACCGCGTCTCAGGCCGCTTTCGACCGTCCGCTGCGGGCGCGCTTGCCTCCCCCGCGCTGCGCGAGACTCGCTTTCAAAGCCGCCATGAGGTCCACGACGTCCCCCTGGGTGCCCTCCTGGCCGACCCGTCCTTCTTTGTTGGTGTTTCGGAAGGCCTCTTGGATGCGAGCAGCTTCCGCAGAGCCGCGCGGTAGCGATCGGGATATTTCAGCGGATCGAGCCCTGCACCCGACATTTCGTCGTAGACGCGCCATCCCTGTCTCTGCCGCCTGGGGCGCGGGCAGCGTGACCGCCGGCGCTCCGTTTGCGACTTCTTCGCATCCCGTTCGCCGGACGGGCGCTACGCGCCCGCACCCGGGTCATTTCGCGCTTCCCGCTTTTGGCGGCGCGGCTTTGGGCGGCGCGGCCTTCGGCGCTCCGTGGCCCAGCACGCGATCGAACCCGGGCAGGATCGAGCGGAAAAAGGCGTTCTCGATGAGTCTCAGCGCGATCTGCAGTCCGCTCGCGTGCGCGCCGCCCTCGAGGCTCCCCGACACGGTCGCCACCGTGGCGACCTCCTTCCGGTCATGGTTCTTGAGCAGCCCCGCGACGCCGTCGACGAGCCTCTCGTACAGTTTGCGGAAGAGGTTCTTATCCTTGTCCTGCCTCTTGTCGTACACCTTCATTCCCTTGAAGAGGGGCTTGACGTACCCGTCGATCTTTCCGTCCCGGGCCTTCAGCTCGGAGTAGAACGAGAAAACGCCAGCAACGACGTCGAACTTCCCGTAAGCCCTGAGAAGGTCGTTCATGCGGGTCATGTCGGTGCCCTCGATCCTGAGGTTCAGGTCGAAGTCCGGGGACGCGGCCCCCTCCCGGAAAGAACCCGTGAGGGTCGTCGCCCCACTGCCCACGAATCGGCCCGCGAGGTCGAAGCGCGCACGGGCTCCGGCGGCATGATTCCCGAGCTCTGAGACGACACCAGACAGCTGGGAGAAATAGACCCGGTACGCGGGATCCTTCGCGCGGTTCACGAAGCCGATCTCGCTCGCTGCGATCACGGCCTTGTCGAGCTTGAGCGTCCATTCCGGGGCGTCATCCGCCCCCTTCCGTTGCTCCGCTCCAGCCTTGGCGGCCACCGGTTTCAGAGGCTCCTTCGGCCCCACGTAGTCCAGCTTCACGCCCGAGAGAGAGAGATCGGACAGCCTCGCCCTGCGCACTTTCGGAGACGTCTCGAGCTCCCCCGCGGCGGCGAGCGTACCCCCCTTGAGCACGAACGCGGTGTGAGCGAGCACCGGGAGGGAGAGGGCGTCGAGGGGAACGGCGTCCAGGCGGAAGAGAGTGTGAAACCCAGGGTAGGGCTCGGCCAGGAAATCCGCGTGCCCGTCCAGGGAGGCGCGGCCGGACCCGAAGACGATCGCCTCTGCGTGAACTGGTGACGGATAGACCTGCGGTTTGGACTGGACGTTTCGAATGTCGTTCGCCCGCACCTGGAGCGCCGTCATGCGGATGGGATGAGCCGGATCGGTGTCGATGTACGTGACCTCTCCGTCCTCCACGCGAAACAGGTCGATCTTCAGCGGGGTCACTTCCTGCAGCGCCTGCTGCCAGCCCCTCTCGTTCACGGGGACGCCCTGCTTGACCTCCTCGCGAAGCTGCGTGAGGTTGACGTCGATCTTCGGGCGCTGGATGAGGACGTCCGCCACCAGCTTTCCGGACAGCAGCGCGCGCCAGTGAACGCTCGTCCTGAGCCGGTCGATGTGCAGCACGGGCGGCTCTGGATGGGCCTTCTGGGTCACGACGAGCCCATCGAGCGCCATTGAAAGACTGAAGAGGCGGAACCTCAGCTTCGGCAGCCGGACCTCGTAACCTTCGAGCCGGGCGTTCATTCGCCCCTCGATGCTTCGCCGCAGGGGTTCGTCCACGAAGAACGACGCCACGATCACGAGCAAGGTCAAAGCGATCCAGGCCGCGGATACCCGCTTCGCCAGACGCAGCGCGAGGGCGCGCCTCTTCTTCGGAGGCGAACTCAGTTCTTCCACACATCAAACAGCGCAAGCCTCGTGCCATCGGCCGGTGGCGGAGCCGAATCGAGCCGTGGCGTGACACATGCATCCGCAAACTCGTGAAAAAAGACTCCCGTGTGCCGTCACCGCCCCATTTATCTCCGCCCGATCTCCTCCGGATCATCGTCTCGGCCGCTCGGGGATGGAATGACGACAACGCTCTTCGGCTGGGTGCCGCCCTCTCGTTCTACTCGCTCCTTTCGTTTCCGCCCCTCCTGATCGTGACGATTTCGATCGCGGGGCTCCTCTTCGGACGAGATGCGGCGCAAGCCGGGTTGCTCCACCAGATCTCCCAGCTCATCGGCAAGAGTGGCAGCGAGATGTTCGAGCAGATGATTCGAGCGGCGGCCCGTCCGGGCCACGGGCTCGTCGCCACGGCCGTGGGGCTCGTTTTCGTCCTGTTCGGGGCGACGAGCGTCTTTGCAGAACTTCGCGACGCTCTCAATCTCATCTGGAAGGTTCAACAGACGGAGAAAGGTGTGGTCAAGGGCCTCCTGAAGGGCCGCCTCCTGGCCCTGAACCTCGTCATTGGGACGGGGTTCCTGCTCATCGTCTCTCTCGGTGTGAGCACGGCGATCGCGGGGCTCGGCGCCTCCGTGGGCCGCCACCTCAAGAGCTCCGGCCCGGTCCTGGAGAGCCTGGACCTCGTCGTCTCCTTCGGCGTTCTTGCGATTCTCTTCGGCCTCATCTACAAGATTCTTCCGGACGTCGTTCTCTCGTGGGGGGACGTGGCGCTCGGCGCCGTCGTGACGTCCACCCTGTTCACGGCGGGAAAGTTCGCGATTGGCGGCTATCTCGGGACGGCGACGGTCGCGACGGCCTACGGCGCGGCGGGATCCCTCGTGCTCCTCCTGCTGTGGGTCTATTACTCCGCGCAGATCTTTTTCTTCGGCGCCGAGCTGACTCGGAGCTACACGGAGAGGCGCGGGAGAGGCAAATTGCCCCCGGCCGCGGAAGGAGCCATACCCGTTACGACCGTGGTCAAGCCGACGGCGCCGGCTTCTCGCCTTTCATGACGGCGTCGACGGCCGCTTCCTGCCCTTCAGCGGTTCCGTCAGTGGCGGCGCGGAGCGACGCGTGGTCCTCGACGGAATCGGGGTGGAGGTAGTCGTCGAGCCAGTGCTTCTCGACGACGGGATACGCCGCAACGAGCGGAAGCGCCAGAACCGCCCCGACGATGCCGTCCAGCAGCCCCCCGACGACGATCGCGAGCAGGACGGTGAGCGTGGACAGTCGAAGGCGGTTGCCATAGAGCTTCGGCGTCAGAACGTATGCCTCGAAGAGGTGATAGGCGAGATAGAGGCTCAGGACGATGATGGCCGTGGACGAGCTGACGGTGAGGGAGATGAGGGCCGCGGCCGCCATCGCGATGAAGATCCCGGCCACGGGGACGGCATCGCAGATGCCCGCGAACAAAGCCAGGGAAAGGGCCGCGGGCACGTGAAGCACCGTCAACACGATGAACGTGAAAAGGGTGAAGAGCGCGGAGGTCATGAGCTGCCCGACCGCGTACGCCTTCACCACGCCGAACACATCCGGGACCATGGTCGACATTTTTCCCCGATGCTCGCGGGGCACGTAAGCAAGCAGCCACGCCACAACGGTTCTCCCGTCGAGGATCAGGTACAGAGAAAGGACGGCCACGAGGAACGAAGCCGCGAGGGCCTCCACGGCCTGCGGTCCCCATCCCATCGGCCGGGAGAGCCATGCGTCGAACTCGGCGGACCGGGGAAGATCGAGAAGCGGCAGCACGACACGCGAAGCGAGCCCGCTGCTCTCCATCTCGTGACCGATGTTCTTCCGAAGATGCGGGAGGCTCTTCCAAAGAGCCGACATTTCGGTGGTGAGCGGCGGAAGAATCAGGGACACGAACGCACCGAGTGACACGATCGCGAGAACGCCCAGGGTCGCAACCGCCCATCCACGGCCGAAACCGTGGGCCTCCATCCACTCGACGGCAGGACTCAGAGCCATCGCGAAGAGCGCCGCGACGAGCAGTATCTCGATCGCGGTCCAGATGTGAACGACCACCCACGCGGCGAGGATCGCCGTCAGAATCTTGAGTAGTGTCGACCACGAGACCCGAACCTCTGTCACCGCTGCGTCGCCCCGCTGCGCGCGCACGGAGTGATTGTTCAGGACTTCTTCTCGCCGTTGAACGACTTCAGGAGGTCCGACATGTCATCCGCGTGCTCCTCCTCCTCGCCCAGGATCCACTCGAAGAGCCGCCGTGTCGTGGGGTCGTCCTTCCCCACGAAATCGATGAGCTCCTTATACGATTCGATCGCGATTCGCTCGGCCACGAGATTCTCGCGGATCATGTCGACGAGGTCCTCTCCTTCCTGGTATTCGGTATGACTCTTCGAAAGAAGCCCGGCCGGATTCAGGTCGGGCTCGCCACCGAGCTGCCGGATGCGCTCGCAGATGGCGTCGGCGTGGACCTGCTCCTCTTTGGCGTGCTCGAGGAACTCCTGCTTGACGGACTCGGCGTGGATTCCCTCCGCCATGAAGTAGTGCCGCTTGTACCTCAGAACGCACACGATCTCCGTCGCGAGGGCGATGTTGAGCAGACGGGTCACCTTCGCCGCGTCCGCCCGGTAACTCGGCGTAACGGCTCCTTCTTCGATCTCCTTGCGCGCGCGTCTGCGCAGCTCCTTGACGTCGCTGAGGAAGGGATGGCGAGGAGCTTCCTTCTTTCTCCCGGGACCTCCCGTCTTCACGCCGCTCACGATTCCCGCGTGACCAGGTGTCCCACGAGCAGACCCACTCCGAATGCCGCCACGGCGACGAGCGCCGTGTTGTCGTCCGCGTACGTCGTGACGCGCTCAGCGGCCTTTCCGACGTTCCTGCGGGTGGACTCCACGTACTCTCGCGCGCGATCGGCGACCTTCTTGGTGTCGAATCCGAGTCCTTCGGCGACAGCCTTGCCGCGCGAGACCGCGTCATCGAAGTCCTTTTTTACCTCGTTGCCGAGCTTCTGTGCCGCGCGAGCGGTATTCCGTGCCTGTTCGTCGACGGCGGGACTGTAAATGTTTTCCATTTGGGGCCTCCGGATCTCAAATTAGCAACGCATGTGCCACGCCCTCCTGCGAGCACCCGGCCTCGATTTTGCAGTTCAAGTGGAGCCGGATACTTCCGGAAGGAGTTTCACAATGAAGACAGACACGTTCGCCCAGGTCATTTCCGCACTCCGGGGCGGATCCTCGGAGGTCGGCAGCCGGACAGACGAAACCGTGACGCAGCTCGCCAACTCGGTCGGCCGCATCCTCAACGAGGCAGGAGCCGAAGGCGCGAAGATCAAGAAGGTCCTCGTCCGCAACTGGACCTCGCTGGAACGGCCGACCCGCAGCCGTACCGTCCCCATCCTCTTCGGAGTGCTCGGCGTGGGAATCGCCGCGGCTTACTTGCTTCGCCGCGTCGGGACGACTTCCCCGGTTTCGCGCGGCTGATCCGTTCGGAGACCTCCGGGACGGCCTTCCCTCTCGAACCACTCGGTCGCCCCGAGAACATGGAAGGCCGCTCCGGACCCGAGGCCCACACCGACGGAGAGGCCGCCCTTCCGGACCAGGAGGGCGCCCCACGTGCGTCGGAGGGTTTCGCGGTAGTCGCCCGAGAGGGAGAACGTCCCCGCCTCCGCGTGCGCCTTCGCGATCGTCAAACGGCCCGGCGCGTGCAACACATGGCCTTCCGCACCGAAGTCGCGAAGGTCGAGAAGCCCCGCGAGCCACTTCGGCGGGCCGGACGGCAGAAGCGCCAAGAGCGGACGGCCATCCCGGAAACGCGCGACGACCTGGGCGTCCAGCGAGCCGCCGGTGAGACGGACACGCGCAGATGGAGTCGTGAAGGATCCGGCCCAGGCCTGCCGCGACGCGCCGTCCAGGGAGATATTCGAAAGCGCGAGCGCGCTTCCGGAGAACGAGACGAAGCCTTCGCGAAAGTCGATCTCGCGCGCGTGCACGAGTGTCCGCGCGGAACCGCGAAAGACGCGTCGCCCGGTCTTCGCCACGATTCGAGCGGCGTCCACGTCCACACGTGCGCGCCCCCGTCCGCGATCCAGCACCACCCCAATCCGGGCGGACCCGATTCCGCCCGCGATCCGCAGCCCTTCCCCGTCCGCGGAAAGGAAGTCGAGGCCCCGCAGAGCGCCGCGAAGCAGGACCGTGCCTGACATGATTTTCCAGACCTCGTTTCCCGGATATTCCTGCGTCTCGAAGCGCGGCAGCGCGGCGCGGAGGGTTCCAACGGTTTCGCGAAACGTCTCGCGTTCGCCGAACCGAAGCGTTCCGCCCGTGAAGGAGAGCTCGGCCGGAAAGACCTCGGCCCGGTGGCCGGGAAGCAGATCGAGCCCGCCCCCGAGGCGCGCCGTTCCGGTCCAGTGCCACGAGTCGATCCAGATCTCGCGCACGACGCCGACGGAGAGATCGTCGACCACGATTCGCCAGGGATTTCCCGCGTGGGCGGGAGGCGCCGCCGGGTCCCGGAGGGGAGGCTCGCCGAATCCCGCGATGCGGGCGTAGCGCGCGAGCCGGGCGGGTGTCGCCTCGGAGCGCTCGAGACGCTCCCGGAGGCGGAACGTCAGCGTGTTCGCACGCACGGAGCGCGCGCTCAACCTGCGCCTCAGAAGATCGAACAGGCGCACGCTGACCGTCACGCCCTCGAGCCGAGCCTCCCATTCGATGTTCGAGTCCCGGCTCCGGATGACGAGCGTGTCGAACCGAAGATGTCCGGGCGAAAACGACCGGGCACCCGTGTACGTAACGAGGAGCGTCGCGGGGTCCGAGTTGATCTGCGCGGAGAGCCAGTCCGACTTCAGGGCTACGTTCGTCCCCCCGACCAGACAGACGAAACCGAGCGCCACGAAACACGCGAGGCCGAGAATCGCCCTGCGGAGCCATCCGCGTTTAATCGTGCGAAAAAGCACGCGCGCTCGGGGCCGACTCGGTCAGGCGCGGATGGGTTCCGCGGAGACGGCCATCGGCCCTGAGGGAGCGTCCTTCTTCGCCCTCAGCTCGCGGTTGATGCTCAGCGACTCGACGCCGTGTTTGCACTCTTCGTGCCACTTCAAGCACGGGCGGCCACGGGCGCGA
>JBDTML010000077.1:0-6642 GCA_039934255.1 Acidobacteriota bacterium | reverse complement strand
TCACGGGCCGTTCCTCGACCACCATGGGGTCGAGGAGGTATGCGAGCGGCACCTCGATGATCGACTCGACCTCTCCCGGCTGCGGCGTGAATGTAACCGGGTATGGGATCGCCCCGACGAACGGCGCGACCTCGAACTCGGTGACCGTGACGAGGCGCGGGAGGGCTCCCAGGATCCGCACGCCTTTTCGCGGAACTCCGATTTCTTCCTCGGTCTCCCGAACAGCCGTTTCCCAGAGGTTCTCGTCGGCCGCGTGCTTGCCGCCGCCGGGAAACGAGATCTGGCCCTTGTGGTGCTCTACCAGGTCCGTTCGCTTCGTGAAGAGCGTCCACAGCGCCTTCTCGCGCACGTAAAGAGGGATCAGAACGGCCGCCGGCCGCAGCGCGACCGAGCCCGCGTTCTCGAGCCTCTCTGAAACGAGGGGCCGTGCCGGCCAGCTTCGTGCGAGACGCTTCCGGAGGTCCTCCATCCAGGGGCTGTAAGCCCCCTTTCCCGATTCCGTCATGGCCCCGTTTCGGAAGTGCCGAAACCCTGCCGGTCGGTCGCGGCCTTCTCGCCCCTCTTCACGAAGGTCTGAAGGTATGCCTCGATGAAGCCGTCGAGGTCGCCGTCGAGAACGCGGTCCACGTCCCCGACCTCGTAGTTCGTGCGGTGGTCCTTGATGAGGCGATACGGCGCGAGCACGTACGAGCGGATCTGCGACCCGAAGCCGATCTCCATCTTCGTGCCCGCGCGAACGGCATCCTTCGCGAGGCGCTCCTCGACGGCGCGCTGGTAGAGGCGCGAGCGCAGCACCTTCATCGCGGAAGCCTTGTTCTTGTGCTGGGATCGCTCGTTCTGGCACTGCACGACGAGCCCGGACGGCATGTGCGTGATACGGATCGCCGACTCGGTCTTGTTGACGTGCTGGCCACCCTTGCCGCCCGCACGGAACGTGTCGATCCGGAGGTCCTTGTCGTTGATCTCGACCTCGATCGTGTCGTCGATCTCCGGCGAGACGTAGACGGCCGCGAAGGACGTGTGCCGCCGGGCCGCCGCGTCGAACGGAGAGATGCGCACGAGTCGGTGGACGCCACGCTCGGCCTTCATGTGCCCGTACGCGTACTCTCCCTCGAAGCGCAGCGTCGCGGTCTTGATTCCCGCATCCTCGGCGTACGTCACCTCGAGCACGTCCGTCTTCCATCCGCGGCGCTCGCCGAAGCGGAGATACATCCGCATGAGCATGTCGGCCCAGTCCTGGGCCTCCGTTCCGCCGGCGCCCGCGTGGATCTCGACGAGCGCGGGCAGCGGGTCCTCGTCGTGCGTGAGCTTGAACGTGAGCTCCTTGCGGCGCGCCCAGGGCGCGATCGTGGCCAGCGCGTTGTCGGCGTCGGCTTCGACTTTCTCGCCCGCGCGGAGGAACTCACCGAGGATTTCGAGCTCCTCCTGGCGCTCCTTGAGATCCTTGTCGTCGGCCAGGATCCGTTCGGCGCGCTTCAGCTTGCGGAGGGTCTCCTGCGCCTCGAGGGCGTTCGTCCAGAAGCCGGGCTCGCCCGTCGTTCGCTCCAGCTCTTCCTTCTCTTTACCCGCTTTGCGGACGTCAAAGATAGCCGCGGAGGGCGCTCACGGACGACGCGAGTTCGAGCAGGCGCTCAATTCGTTCTTCGTTCACGTGTGACTTCCTCCTGGGCGTTCCGGGGCGCGAGAGCCCGCGCGCGGAGGATACCGGCCAGCAGCCCCGCCGCGCAAACCCACGCGACACTATCGCCCGCGGCGACCGCGGCCGGCGGTGCGGCGGCGCGCTCCAGCGGAACCGAGAAGGCGCCCTTGACGTCGGGGCCGAGCGTCACGAGGACTCGGCCCGTCGCGTCCACGGCCCCGCTGATTCCCGTGATCGCGGCACGCACGAGCGGGCGGCCGGTCTCGATCGCGCGCACGACGGCGGATTGGAAGTGCTGTCGCTGCGCCCCCGCGCGCCCGTACCATGCGTCGTTCGTCAGAGTGAAGAGGACGTCCGCGCCCGCACGCGTCTCGTCGCGCGCGATCCAGGGAAAGACGACCTCGTAGCAGACCGCACCGCCCAGCTTCCACGTGCCGAGTGAGAGCAGAGCCGTGCCTTGACCGGGGGTAAAGGCCGACGGGACGGCGCGGCTGATGGGTCGGATCTTCCGGAGAAGCCCGGCGAACGGCACGTATTCGCCGAAAGGAACGAGCCGTTGCTTGAAGTAGGGGCGCGCTGATCCGTCCTTCGTCACGAGAACCGCGGCGTTGTAGAACGGCGCCTCGGAATCGTCCGGAGATTCGGACCAGACCGTGCTCAGGAGAATCGCGATGTCGAGCTCCTTGCAGAGCGCGACGACCCTCTCGCGGTAAGCCGCGGAAAACGACCACGCGTAGGGCGACGCGCTCTCCGGCCACAGCACGAGGACGGGCCGGTCGTGCCTGCGGAGCATGCGGGTCTGGTCCTCGAGCTCGCCGAAGAGGCGCTCGGCCGTTCCGGGCTCCCAGCGAAAGTCCTGCCTGACGTTCGGCTGAATGACACCGACGACGATGGCCTCTCCCGCCGGCTTCGGCCGCCCCGGACCGGCCGCCGCCGCGAGTACCGCCGCGAGAGCCGCGCCCGCGAGCCACACGAGCCTCGCATTCCGAGAGGGCCGCGTGAGCGCGACGTAGAGAGCCGCGTTCAGAGAGGCGACGAGGAGCGACGTCAGATAGACGCCGCCGACGGCCGCCGTGCCGAGCAGTTGCGGGACGTCCGCGAGCGGATTCGCGAGGAGCGCCCACGGGAAGCCGCCGAAAACGTACACGTACGTTCGAAAGAACTCCTGAAACACCCAGGCCGCGCCGAATGTCGTCACGATGCCGGCGGCGGACCGGGGCGCGACCCAGGCATGGAGGAGACTCATCAGGCCGAACGGCACCGCGCAGATCGCCGCCGCCGCCGCGAGCGCGAGTCCGGCGAGAGGCCACGCCACGCCGCCGAACCGGTGGACCGTGTAGGCGATCCACGGAATCGTCATCGTCCAGAACACGAGACCAAACACGTACCCGAGGAACGCCGCTTGCCGAGGCCTCGCGCCGTCGAGCGCGGCGATCAGCGGGATCAGGGCGACGGGGAGAAGAGGAAGAATCGAGAAATTCGGAAAACACAACGACAAGAGAACGCCGGACGCGCAAGAAAAGAGAAGACGGGGAATTGTCTTAGAAGGTAAGAGGGGCAACATGCGCCGGCCAAGCAGCTTGGCACCCGGCGGCGCCTGTGCGACGGCTGTCATTCACTTCTAAGAAGCTCTTCTGCGCGATAACTCGAGCGAACGAAGGGGCCTGCGAAGACCGCCCGGAAGCCCATCTTCATTCCCTCCGTCTCCAGCCAAGCGAAGCGCCCGGGCGTCGCGTACTCCACGACCGGGAGATTCCACGCGGACGGACGCAGGTACTGCCCCACCGTGACGACGTCGACGCCGGCGGCGCGGAGAACGCGGAAGGCGTCCAGCACTTCGTCGTCTTTCTCGCCCAGGCCCAGCATGAGACCGGACTTCGTCGTCATCGCGGGATGCCGTCCCTTCACGCGCGCCAGAAGCCCGGCGGATCGCTCGAAATTCGCCTTCGGCCGCGCGGCGCCGTAGAGCCGGGGAACCGTCTCCACGTTGTGGTTGTAGACGTCGGGGGCCGAGTCCGCGACGCGGTCGATCTGGTCGGCGGCCCCCTGGAAATCCGGCGTCAGCGCCTCGACCGTGCGCGCGCAGTCGTCTTCCTTGAGCGCCCGGACGACGGCGGCCCAATGTGCCGAGCCTCCGTCAGGGAGATCGTCGCGGTCGACCGACGTCACGACGATGTGCCGGATCCCCATCTCGCGGGCGGCCTCGACGAGACGCGCGGGCTCGTCCGGGTCGAGCGCCGCCGGCCGCCCCGACGTGATGTGGCAGAAGCCGCAGGCGCGCGTGCAGACGTCGCCCGCGATGAGAAAGGTGGCCGTCTTTCTCTCGAAACACTCCGTCCGGTTCGGACAGCGCGCCTCTTCGCAGACAGTCGACAGGCTACCGCGCCGCATGCGCGACTTCATCTCGTGAAGGTCGAGGAGGCGCAGCTTCTTCTCCCGGATCCAAGGGGGCAGGCCCGGCTCGCCGCTAAAAGGAAGAGCCCGGGGGCTCAAGGCACCACCAGGGGCGTGTTCTTGATCTGCTTGTCGGTCGCCTTGATCTTCTTCGCGGCCGCTTCCGCCTTCGCGCGTTCCTTGAAGGGACCGACGCGCACGCGGAACCAACCCTCCTTGCCGGGCACGGCCGAGACGTCCGCCGCGAATCCCTCGTCCTTGAGGCGTTTTCGGAGCTCGTCCGCCGCGGGCGCCTTCTTCGTCGCGAGAACCTGCACGTAAAAGGGGCCTTTCGGGGCGATCTTCTGAACGACTGCTTCCTTCGGAGGAGCCGGTGGAGGGGAAGTCGGGACGGGCGGTGGCGGCGTGGGCACCGCCGTCGGCACGGGCACCGACGCCGCCGTCGCCGCGGCCTCTTTCGGTGCCGCCCGCTTCTCGACGGCGAACCCGAGCGCTTCCTCGGCGGCGGTTCCTGACTTGCGGGTCTCCCGCGAGCCGTCCGACGGTGCGAGCGTCGGCACGGGCAGGTCGGAAGCGTTCACGAGCGTCGCAACCGCGCCCGGGCCCCTTCGCGCCGCGGCGCCCGTCTTCATCCCGAAGAAAAAAGCCAGCACGAGCGCGGCGAGGAGAAGCAGGAAGAAGAACCCGGCCTGCCGGCCCGTCACCGAGATCTGGTAGTGGACGGGCGGCCTCTCCGGCCGGCCGTCGGGGCCATCCGAAAGCCCAAGCGTCGTCATCCGGTTTTCTCGCCCTTCTTGAGGAACGCCGAGATCAGGTCCATCGGCAGCGGGAAGATGATCGTGGAGTTCTTCTCGGTCGCGATTTCCGTCAGGGTCTGCAGGTATCGAAGCTGCAACGTGGCGGGCTCGCGCCCGATGATCGCCGCCGCCTCTGAAAGCTGTTTCGAGGCCTCGAACTCACCGGAGGCGTGGATGATCTTCGCGCGCTTTTCGCGCTCGGCCTCCGCCTGCTTCGCCATCGCGCGCTGCATCTCGATCGGCAGGTCGACGGCCTTCAGCTCCACCATCGTCACCTTGATGCCCCATGGGTCCGTGTGCTTGTCGAGGATCTCCTGCAGGTTCTCGTTCAGCTTGTCGCGCGAAGAGAGCAGTTCGTCGAGCGTGGCCTGGCCCAGGACGGAGCGCAGTGTGGTCTGGGAGAGCTGGGACGTGGCGTACAGGTAGTTCTCCACCTTCACGACCGCCTTCGACGGGTCCATGACGTGGAAGTAGACGACCGCGTTCACCTTCACCGACACGTTGTCGCGCGTGATGACGTCCTGGGGCGGGACGTCGAGAACCACCGTGCGGAGCGAGATGCGCACCATGGTCTCGAACGGCCAGAAGATGAGCGTCAGACCGGGGCCCTTCGGGGCCGGCGAGAGACGGCCCAGCCAGAAGGTCACAGCCCTCTCGTACTCGTTCAGGACGTTGATCCACTTCGAGAGAAAGATCAGCACGACGAAGAGAACCGGGACGAGGAGGGTCAGATTCGACATGAGTCTCCTTAGGCCCCTTTCGGGACGGGACGGACGAGGAGAAGAAGGCCGTCGAGGCCGGTGATCTCGACGCGATCGCCAACCGCGACAGGCTCGGAGGACCGCGCCTCCCAGAGGGCGCCGTCCACGAAGATCTTGCCTGTGGGCGCGAAGGCCGTGCGCGCGGCGACGACCTGGCCCACGAGGACGCCCGCGCCCGTGCGATCCGGCAGCAGCTTGACGGCGAGAGCCCTGAACGAGAGGGCCGCGAGGATCGCCGCGGTCGTGACGGCCCCTGCGACGAGCGTCGCGAGCTCGCCGCGCGGGGCGCCGGCCCGGTCTGGAAACAGCAGGAGGCCGCCGAGCACGATCGCCGCCGCGCCCCCCACGGCGAGGACGCCGTGCGCCGTCAGCTTCACCTCGAGGAAGAAGAACAGGGCGCCCAGCAAGATGAGAAAGACCCCGGCGCCGTTCACGGGAAGCACCGACATCGCGAAGAGCGCGAGGACGAGACAGATCGCGCCGAGAACGCCGGGCAGAATTCCGCCCGGATGCGAAAGCTCGGAGTAGAGGCCGACGAGCCCCACGAGAAAGAGAATGCCCGCGAGAGCGGGGCTCGCGATCACGCCGAGGATTCGCTCCTTCCGCGTCATCTCCCGCGGCTCGGTCGCGAGGCCGGCCGTCTTCAGGACGACGTCGGGCCTCCCGACGCGCTTCGCCGTGCGCCCGTCGAGCCTTGCGAGAAGCTCCGGCACGTCGCGCGCGACGACTTCGATGAGATGGCGCTTCTCGGCCTCCGTCTCTGAATACGACGTCGCCTCCGTGACGGCCTTCACGGCGTCGTCCACCGGGCGGCCCCGGGGCTCGGTGACGGAGCGGAGCAGCGCCGAAACGTCCTCCCCCACCTTCTTCGCGATCGTCTTCGGGAGATCCTCGCCGCCTCCCCCGACCGGCGAAGCGGCGCCCGCGTTCGTGCCCGGCGCCATCGCGGCGACGTCGCACGACATCAGGATGAGGAACCCCGCCGAGGCGGCCTGCGATCCGGGAGGCGCGACCCAGCCCACGACCGGAACGGGCGAGCTCAGGATCGCCC
>JBDTML010000076.1:0-6301 GCA_039934255.1 Acidobacteriota bacterium | reverse complement strand
TCTTCGGGACATATCCCGCGCTCCTGGCCGCGATGCCGGTCTGGCCCGCCTTCGGCAATCACGACGGCGGCTCCGCGAACGGGAACACGGGCACCGGCGTCTACTTCGACGTCTTCCGCCTGCCGAAAGCGGCGGAGGCCGGCGGCATCGCGTCCGGTAGCGAGGCGTACTACTCGTTCGACGCGGGAAACGTGCATTTCGTGTGTCTCGACGCGTACGACGTGAGCCGTCTTCCCGGCAGCCCCATGCTCACCTGGCTCGCGGCCGATCTCGCGGCGACGGCGCAGAAGTGGATCGTCGCGTACTGGCACCACCCGCCGTACACGAAGGGGACGCACGACTCCGACACGGAGACCGAGCTCGTCGAGATGCGCCAGTTCGTGAACCCCATCCTCGAGGCCGCCGGCGTCGATCTCGTCCTCGGCGGCCACTCGCACGTCTACGAGCGCTCGTACCTCCTCGACGGGCACTACGGCGTCTCGACGACGTTCGCGGCGAGCATGAAGAAGGACGGCGGAACGGGGGACCCCGCGACGACGGGCCCGTACCGCAAGCCCGCGGCGCGAACCCCTCACGCGGGCACGGTTTACGTCGTCGCGGGCAGCGGCGGTCAGCTCGGGACGGGGGCGCTGAACCATCCGGCGATGCTTCGCGGCTTCGCCGAGCGCGGCTCGTTCGTGATCGACGTGAGCGGATCGCGCCTCGACGCGCACTTCGTGCGCGTCGACGGAGTGGTGCGGGATTCCTTCGCGATCGTCAAGAGCGGCCTCGGATTCCATCCCGTCGCGCCGTGCCGGGCGTTCGACACACGCGTCGGGGCGGGCTCCTTCGCGGCGGGGGAGACCCGGCGTTTCGTCGCGCCGGGAGTGTGCGGCATTCCGGCGGGGGCCGGGTCCGTGTCGGCGAACGTCACGGTCACGAACACGAGTGCCGGCGGGACCGTGATCCTCTACCCCGGCGACCTCGCGGCGGCCCCCGACGCGCTGACGATCGCGTTCCGGGCGGGACAGACGCGCGCGAACAACGTCCTCGTCGGCCTCGCGGCGGACGGAACGGGCATGTTCGACGTCGCGAGCGGCTCGACAGGCTCCCTCGACCTCGTCATGGACGTCAACGGCTGGTTCGAGTAGCACGCAATTTTTGGCGCCTTCGTCGAGCAGCGCGCCAAGAAGTGTCGCCCTGAGGCGGAGAGTGGGCTCTCGGGCGTTCCAACTTTCTTCCGGCTGCGCGATTCGGCGTTCTACGTGTTGACACCTAACAACCGCGAGGAGGTCGTTTCCCCCCAGATGGCATCGTGCTTGCGATATTGAGGCTCGATTGCCCATGGAAATGCGGCGAAAGTTGAACAGGTCCCGCGCCGGGAGGCGCCTGCTGGCCGGGATTCTTGGCGGCGTGGCGTTGTGTTCGGTTCCGGCCGGGCGGGCGGCCGCGCAGTGCACGCTGACGTCGTCGCCCCTTTCATTCGAGCCTAACCCTCCCGGTGCCGCGAGGCCGTTCGGTCTGAACCCCTTCAAGAACTACGACCTGAAGGTTTACCAGGCGGGCGGGAGCCCGCGCATGCTGATGCAGGAGTCGTTCGGGTATTCGATTCTCGACCTCTCGAACCCCGGGAACCCGAGCGCCCTCCTCTATCGCAACATGATCAATTCGGGTGAGGTGCCCTACTCCGGCGACGGCCAGAGCTACGTCAGTTCGATCGGCGTGTCGCCCGACGGCCAGCGACTCGCCGTCGGGCTCAACGGGAATGCCGTAACGGGCTACGAGTCCGTCGCGGCCACGGCGAACGCGAGCGGGTTCAACAACGTGACGGGCGGCTTCGCGCCGCGCAACTCCGCCGGGATGGTGGTCCAGAAGAACTCGAACCGGTACCTCGCGTATGCGCTGATCGCCTCTTCCGGGATCGCGGCGGGCTCGCTCACCGTCACCGACATCACAAACCTTCCGGGGCCGATGGCCCCCGCGAACCTGCCCTCCGAGAACGTCGGGAACCGCGGGGGCGCGTATCTCACGCTCGCGGGAAACAACGTCGTCTTTCTCGATCAGGGCACGATCCGGATCTTCGACGTGTCGAATCCCGGCCCGGTCGGAAACATCTCGGGGAACTTCGGCCTCGTCACGATCGCGAGCGGCGACCTCGGAGGGAACACGCCGACGTCGCTGAGCGCGGCGACGGATCCGGGCGACCCGGCGAAGCTCTGGGTTCTCGTCGAACTGTCGAATCCTCTCGCGTACGCGCTCGTTTCCGTCAAGGCCGGCGTCAAGACGGTGAATGCTCAGACCTTCACCATCCCGCAGCCGCTCGGCGAGACCTGGGTCGCGGGCGGAGTCTCGGCCGTGGTCGCGAACGGCAACAGCCTGACGGCGCTCATGTGGGCGAAGAAGTTCGGCTCCCCGGTCGTCTACCGTCTCTTCTCCACGAACGTGGCTGCTTGGGGAGGTGTGACGCCGGGCCAGATCGACCTCAATTCGGCGACGTACCCGACCTTCGCCCTCAACTACAGCATGCGCGGGCTCGCGGGCGCGGGAAACGCGATTTACGCGTACGTGCCAACCGGTGGGTCCGCCTACGTGATCCCCATGTCGTGCGCGACCGTGCCCGCTCCGCCCGTCAGCGACATCCAGGTGCAATACGACACGTGCCCGGGCGCGAGCCCGTGCCCTCTGAGCGCCGGCGACCCGGTGTTCGTCGGCACGAAGCTCCGGATCACGCCGAGCGCCGTTTCCCTTCACACCCTCCTGGAATGGCGGTTCGACTTCGACTGGCACGCGGCGGAGGAGAACGGCTCGTTCCCCCGCGTGCAGAACCCCGACCTCGCGAATCCCGCGACGCTTCCCGCGACCATCACCCTCTATGGCCCGTGCGACCCGCGCGCCGGCGGCGTGCCGTCGACCGGTGCCGGCTGCTGGGCCTCGGCGACGGCGAACGGCGACTTCGCCGCGAACGCGGCCGCCGGCACCACGGCTTCCCTGCGTCTCGCGCTCGAAGCCCGGAACGACCTCGGCCCGGGAAACACGCAGGCCTTTCCGATCTCGTGGAAGGTGCCAGCCGTCCGGCTGCAGAATCCGAGCATCCTCCTCGGCAATCCGGTCGTGAGCGGTGCCGAGGGGACGCCCCTGGCCTCGGGTTACAAATGGTATTTCGGATCGAGCCCGGCGGCGCTGGCGCTCGACGCGTCGTGCACGACGGCGTCCTGCAACCACAATTTCGGCGCGAAGGGCACGTACTACTACTGGCTGACGGTGCCCTATCCCACGGGTTATGCGAGCCCCGACTGCGGCAGCCCCTGCACGCAGAACCTCGGGACGATTGCCGTCACCGACGTTTCGCTCGCGTTCACCGGCATCGCGACGACGGCCGTGGCGGGGACCGCGGTCTCGGCGACGGACGCATCCAGCGTGGCGTCGGGCGCCTCGCCGTGCGGAGCGGGCCTCGAATACAGCCTGTGCAACGCAGGGGGGGGCTCGTGCGCGGCCGGGAGCTGGTCCCCGCTCGCGATCAGCCCGCTCGGCACCGGACTGACGGCGTCCATCCCGGTGTCGTCCACTGCGAGCACCTACTGGCTTCGTATCCACTATTCGTACACGACGACGGGCTCGTGCGGGTCCCCGATCGTGACGTCCTGGATGCCGTCCGTGCCCGGTGTATCCGATCCGACCGCCTGGCCGATCGCCGTGACGCCCGCGCCGCCCGTCATCACGGTGCGGGTGAACGGTTCTGCTCCCTGCGTCGGAGCCGGCGGCGATTGCACCGACGGAATTCCCGTGAACCTCGGAGACACGATTACGGTCTACGCGGTCGTCAGCGGTCTGGTGGACCAGACCCCGCCCGCCTCCACGGTCTGGACCTTCGGCTCGGCGGCCTCGCCGGCGGGATGCCCCGGCACGGGATGCCAGGGCACGGCGTTCCAGTTCACGGCGCCCGGCACGTTCACGATCACGCTCGCCGGTTACGCGATCGGCGCGAGCGCGAACTTCGTCGTCTCCGCACCGCCGGTCGTCGCCTCGAACGGCGGCGCCGTGTGCGCGGGTTCGCCCCTCGCGCTCTTCGCAGGGCCGACATTTTCCGGCGCGACGTACGCGTGGACGGGCCCGAACGGGTTCACATCGGCGCTCCAGAATCCGACGGTGCCGTTCGCGACGCCGGCGGCCTCGGGCACGTACGCGGTCGTCCGCACGTTTTCGGGTCAGACGTCGACGGCCGCCACTTCGGGCGCGGTCAATCCTTCGCCGCCCGTGCCGACGGCCGGCAACAACGGCCCGCTCTGTCCGGGCGCGACTCTCGCCCTGACGGCCGCTCCGGTCGCGGGCGCGACGTACGCGTGGACGGGCCCGAACGGGTTCTCGTCCACGCTCCAGAATCCCTCGGTCCCGAACGTCACGGCCGCCGGTGCCGGGACGTACGTCGTCCTCGCGACCGTCCTCGGATGTTCGACGGCCGCGAGCACGGCCGTGATCGTCAACACGCCGCCGGCCGCGCCCGTGGCGGGGAACGGCGGCCCGGTCTGCATCGGCGCCACGCTCGCCCTGACCGCCCAGACGATTCCGAACGCGGCGTACGCCTGGGCGGGTCCGAACGGCTTCACGTCGTCGCTCCAGAATCCTTCGATCGCGAACGCGTCGCCCGCCACGAGCGGCGTGTATCTCGTCACGGCGACCGTGAACGGCTGTACGGGCCCCGCGGCTGCGACGTCGGCCGTCGTGAACGGATCGTCCGCGGCGATCACGGCGCCGGCGAGCCTCTGCCTCCCGAACGCCACGTCCGGGACCGCCTCGGTGGCGAGCGCCGGAGCGGGCGCGACGTACGCGTGGACGGTCACGAACGGGACGATCGTCTCCGGGCAGGGGACGCCGTCCATCTCATTCAGCGTTTCCGCCGCCGGCACGACGACCGTCGCGGCCACCGTGACGGCGGGCGGCTGCGTTTCATCGTCATCCGTGCCCATCCCGGTCGCCGCGGCGTGCGGCGGGCTCAACACGCTCGCCCCCTGCCGCGTCCTCGACACGCGCGGCGTCGGCACGGGCGGCCCATCGATCGGTCCGGGATCGGGGCGGAAATACGTCGTGAACGGCGCCTGCGGAATCCCGTACGGAATGGCGGCGCTCTCGACGAACGTCACGGTCCTGTCGCGGGATGCCCTCGGCTCGGTCGTCGTCTATCCGGGCGACCTCGCCGCGCCCCCGAACGCGAGCACCGTGTGGATCCGGCCGGGACAGATTCGCGCGAACAACGCGATCGTAAAGCTCGCGCCGGACGGTTCGTACTGGATATGGAACACGACCTCCGGCACGGTCGACGTCATTCTCGACGTGAACGGCACGTTCCAGTAGGCGCGCGCGAGCCCGGGCTCCCGCCTTAGACTCCCTCGCATGAAGGCCATCCGCATTTCCGCTCCCGGCGGCCCGGAAGTCCTGCGCTTCGAGGACGTCGCCATTCCGACTCCGAAGGACGGTGAGGCGCTCGTCCGCGTGGAAGCGATCGGCGTCAATTTCATCGAGGTTTATTTCCGCATCGGCCTCTACAAGCCTGCGGGATATCCGTTCACGCCCGGCGGAGAGGTCGCGGGCGTGGTCGAGGCCGTCGGGCCCGGCGTCACGTCGGTGAGGCCCGGCGACCGCGTCGCGACCTTCAATGCTCAGGGCGCGTATGCGGAGAAGAGTCTCGTCGCCGCGGGCCGGCTCGTCCCGATTCCGGAAGGCGTCTCGGCGCGGCAGGCCGCGGCCGCGATGCTGCAGGGCATGACCGCCCACTACCTCGCGGCGTCCACGCGGCCGCTCGGCCCGGGAGACACGTGCCTCGTTCACGCGGCGGCCGGCGGCGTCGGGCTGCTCCTCTGCCGCATCGCGAAGAGGCGAGGCGCCCGCGTCATCGGCACGGTCTCGACCGAGGCCAAGGCCGCGCTCGCGCGGGAGGCCGGAGCGGACGAGGTGATCCTCTACACGACGAGCGATTTCGTCGCGGAGACGAAGCGCCTCACGGGCGGCAAGGGCGTCCAGGCCGTCTACGACTCCGTCGGGAAGACGACTTTCGAGAAGGGGCTCGACGTCCTCGCTCCTCGCGGCACGATGGCGCTCTTCGGGCAGTCGAGCGGCCCCGCGGGTCCACTCGACCCGCAGATCCTGAACCAGAAGGGCTCCGTGTTCCTGACGCGGCCTTCGCTCTTTCACTATGTCGCGTCGCGCGAGGACCTCGTCGCCCGCGCGGGAGACGTTCTCTCCTGGGTCAAGGACGGTTCGCTGCCGATCCGCATCGACCGGACGTTTCCTCTCGCCGAGGCCGGCGCGGCGCATCGCGCGCTCGAGG
>JBDTML010000075.1:0-3165 GCA_039934255.1 Acidobacteriota bacterium | reverse complement strand
TCGGCGCCATCGAGCCCGTCGTGAGGCGCACCGGGGTCTCGGAGGTCTTCCTCGGCATCGTCCTCATCCCCCTCGTCGGAAACGTGGCCGAACACCTCGTCTCCGTCTCGGCCGCCATGAAAAACCGGATGGAGCTGTCCCTCGCGATCTCACTCGGCTCGAGCCAGCAGATCGCGCTCTTCGTCGCGCCGCTCCTCGTCTTCATCTCGCTCCTCTTCGGGCATCAGATGACGCTCTTCTTCAACCCGTTCGAGGTCGCCGTCCTCGGCCTTTCCGTGCTCATCGCCGGCCAGATCGCCGCCGACGGCGAGTCGAACTGGCTCGAGGGCGCGCAGCTCCTCGTCGTGTACGCGATCGTCGCGATGGCGTTCCTCTGGCTGTGATCGGCCGCTCCGAACGCGCCGCCGCCCGCGCCAGACCTGTTGCTCGCGCCCATATCGGAAGGGCCACGTTCGCGCTGACCGCGTTCCTGGCGCTTCTTTCGCCGTGGCACTTCCCCGTGTCGAGCGACGGAATCCTCGCGTTCCGAACCGCGGCCGCGCTCGCATTCGAAGGCACGTTCACCCTGCCTCCGACCGGGCCGAACCAGAAGGTGCACGGCTACATCCTTCTTCCGGCCCCCGGCGGGCGCGGATGGGTCACGGTGCACGCTCCGATGAGCGCCCTTCTGAGGGCGGCCGTGCTGCGGGGCGCGCGGGTCGTGCCCCCCGGAACGCCGCGCGGCGTCGCGTCCGATTTCGCGATCGATCTCCTGGGACTCCTGGCGGCGGCGGCGGCCGTCGGGCCCGTCACGCGCCTTCTGCGGTTCGGCGGCAGCTCCCGGAGGTCCGCGCCGTGGATCGCGGCGGCCCTCCTCGGAACGACGTTTCTCGGGCCGCTCTTCCTGTCCGACTTCCAGGAGCCCTACGTCGTCTTCCTCGCGGCGCTCGCCCTCGAGAGGGCGCTCTGGGCGCGGCGCCGGCCGCAGGGCCGCCGGGCCGGCCCGCTCCTCGCGTCGGGCGTGGCGTTCTCGCTCTGTCTGCTCGCGAAACCGACGGCGTTGCTCCTCGCGCCCGCGCTCGCCCTCGCCATCGCTTTCCCGCGCGGGCAACGGCGCCTCGGACGGGACCTCGGCCTTCTTCTCGCGGGCGCCACACCGGGCATCGCCGCCTTTCTCTGCCTCAACGCGGTCCGCTTCGGCAGCGTTCTGGAGCTCGGCTACTCGAACCAACTCGCGATCTACGAGCGGGAGCGCGTCGGCGTGCTCTGGACGGCCCTTCGGCTCACTCTCCTCCCGAACAGGGGCCTCGTCTGGTACGCGCCGCTCGTGCTTCTCGTTCCCTTCGGGCTCGCGCGGGCCGCGAAGGGGTCGCGCCGAGTCGAGGCTCTCGTGGCGCTGCTCTCGGCCGGCGCGTTCTTCGGCGTCAACGCCGTCTGGTGGGCGTGGGAGGGCGGCATGGGATGGGGGCCCCGCTTGCTGGCGCCCGCGGTGGTCTGCCTCGCTCCGCTCCTCGCCGTGAAGGGGCGCGTCGAGGTCGCGGCCGCCCTGGGGCTGGCGACCGCCGGACTCTTCGTCAACGCGTCCGGCTATCTCGTCGACACGGCCCGAATCTACGAATGGGCTCTCGCCGCGAATTCGGCGCCGGCCCCGCTCGGGCCCGTCCCGCCCGTCCATCGCCGACCCGACGGCGCGCTCGAGCGCTTTCAGAGGCCACACTACGTCCCGTCCTGGGCGACCTGGCTTCAGGCGCCGCGGGTTCTCTTCCGGCTTGCGACGCAAGGGGACGGCGCCGACGCCGGAGGAAAGCGGTCCGAGATCCCCGCCGACGCGGCCCTCGTTCGCCTCCTCTTATCCCCGCGAAGTCTCCCCGCGTCGTCCGACACGGGGAGGATCCTCTTCGAGTCCGCCGTCCTGACGGCCGATGCCGACGTTCCCGCGGCGGTGCACCTCGCTCTCGCGGCGATCGACTTCGGCGGTCCCGCCGTCGAGTCACGCGCCTTTGCGTCGTTCCTCCTCCTCAACGTCGGACGAAACGAGGAGGCGGCGCGGCTCTGCCGGGAAGGCCTCGCGCTCAGCCCGGAGCGGGAGGATCTACGCCGAAACCTGGCGGTCGCGGAGGCCCGGCTTCATGAGCCCGGGTAAAGCCGCTCGAACTCGGGATCGCCGTGCACGAAGGCCAGGTCGGGGTCGCGGCGCGCCCAGCCCGTGTCCTTGAATCCGGCGGCCCAGGCCTTCCGGAGCGCGTCGAGGGCCTGCGCCCTGTCCTTGAGGCCGCAGAACACGCACGCGGCGTTGTAGAGAACCGTCGCTTCGTCCGGGCGCAGCACGACCGCGAGATTCGCCTCGCGGATGGCGTCCTCCCGGCGGCCCGTCTCCGCGTAGTCGCTGGCGAGGAGGACACGCGCGCGCGCATCCTCGGGAACCGACCTGAGGTGAGTTTCCAGAGCCAGCATCGAGCGTTGGCGGACGTTGCGGACCATCTCGTCCTTCCCGAGGGCGCCCAGCGCGTTCTGGATCGGGATGTAGATGTTGTAGTCCTGACCGCTCGCTTCCATGGCCGCGTCCACGACGTTCGCGATCTCGTGGTAGCGGCCGGACGCGAAGAGAGCGCGGCCGAGAAGGTAGTAGGCGCCCTCGCAGTCGCCCTTCCGCTCGATGGCCCGCCGCACGCAGCTGATCGCCTCGTCGTACTGGCCGTCGGCGTAAAGGATCCACGCCTGCGCGACGAGCGGCTCGGGCAGCTGCGGGCGGAGCGCGACGGCCCTCGCGGAGGCCGCCTTTGCCCGCTCCAGCCAGACGGGGTCGCGCCCGTAGTTGTAGTGCGTTTGCGCGCAGACGTTCGCGATGGCGGCGTGGGCGAGAGCGAAGTCCGGGTCCAGCGCGACGGCGTTCTCGAACATCTGGAGAGCGAATTCGAAGTCCTGCCGCGTGAGGCGGCGCGCGTAACTCTTCCCGCGCAGGTACAGGTCGTAGGCCTGGAGGTTTTCTGTCGGCTTGGCGGCGAGAGCGGCTTCTTCCTGCGGTGAGAGCGTGACGCGGAGAGCCTCGGCGATCTTGCGCGCGATCTCGTCCTGCACCTCGAAGACGTCCTCCATCTGGCGGTCGTAGCGTTCCGACCAGAGAGGAAAGTCCGTGTGCGTGTCGACGAGCTGCGCGTTGATGCGCAGCCGGTTGCCGGACCGGCG
>JBDTML010000074.1:0-6622 GCA_039934255.1 Acidobacteriota bacterium | reverse complement strand
CCCCGCCGCCCCCGCACCGCCCCCCGCACCTCCACTTTCGTCTTCGCTTCCAGGATCCTTGGCTTCGCCGCTCTCCAACGCGTCGACCGGCGATTTCACCGGCGCCTTCGAGGCCCTGCGAGCGTCCGGGCGCGTGGGTTCGCCCTCGGAAGGCGACGTCACCGTGCAGAAACCCGCCCGGGCATCGACTTCCGCCGTGACGCCCCCGCGCGACATCGCGAATGCGGTGCGGCCGATCTCGGGTTTCGTTCCGCGCGGTCGCGCGGCGGCCGCCGACAGCCCGCAACGCGCGCACGACGACGCCCGGCGGCTCGCCCGACTGCTCATTTCCGAGATCAAGCTCTACAACGAGAAGAAGGTGGAAGAGGGCCGCTCCCTGAACGACCTCTACGGCCGTCTCAAGGACGACATCGAGAGAAGCCGGCAGGTGTACGACGAGCGAACGCCCGCGGCCGTCCGCCAGGACACGGACTTCTTCCACGACGAGCTCGTGCGCATCCTCGCCGACGGTCGGGCCGAGGCGCTCGGCTCGGTGAGCTGAGCAGCTGTCCCTCCGGATTTTCCTTCTCGCGGGCGCACTTTCCGCGGGAAGCCTCGCCCCGGCGTCTGCGGCGCCCGACGTCGCCGAGGCCGCCGCCGAAGCCGCGGCCCTGAGGGCGCGCCTTCGCGCCGCGTCCCTCGCGCTCGCGGCGGACGACGGCTCTGCCGCGACCCTCGTCTCCAGACTCGATGCGTCGCCTCTCGGCATTCCGAGTCTGCCCGCATGGATCGAGGTCTCGGCAGGAAGCGGGGCGCGGGCGAATCGCGTGAACGCGCTCCTCACGTTCGCTGCGGGAGGACCGCCGGCCCCTTTCGCGCGCGCCGCCCTCGCGCGCGCCGCACGTCTCGCCACGACCCCCGAAGAGCGCGAGGCGTCTCGCGCCGCTCTCGCCGCGAGCCCCCCGCCGGAAAAGTCGAAGCCTCGCGCGTTCATCGCTCAGGCGCTCGCCGAGTCGCGCGTCGCCTCGGGCGGCGAGGTTCACGGCCGCCTCGTCCGGCTGGCTGCGGTCTTTCCGGACGCTCCCGCCCGCGCCTCGGACCTCTTCGACGATGCCGACCGCACCGCATTCGACGCCGCCGTTCGCCTGGCGCCCGCTGAAATTCGCATCGCCCGGGCCCGAGCGATCGCGGGACGCGATTCCAAGGAGGCATCCCTCCTCCTGCGCTCGCTCGGTCCGGATGTGCCGGCCCGCTTGCGCGACGAAACCGCCGACGCGTGGCTTCAGGCGGGCAGCCCGCGGGACGCGAAGCGCCTTCTCGCCCTCGCAACCGAAGGCCCTCTGGACGAGGCCGGGGCTCTCCACCGGGCCGCGCTCTCGTGGCTCGTCGAGACGCGCCTCATGGTCCCTTCCGTACCCCGCCGGGCCCGTCGCAGCCGCCCCGCGCCCGCCGCACGGCCCGTCAAGACGCGCACGCCAGTCTCCGAGAAGGAGAGGGCGGCCGCCGGCGTCCGGCTGGGCGCTCTCGACCCGCTCCTCGGCCGCCCTCTCACCGAAGAGGATCGGCGCCGGCTTCTCGAAGCCGGCGTCCGTCTTGCCTGGAAGACCGCGCGTGCGGACGACGCGCGCCGCCTCCTCGTGCCGCTCCTCGCGCTCGACCCGACGACGGACGCGGGCGCGGCGGAGTGGTTCGCCGATGGCTGGGCGCTCTATACGAGCGGCGATTTCGCGGGGGCCGCCCGCCTTTTCGACGAGCAGATTCCCGCGTACCGCGGGGCGTTCCTGCGCCGCCGCGCGACCTATTGGTCCGCACGGGCGCACGAGAAGGCCGGCGACACGAACACGGCCCGAGCGCTCTATGCCGGCCTTGTGCCAGGCACGGTTCCCGATCTCTACGGGCGCTGGGCGGCCGCCGCGCTCGGCGTGGCGCTTCCGGCCGCACCGCCGGCTCTCGCCGCCCACGAAGGCGACGAGGCGCAGGGAGAGTCTTCGTTGCCCTCGCGCGAGCTTCTCCGCTGCGGATTCCCCGGGCTCGCCGAGGACGCCGCCGAGAGCGAAGGCTCGCTCGATGCCCTCTTCGCGGGCCGTGCGGCCTCGGCGCGAGGTGACTATCGCCGCGCTTCTTGGGTCCTGAAGCGGCGCTATCCGGAACTCGGCACTCCCGAGGAAGGTGCCGTCCCGGCCGCGGCGCGCGCGGCCTACTACCCCCTGGCGCATGCGGCCCGGATCGCCGAGGCCGCAGGCGCCGCGGGTGTCCCCGCCTCGCTCCTCTTCGGCCTCATTCGGCAGGAGAGTGTCTTCACCGAGGACGCTAAATCGCGAACGGGCGCCCTCGGCCTCATGCAGGTCATGCCCGCGACGGGCCGGTCGCTCTTCCGGATGGAGAACGGCAAGGGGCGCCCCGACCTCGCCGATCCGGAGGCGAATCTTCGTCTTGGCGCGCGCTACCTGAGGCAGCTTCTCGACGCGTTTCCGGGCGACACCGCCGCGGCGCTCGCCGCGTACAACGCCGGACCGGGGCGCGTGCGCGCGTGGAAGAAGGCGTCCGGCCTCGCGCCCGAGGACGAATTCCTCGAGTCCATCCCGTTCTCGGAAACCCGCCTCTACGTCAAGCGCGTCCTGTTCTTCCAGAGCGTCTATGCGTCGCTCTACGGGCTCCCGCTCGACGTCGTGTCGCCCGCCCCGTCTCTGCCCGCCGCCGGACCCAGCCCCTGAAGTCCGATCACGGCTTCTTCGGCGCCGCGCTCTTCAACTTCGCAAACGCCGCGAGGGCCGCGGCTTTTGCGGCGAAATGGTCGACGATCGGGGCGGGGTAGTCGGGCGGCGGAGTTTCCAGCGTCCACGGCGCGTGCAGGTCGCCCGGAGCCGTGGCGACGTTCGCGAGCTCCGGAATCCACTTTCTGACGTAGGCCGCGTCGGGGTCGAACTTCCGGCCCTGGAGGGCGGGATTGAAGATGCGGAAGAACGGCTGCGCGTCGGTACCCGAACCCGCCGCCCACTGCCATCCGCCGCTGTTCGAGGCGGGATCGCCGTCCGCGAGATGGCGGCGGAAGAAGCTCTCGCCGCGGCGCCAGTCGACGAGCAGGTCCTTCGTGAGAAACGACGCGACGACCATCCGCACGCGGTTGTGCATCCAGCCTTCCGCGAGGAGCTGCCTCATCCCCGCGTCTACGATCGGATAGCCGGTACGGCCCGCCGACCACGCCGCGAAGAGGCGGTCGGCCTCCTCGCCCGTGCGCCACGGGAAGGCGTCGAACTCTCGCCGGATGTTCTCCGTGAGAACGCGCGGATGGTGGAAGAGGACGCTCGCGTAGAACTCCCGCCACGCGAGCTCCTTGATGAACGTCTCGACGCTCTTTCGTCCGGCGGACGGCGCCGCCCTCCAGGTCTCCTTCGCCTCGTAATGAACCCGGCGGATTCCGATCGTTCCGAAGCGCATGTGCGGCGAGAGGCGCGACGTACCGGGGAGATCCGGCCGGTCGCGATTCTCGGCGTACTGAAGCAAACCGGACTCACGAAACGCGTTCCAGACGCGCCGGGCCTCTCCCGATCCGCCCCGCGGGTTGGCAGGGGCCCCCGCTTCGCGTAGGCCGCGCGGCCTGTCGAGCGGGATCGACGGAAACGATGCGGACAGGACCGCGTTCGGCGTCGGGACGCGGCCCGGTTCCGGAACGGGCGCCTCCTTGTCGCGTTCCAGCCATCGGCGGGAGAACGGCGTGTAGACGGTGAATGGCTTGCCCGCCTCCGTCGCGAGCGCGTCCGGGGGGACGAGGAGGAGGTCCTCGACGGCGTGGAGCGCGAAGCCCGACGCCTCCAGCGCGACACGCGCCGAAGCAAGGAGCTCTCGCCCGTGCGGTTCGTGGTCCGCATGCGTGAAAACCGCGTCCGCGCCCGTCTCCCGTGCGAGCGCCGCGAGCGCTTCGCCCACCGGCCCCTTCCGCACGACGAGACGCGAGCCCTTCGCGTCGAGGGCCGCGGCGAGCTCTCGCAGCGATTCCGCGAGGAACGCGAGACGCGGCGGCGAGAAATCATCCGCCAAGTAGTGGTCGTCGAGGACGAAGACCGGGACGACGCTCCCCGACGCCCGCAGTGCCGCGTCCAGCGGGCGGTTGTCGTCGAGTCGGAGATTCCGTCGGAAGAGGACGAGAGCGGGAGGGGAGGTCACCCTCGAATTACGCCGGCGCCCTCCCGGGAGTTTTCGCGGCCGACTTGCGGCACGCGGAGCAGAGGCCCCGTATCTGGTGGGAGTGCGACGTGGCGGCGAAGTCGTACTCCTTGCACACGGCTTCCTGCCGCTTCTCGATGGCCGCGTCGATGAACTCGATGACCTTCCCGCACCCCGAGCACACGAGATGATCGTGGTGCTCGCCCTTGCGCAGCCGCTCGTAGCGGTACTTTTCCTCGTTCAGCCTCACGCGTCCCACGAGGCCGCATCCGTGCAGGAGCTCGAGCGTGCGGTAAATCGTCGCGCGGCTCACCTTGGTGCCGCGATCGCGCATGCGGATGACGAGATCCTCCGCGTCGAAGTGCCGGTGCGTCGAAAAGATTTCGTCGAAGAGGGCCGTCCGCTCGCGCGTGACTTTCAGGCCCTTCTTTCTGAGGAAGTCGTCGAAGACCCGGCGTTCGTCTGCGTTTTGATTCACCCGGTAAAGATATCAGTCCGCCCGCCGGACGGGAATCCCAAACCGGAAGACCGCCCGAAGATCGAGGGCCGGGGGCTGGCCGGGGATCTTTCGGGCTGCCGCCGCGAGCCGGGCGAGTACGCCCCCCCGGTCGAGCCGGGGATCCCCGCTCACGAGAGCGAGTGAGGCGCCGGCCACGAGGGAGGCCGCGAAGGAAGTCCCCCCCGCCTTCTCCCGGGTGCGTCCGTCCAGGGACGGCACGACGAGCGGCACGGCTGGAGCGAGGAGATCCGGCTTGAGGATCCCTCCGATGAGACCGACCCGGGGACCGTGGGCCGGGCGCCCCGACTCGACGTCCCAGCCGCCGACCCCGATCGCATGGGGTGAAGAGGCTGGCGAGACGCACGCCCCCGCCGGATCCCAACCCGCGGCCGCGACGACCACGATGCTCCGTTCGTCCAGGGCCCGGACGAGCGACGGGACCTCGCTCCGGTGGCCCGGCGTCTCGAGATCGTCCCCGAACGGGCAGAGGACGACGCGGATTCCGTAAGCGCCTCCCCGCGCAATCAGCCAGCGCAAAGCCCGCACGATCGCCTGCCTCGGCACGCGTTGTCCCTGACCCACTTTCACGAGCACGACCCGGGCGCGCGGGGAGGGCGAGACGAGGCCGCTTCCGTGGCCGTCTCCGGCCGCGAGCAGCATCGTGCGCGTCCCGTGCTCCGCGAAGGACCTCGGGTCGCCGTACCGGAACGGCACGACCCGGCGGCCCGTCGCGTCACGGCACGCGATCACGCGGCGAGACGGGAGGTCGGGGTGCTTGACGAAACCGACGTCGAGCACGGCGAGGGAGGGCGAGCGCTGCGGCACGGCCGCGGAGTGTACGGTCTCCTCTCCCTTACCGGCCGTTCAGGCTCTTGTCGTAGTCGGCGAACCGGACGCGGAAGTCCCGCGGAACCTGCGCGTCCGGCGCCCGGTAGCGGTTCACGTAGTCGAGGAGCTTCGGGTCCGCGTTCCCTCGCGCCTTCTCGAACGCGAGAAAGTCACCGTCGAACCAGTCGAAGATCTTCGAGAGCGTGGCCGTCCGCGCGGCCGCGTCGACGGAGACGTTGCGCGCCTCGGACACGAACTCGCGCATCGCGGCGTCCAGCTCGGCATCCAGCGTCGCAGCCTCGAACGCCTTGCGCGGCAGGCGCGGACAGCCGCGGCTCGCGCAGTTGAGCGCCGCGTGGATGCGCGGGTCCTTGAAGAGAGCCCGGATCGTCTTGTCCTCGAGCTTCTTGAGGTTCGTCTTCTCCCCGCCGAGGACGATGTCCATCCCGACGAAGAAGGAATAGCCCGAGACGAGGCCTCCCCTCCAGACGCTCTCCTTCTCGGGGCCGCGGGCGAGGACGCCTCGGAAGACCCACGCGTTGTACGCGTTGATCCAGTAGGCGAGCTTCTCCTCTCGCGTCGGGAAGAGGGCGGGGTGGGACACGGGGCTCGTCCCCGCCACGGCGGCGAGGAACCGGTCGAGCGCCCCCCGGTCCTTCGCGAGGGCGTCGTAGTCCACGCGACCGCGATCGTCGACGAACGTCGAGAGGACGGGCGTCCAGTCGGAGTAAGAAAACGAGCGAGAGGTGGAGGATTCTTCGACTGGGGGATCGGGCGGGGGCGCCGCCGGAGCGCGATCTGCGAGGGCGGCGGACGAAAAGAGCGCGGCGAACGCATGCAACGCGATTCGCCGGGGGCCAGAGCTCCTGCGCCCGACTCTTCCCAACCGAATAAATCTCTCTTCGATCTTCATTCGAAGGAATATCTCCCCGCTCCAGTCGGATATTCCCTCCGTGAGGGACCTGCCGGTCTACGGAGACCCGGTGCGCACGCGCGCCCTCGCGGCCGCATGGGAGCGCCTCCACCCGCGGTTTCGCCTCCCGAACCAGGTCCTCGGGCGGCGCTCGACGGTCGGGTGCGTCGCCCTCGAGATCACTCAGCGCTGCAACCTCGACTGCACGCTCTGCTACCTCTCGGAATCCTCCGAGTCCG
>JBDTML010000073.1:0-44728 GCA_039934255.1 Acidobacteriota bacterium | reverse complement strand
GCAAGGACGTGATGACGCTCGTCTACCACTACAAGGGCCACGCGATCTGGGGCGCCACGGCGCGCATTCTCGCGGACTTCCTGACGGTGATGCGGAATGGCGATGAGGCGGATTCTGCCGGAGACTGACGGCTTCTACTTCTCCGGAACGCTGAGCCCCGATCCCTTGATGAAAGCAGCGGCGGCGGCCGCCTTCTCGCGGTTCGCCTTGTAAAGGGCGGAGCCCGGCTCCTTCGAGAGCGCGCGGTCGAAGAACCCGACGGCCTCCTGGTAGCGGCCGCGCTCGTAGGCCACGGCCCCGGCCTCGTCGTCGAGCGGCGCCTTGTCGAGGGCTGCGGACGCGGCGAGGCTCTCGGCGGCGTCTCTGAGAGCGCCCGTCTGGCGTTGCGCGCGCGCGAGCGCCCACGCGCTCTCGACGTTCGTCGGGTCGCGAAGGACGGCTTTCTTGAGCGGCTCGATGGCCTGTGCGGCCTGGCCGCGCTCGAGGAGGAGAGTGCCAAGGCCGCGCAGGGCGGTGGAGTAGTCGGGGTCCGCGCGAACGGCCTCGCGGTATTCCTTTTCGGCGTCTTTCCAGAGGCCCTTCCTCCGGAGCGTCGACGCCAGGTTTGCGCGCACGATCTCGCGGTCCGGCTCGACGGCGGCGGCCTTCATGAGGGGCTCGAGGGCGGCGTCGAGATCCTTCGCCTGAATCAGAATGCCCGCGTATTCGGTCAGGACGGAGACGTCCTTCGGCGACGCCACGGCGGCCGTGGCGAAGACCTGTCGCGCGCGGGCGAGATCCCCGTCCGCCCGGGCCTTGCGTCCGAGGGCGACGAGCTTCGATCCGTTCTCCGGATTGACCTCGGTCGCCCGGCGCAGCGCGTCGAGCGCGGCGTCCCAGTTCCTGTCGCCCATCGAAAGCTCGTAGAGGTCGAGGAGCGTTCCTTCGTTCTTCTCGTTGTACTTCAGCGACTGGTCGAGATTGGCCTTGGCGAAAGCCTTCTCTCCGCGCAGGGCGGCCGCATTTCCGAGGAGGCGGTAGGCATCGCTCGACTGAGGGTCGATCTCGAGCGCGCGGTTTGCGGCCGACTGCGCGGTCAGAGCGTCGCCTCGCGACAGCGCGCCGCGGCCCGCGGCGAGGTAGTCGGCCGAGGACATCGCGGGCAGCGCTGCGGCTCCCGCGGGGGCTCGGATCACGCCCGTCCCGGTGGCCGGGGAGGCCGGCGGGGCGGATGCCGGTGGCGTCGCGGGTCCGGCCTTCCCCGCAACGGAACCGGCCTTCGACGCCTCGGAGCCGGCCGCGCGCACGCGCGTAGCTTCGGCGAACTTGCCCGCCTTCTCGTATGCCTGGGCGAGGAGTTCGATCGCCTCGGCATCGAGCTTTTCGCGCGGCACGTTGTAGAGCAGGTCGTGAATGACGTCCTCGGTGTTCCCGTCCGCGAGCTTTTCCCTCGCGACGCGCTTCAGTTCTCCGAGGTCGGCGGCGGGCGGAGGTAGCGCGGCCACCGCCGAGGTGCGGACGTCGGCCGCGAGCTTCACGAAGTCGGGCGAGAAGAAGTCGGCCACGACCTCGAGGTCGGGACTGGCGGTGAACGCGCGCCTCAGGGCGTCCTGCGCGTCGGTCTTCTTCGCGTCGTTGAAGCTCGCCCAGGCGGACTGCACCAGCATGCGCGAGCGGCGCTGCGGGTCGCTCGCGGCGGAAGCCGCGCTTTCGAACTTGAGCGCGGCCTTGCGGAACTGGCCGGCGTTCACGGCCTTCCGCGCCTCTTTCTCGAGCGATTCCGAGCCCTCCTGCGCGCGGGCGGGCGGTGCGAGGAGAACCAACGCGACAAGAGACGTAAGGGAAAACAAGAGAAGGGCCCGCTTCACGAGCGAGATTCTAGCTATTCCTTCTTCAACTCGATACGGGGGATCGCGAACGAGTCGTCTTCGGCGACGTCGAACGGCTTCATGACGGTCCTGTAGCCGGGAAGACTCACGCTGATCTCGTGGGGACCGGCGCGGAGTGTCTTCTTCATGGGCCCGCCCGTGGAGGCACCGATCAGGACGCCGTCGACGCGGATCTCCGCGCCCGCGGGAAGAGCGGTGAACGAGACGATGCCGCGCCCCGGAAACTCGCAAGGCACGGTCAGGGCTCTAGGGTCGGCAGCGGAGATCTCGAATTCCTTCGTGATCTTCATGAAACCCGGCGCGTCGAAGACGGCGGAATACCGGCCCGGCTTGAGCGTGACGGTGGTCGCCCTCGGCAGGTTCGCGCTCTGGCGCTTTCCGTTGATGAACAGCTCGGCGTAGATGTTCGACTTGAAGGTGACGGGCGCGGTCGTGGCGACTTCTTTCACCCTGACGGGCGCGGCCGTCGGCTCGGCTACCGGTGGGGGAGAGGGCTCGGGTGCTGGCGGCGGAGAGGCCGTGGCCGGCTGGACGCTCGCCGTCGCGGGAGCCGTGGAAGGCGGAAGAGCCGGACTTCCCGCCGTCGACGCGTCCGCCCCAGGAGTGGGCGCGGCCGACAGCGGGGCCGCGGCGTGTCTCCTCTGTGCGACGAGCCAGGTGCCTCCCGCAACCGCCACCAGCACGATCGCGGCGAGAAACACTTTCAGAGCGGATCCGCCCTCTTCACGCGCGACCCGGTGGCCTGCCGCCGCACCGTCCGTGCGGAGGTGGACGTCCGCGACGCCTCCGACCGTCGCCCGGGCGGACGCGGGTGGGCTGAGCGGCGTGTCGAGAACACGGGAGGACTTTGCCGCCGGGGCCGCCCCGAGAGAGGCCGCGTTCGAGAGCTGAAATCCGGCGGACGGCGTCGCGACCGTCTTGTCCATGTCGCTCTCGGGCGGCATCTGGAAGGCGGGCCCCTCCGGAACGGTCTGGAGAAGCGTGAGGCACTCGGCGCGGAGCTGGGCGCAGGAGGCAAAGCGTTTCGTGCGGTCCTTTTCGAGAGCCTTGAGGATCATGGCGTCGAGGCTGCGGGGCAAAGCCGAGTCGAGTGAGCTCGGCGGCGGGGGCACTTCGTTCATGATCTTGTAGAGAACCGTGGAAATGTGGTCGCCCGTGAAGGGCTTCTGTCCGGTCACGATCTCGTAGGCGAGAACGCCGAGCGAGAAAATGTCCGTTCGCGGGTCGAGATCCTCGCCTCGAATCTGCTCGGGAGCGAGATAGGACGCCGTGCCCAGCGTGATGCCGGTCTGCGTGAGCGTCGACTGCGAGACCATGGATTTCGCGATTCCGAAATCCATGATCTTGACGGTCCCGTCCTCGAGAATGCGGATGTTCGACGGCTTGATGTCGCGGTGGATGATGCCGGCCGCGTGCGCGTAGCCGAGGCCCTCGCATACGTCGATCAGGATCTGCAGCTTGCGTGCGAGCGTCAGCGGTTCCTTCTGTTTGATCGCCTTGTCGAGGTCGTCGCCGGTCAGGAACTCCTGGACGATGTAAGGGGTGCCGTCGTCGGTGACGCCGAAGTCGTAGATCGTCGTGACGTTGCGGTGATGGAGGTTTCCCGCGAACTCGGCCTCGCGGAAGAAGCGCTTCTTGATCTCCTCTTCTTCGCTTTGGCAGGTCTTGATCGCGACGTTTCGCTTGATGAATGGATCCCGCCCCTTGTAGACGGTGCCAAACCCGCCCACACCGATCTTCTCGACGATCTGGTACTTCCCGACCTGCGTCAGCATGGAACCAAAAAATCGTACCACGCGGCTATCATTCGGGTATGCGACCTCTGCTTCTCTGCGTCGCGGCGGCCCTCGCAACGGTTTGCACGGGCTGCGGCCCGAAAGACGGCGGATCGGGGATTCCGGCGAGCGCGCCGCTCTCCCGGGCCGAAACTCGCGATGTGTACCGGCCACCGGCCGACGGGCGCGTGACGGTCGCCCAGGTGGAGACCTACCTCTCGATCCTGGACCGCGTGCGTCTGGACCTCCGTGGTGCCCGCCCGACTCCGGCGGGCGATCCGCTCACGACCGTGCCCGCCGATGTCGCGGCCGCCCGCGGTCGCGGCGTGAACGTCGAGGAGTTCCTGTGGGTGAAAGAGCGCGTGCTCGAAGCCGACGCCGCCGCGATGACGGCGCGGCTGAATGCGTCGGCCCTCGCCATGCTCGAGAAGACTCTGGGCGATTTGAAGGCCCGGCGGGCGGACGCCGCCGACGAGGGGTCCCGGAAGCTGCTGGCCGAACAGACGACGCAGTTCGAAGGCGAGGCGGAGCGCATCCGCCGGGAATCGAAGGTGCGTGAGCCCGATTCCGTCCGCGCGAACATGAAAACGCTCGAGCCCTTCCGCGCGCGTCTCACCGCCGCGCAGGAAGCACTGGAAAAACCGACTCCGAGGACCCAATGACGACCACAATTGTTCTTGCCGAAGGAATCCGCACGCCGATGGCCGACTACAACGGCCTTTTCGCCGACATGAGCGCCACCGACCTCGCCGTCGCCGCGTCCCAGGAAGCCCTGCGGCGCGCGCGTTTCTCCCCTGAGGAGATCGGACACGTGATTTTCGGGAACGTGCTCCAGACCTCGCCGGACGCGATTTATCTCGCGCGTCACGTCGGCCTCCGGTCGGGGGTGCCGAAAGAGGTCCCCGCGCTGACGGTGAATCGCCTCTGCGGCTCCGGCTTCGAGGCGATCATCCAAGCGAAGCACCGCATTTTGCTCGGAGAGACGGAAGCCGTTCTGGCGGGCGGCACCGAAAACATGAGCCAGGCGCCCTTCGTCATCCGCGGCGCGCGCACCGGGCTCCGGCTCGGGCAGGGCAAGCTCGAGGACGCGCTCATGAGCGGCCTCTTCGACACCGTGCCGGGGATCGCCATGGCGCAAACCTCCGACAACATCGCGCGCCGCCTCGGGATCACACGCGCCGAACAGGATGCATTCGCCCTCGAAAGCCAGCAGAAGGCACTAGCCGCCCGGGCGGAAGGTCGGCTCGCCGAGGAGATCGTCTCCGTCGACGCGAAGAAGGGACGCAAGACCGTCTCCGTGACGGAGGACGACCACCTGACGCCGGACACGACCCTCGAGGGACTCGCGAAGCTGTCTCCCGCTTTCGGAAAAGACGGGATGGTGACGGCGGGCAACGCGTCGGGCATCGTGGACGGGGCCGTGGCGGTGATCGTGACGACGGAGGAAAGGGCCCGCGCAAAGGGAATCGTCCCGCTCGGGCGTCTCGTGTCGGAAGCGGTCACCGGCTGCGATCCCGCAGAGATGGGCATGGGCCCGGTGTCGGCCTGCCGCGCGGCGCTCGCGAAGGCCGGGAAGACCCTCGGAGAGATGGATCTCATCGAAATCAACGAGGCCTTCGCGGGGCAGATCCTGGGCGTCGTGAAGGAGCTCGGGGTGGATCGCGAAAGAATGAACGTGAACGGCGGCGCGATCGCTCTCGGGCACCCGCTGGGGGCCAGCGGCGCGCGCCTGACGCTCACTCTCCTCAAGGAGCTGCGCCGCCGCGGGAAGCGCTGGGGCCTCGCGTCGGCGTGCATCGGCGGCGGGCAGGGCATCGCGCTGGTCGTGGAAGCGCTCTCGTGAGAAAAAATAAGAGAGAGAAAGGAAGAGAGAAAGAGAAAGAGATTTCTTTGAATGGTTAAGAGGGAAGAAAGGCAGGGGCCGGCTGTTGGTTGAAATCCGTACGGTTGGGGTTCTGGGCGCCGGGCTCATGGGATCGGGCATCGCCGAGGTGTGCGCGAAGGCGGGGTACTCGGTCGTCGTCCGTGAGGTCGACGAAAAGGCGCTCGCCACGGGCCGCCGCCGCATCGAGAATTCACTTTCGAAGGCAATCGAACGCGGCAAGTTGGACGCCAAAGCAGGAGACGAGATTCGCCGCCGTCTTCTCTTCTCTTCCTCTATAGCAGAAGTCTCCTCTTCCGATCTCGTCATCGAAGCGATCGTCGAGAATCTGGGCGCCAAGCGCGAGGTGTTCGATGCGCTCGACAAGGCGTGCGCGCCGCACGCAATCTTCTGCTCGAACACGTCGTCCCTGACGATCGCGGAGCTCGCGGCCGGGACAAAACGGCCCGATCGCTTCGCCGGTCTGCATTTCTTCAACCCCGTCCCCGTCATGAAGCTCGTGGAGGTCGTCCGGGCCATCGAAACCTCCGACGAGACGCTTGCGGCTGTCACGGCCTTTGCGACGTCGCTCGGCAAGACGCCGATCGCGTGTGGCGACAACTCGGGTTTCGTCGTGAACCGGCTGCTCGTGCCTTTTCTTCTCGACGCGATTCGCGCCTACGAGCAGGGAGTGGGCTCGCTCCGGGACATCGACACGGGAATGAAGCTGGGCTGTGCGCATCCCATGGGTCCGTTCGAGCTCCTCGACTACGTCGGGCTCGACACGGTGTACGCGATCGCGGAGATCATGTTCGCGGAATATCGCGAAGCGCGGTTCGCGCCGCCGCCGCTCCTTCGAAGACTGGTGCTGGCCGGAAGATTCGGGAGGAAGAGCGGAAGGGGATTCTTCGAGTACGACGAGAAGGGAAACCGGAAATGAAACTGATCGATCCCTACATCATGGAGTTCGACCGCGAAAGCGCGACGACCCGCAAGCTCCTCGAACGCGTGCCGGACGGCAAGCTCGACTGGGCGCCGCACCCGAAGTCCATGTCTCTCGGCAAGCTCGCGATGCACGTCGCGACTCTCCCGGAGTGGACGAAGTCGCTCCTCGGCGACGGCTTCGACGCCGCGGCGGCGCCCCCGGATCCCTCGCGCGCCGTTCCCGAGCGGGCTGCGGCCATCGTCGAACGCTTCGACAAGGTCGTCGCGGACGCCAAGGCGGCCCTGGCGCAGATCGACGACGCGAAGGCGATGGGCGGCTGGAGCCTCTCGATGGGGTCGAAGACGCTCTTCACGATGCCGCGTGTCGCGGTCGTGAGGAGCTTTATCCTGAGCCACGTCATCCACCATCGCGGGCAGCTCTCCGTCTACCTGCGGCTTCTCGACGTCCCGCTTCCTCCCATCTACGGGCCCACAGCCGACGAGAACCCTTTCGCATGAGCGCCGAGAGCACCGCGAACATCGTCGTCACCGAGCTTTCGGACCGCATCTTCACGATCACGATCAACCGTCCGGACAAGCTCAATGCCCTGAACCCCGAGGTCATGGATGCGCTCGCCGCCGCGTTCGAGAGCGCCCGGCAGGACGACGCGGTCGGGGGCGTGATCCTGACCGGAGCGGGCGAGAAGGCGTTCGTGGCGGGCGCCGACATTCGCGTCTTCACCACGCTGACGCCGGCCGGCGCCCGCGCTTTCGCGAAGAAGGGACAGACCCTTTTCGACCGAATCGAGAACCTCGGCAAGCCCGTCGTCGCGGCCGTGAACGGCTTCGCGCTCGGGGGTGGCTGCGAGCTCGCGATGGCGTGCACGCTCCGCGTCGCGTCGAAGACGGCGAAGCTGGGGCAGCCCGAAGTGAATTTGGGCGTGATGCCGGGCTACGGGGGCTCGCAGCGGCTTCCGCGGCTCGTCGGCAAGGGCCGGGCGCTCGAGATTCTCCTCACGGGCGATCCCGTCACGGCGGACGAAGCCTTTCGCATCGGCCTCGTGAACCGCGTCGTCGAGCCCGGCGAGCTTCTCACGACGGCCCGCGCGATCCTTTCGAAGATCCTTTCTCGCGCCCCGATCGCCGTCGGTTGCGTCCTCGACGCCGTGAACCGCGGCATCGACATGCCATTTCCCGCGGCCGAGGACTACGAGGCGACGCTTTTCGGGCTCTGCGCCTCGACGGATGACATGAAGGAGGGCGTGGCCGCGTTCCTCGAGAAGCGGCCGGCGAAATTTACCGGCCGCTGACGCGGCGGCGTCGCCAATATGGGTCGCCGTATCAGGTGATATAGTCACCCATATGAAGACGACGGTCGAGATCAGCGACCCGTTGATGCGTGAGGCGCGGAAAGCTGCGGAAAGGGAGGGGCGCACCCTGCGCTCCCTCCTCGAGGAGGGACTCCGCGAGGTCCTCTCCGGGCGGGAGCGAAAGCAAGAATTCCGGCTGCGCGACGGCAGCTTCAAGGGAAAGGGCGTTCAGCCCGGCGTCGACCTCTCCGACTGGGAGACGATGCGGTCCCTGATCTATGAGGAACGCGGCGGTTGATCGCCGTCGACACCAACATCCTGGTGCATGCCCACCGTGCCGAGTCGGAATGGCACGCACGGGCGAAGGCCCGCGTCGCAGAGCTGGCCGGCTCAGACGAGACCTGGGCGATCCCGTGGCCCTGCGTTCACGAGTTCCTGGCGGTGGTGACCCATCCGAGGATCTTTAGGCCGCCGACCCCGATGGAGCGGGCGCTGCAACAGGTTTCCTTCTGGATGGAGTCTCCCTCGCTGGCGCTCCTCGATGAGGGGTCTGGCTACTGGGACGCGCTCTCCTCCCTGATCCGCGCGGGCGGGGTGACCGGGCCCCGCATCCACGACGCGCGGATCGCGGCGCTCTGCGTCCTCCACGGCGTGAAGGAACTGTGGTCGGCCGATCGCGACTTCGGCCGCTTCCGCGGTCTAAAGGTTCGAAACCCGCTCGTCGGGTAACGGCTCAGTCCGCCCTTTCACTCCTCAGCCCGGGATCCAGCTGTCGTGGTAACCGGGGGATTCGAGGGTGAGCGCCTGCTCGGTCAGGCGGAGCGGCGCGAACGTGTCCATCATGACCGCGACTTCGTCGGTCGAACGAGTGCCGATCGACCCTTCGTACGCGCCCGGGTGAGGGCCGTGCGGAACGCCCGCGGGGTGCAGCGAGACGGCCTTCGGCCCGACGCCCTTCCGGCTCGTGAAGTTGCCACGGACGTAATAGATGATCTCGTCGCAGTCCACTGAGGCGTGTGGATAGGGGCAGGGAATCGCGTCGGGATGCGTGTCCGTCACGCGCGGCACGAACGAGCAGACGAGCGCATTCCGCCCCGCGAACGTGGAATGGATCGTGGGAGGCAGGTGGATGAGGCCCGTCTTCGGCTGGTACTTCAGGATGTCGAACGCGAAAGGCCAGACAGTTCCGTCCCAACCGACGACGTCGAACGGCGATGCGACCGGGAAGCGCTCGACGAAAGCGTCGTCTTTCTTGACGAGGACGCGCTTCGGTCCCGGGCGAGGGCCCTTGAAGACGGGCCGGACAAAATCGCGGTGCGTGTACGGCGCGTCCATCCGCAGCTGACCCACGGGATTCCGGAACTCGCGGGGCAGGTGCAGTCCTCCGCGCATCTCGAAGAGAATTCCTTCGAAAGGTGAAGAGATGCGGAGGCGATGGACGACGCCTCGCGGAACGGCAAGGTAGTCCCCGCCGCGGATCGCGATATCGCCGAAAGGCGACTCCAGCGTTCCCTCTCCTTCATGGAAATAAAAAAGATCATCCCCGTCGCCGTTCGAAAACCCGTCGGGCGACTCCGCTTCCCGGGGAAGCCGGAACAAGGAGACGGTCACGTCGTCGTTGAAGAGAATCGGCGTAAATCCCTCGGGTGCCTTGTCGCCGAGGAGAAGGCGGCGGCGGAGAGGCTGGTGTTCCGCGGGCCGCGGAGCCTGGCGGTCCCATCGGCCAGGCGCCGCCGGGCCAATGAGGGAGTCCGTCATGGGCGGGCCCTCGTGGTAGAGGATCGAGAACTCGCCGTCGAAGCCGCGCCGCGTGAGGCACTCCTCGAAGCGGAGCGCGCCGGAAGGCGAGCGGAAGGCCGTGTGCGGCTTTGCCGGCACCTCGCCGAGCTGCATGCGATCAATCATGTGTCGTCCGAGGTCCCCTCTTACTCATTCCAGGAATCTCTCTTTCTCTTTCCTTGTCAACCAACGACTTCGAGCGCGGACGAGTCCGACCGCTGGGCGGCCTCGATCGACTCGAAAAGCGCACGGAAGTTCCCGTAGCCAAAGCCACGGTCGCCCTCGCGCTGGATGATTTCGTAGAAGAACGGACCGGCGTTCTCGTCGCCGTACATCGCCATCGCGTCGAGCATGAAGATCTGGAGCATGTATTTGTCGTCGGCACCATCCACGAGAATGTGGTTCCTGCGCAGCGCGTCCACGGGCTCCCGGAGGTTCGTGATCTTCACGTCTTCAAGGCGCTTCGGAAGCCGGTCGTAATACGCCCCCGGCGCCGGAAGGAACTGGATGCCTTTACCGCGCAGGGCCTCCACGGCCGGGATGATCTCCTTCACGAGGAAGGCGATGTGCTGCACGCCCGCGCCATGATGGTCCTCGCAGAAGCGGTTGATCTGGCTGTCGCGAAAGAAGGGCCGCATGGGCTCGTTCGTGGCGAACTTCACACCGCTGCCGGGGTCAGCCATGACGATGGAGCGGAGGCCCGATCCCGTCATGCGGCGGCCGCCCCGCTCGGCCGTGTGGAACTCGACGTCCCAGTAATGCGAGAAACCGAGGACGTCCCGGTACCAGTTCACGACGGGCAGCATCGTGTAGGCGTTCGACGTCACATGGTCGATCGTGGCGAAGCCGTGCGGGCTTTCGCGCGGGTTGCCGTCTCCCACGTCCTCGAAGTCGGGCGCGAAGCGCGGATATTTCCCGTCCCGTTCGATGAAGCGAAACGTCGTGTCGTCGAGCGGTGTCGCGATGTTGAAGGTACGGAACGCGCCGCTTTCCACCTCGTCGACGGCAATGTCCGACAGGAACGTGGCGCCCCGGGAGGCCAGGAAGTCCCAGGCGGCCTGGATGTCCCGCACGCGAAAGGCGAGAGAGGAAATGCCGTCAGGGTGGATCTTCAGGAAGCGCGCCGCCCGGGAGTCGGCTCGGTTCGGACTGGACACGAGGACACGGATTTGCCCGGCGCCGAAGACCGAGGCGACCTCGCCGCCCTTTTCGATCTTCGAAGCGGACGCGCGTGCGACCTCCGAGAAGCCGAGTGCTTCCGCGTAAAACCGGCGGCTCCGCTCGAGGTCCTTGACGACGAAATGGAACGAGTCGTAGCCCACGATACCGAGTGAATCGACCATAATGCGATCTTATCCCGATGGACACTCAGCGCCTCGTCTACGACTGGAACCGCGCCGCCGGCGAAAGCCGGCCCCGGCACGTCCCCGTGGGGCTCGTCGACGAGACGCTCCGCGACGGCCTCCAGTCGCCGTCGGCGGTCACGCCGACGCTCGACGAGAAGTTCGAACTGATCGTCCTCATGGAGAGGCTGGGGATCGACACCGCCGTCATCGGCATTCCGGCCGCGGGCGGGAGCTCGCGCGAGGACGTCGAATGGCTCGTTCGCCGCATGACGGAGTCGGGTCTCACGCTGCGCCCGGGATGCGCGGCCCGTACGCTCGCCTCCGACGTCGAGCCGATCATCGAGATTTCCCAGCGCGTGGGACGGGCTCTCGAGATGACCACCTTCATCGGGTCTTCGCGGATCCGGCAATACGTCGAGGACTGGGAACTCTCGCGCATGATGAAGCTGACGCGCGATGCTGTGACGCTCGGCGTGCGCCACGGACTCCACGTCACGTACGTGACCGAAGACACGACGCGCGCTCGCCCCGAGGACCTCGTCGCTCTTTACGGGACCGCGATCGCCGCGGGAGCGTCTCGCATCTGTGTCTGCGACACGGTGGGCCACGCGACGCCCGAAGGAGCCGCCGCGCTCGTTGGCTTCCTCGCGGAATTCGTGGCGCGGGAGAACCCGAGCGTGCGAATCGACTGGCACGGCCACGAGGACCGCGGGCTCTCCATCGCGAATTCTCTCGCCGCCCTCCGCGCCGGGGCGCACCGCATTCACGGATGCGGGCTGGGCGTCGGCGAACGTGTGGGAAACACGCCGCTCGATCTCCTGCTCGTGAACCTCCAGCTCCTCGGCTGGATCGATCGCGACTTGTCCGCTCTCTCGCGTTACGTCGCGAAGGTGTCCGCGTACCTGAAGGTGCCGATCCCCGACGGCTACCCGGTCGTCGGGCGCGATGCGTTCCGGACCGGAACCGGCGGTCACGCGGCCGCGATCGTGAAAGCGCGCGAGAAGGGCGACGACTGGCTCGCGGACCGGATCTACTCCGGCGTCCCCGCCGCCATGGTGGGCCTCGCGCAGGTGATCGAAGTGGGCCCCATGTCCGGAGAGTCCAACGTGATCTTCTGGCTGCGGGAACGGGGCATCGAACCGACGCCCCGGCGGGTCGCCGCTCTCTACCGGGCCGCAAAGGCCTCCGACCACGTCCTTTCCGAGGCTGAAATCCGGACGTTGCTGTCGACCCTACCCGATCCTGCGGGCGCGGAGGTTCCGGCCGTAGAACGCCGTCCGGGCTCGTGACCCGACGCTGGGGGGCCGGCTTCCGTAGAATCGACGAGTGAGTTCGGGATCTCCTGCCAAAACGCCGGCCGGCGTCTTCTTTCAGAAGCACCTCCCGCTCTACCTCGACTATCTTTCGGCGGAAAAGGGCCTCTCTTCGAACACGCTCGAGGCTTATCACCGCGATCTCGCGGCGTTCGGGGCGCATCTCGTGTCCTCGCGGGCGAATCCGTCCCGGGTCCAGCGGGGCGACATCGTCGCCTATCTCGGGATCCGACGCGCGGAAGGAATGTCGCCGCGCACCCTCGCGAGACTCACTTCGGCGCTCCGCGGTCTTTACGGATTTCTCGCCGCCGAGAAGATTCTCGAGATGGATCCGACGGCCGACCTCACGAACGCCCGCCGGTGGGCGATGCTGCCGAAAGTCCTCTCGCCGGAGGAAGTGACCCGTCTCCTGGACGGGCCCGACGTGACGACGCCGAAGGGTCTGCGCAACCGCGCTTTGTTCGAGCTGCTTTATGCGTGCGGCCTCCGCGTCTCCGAGGTCGCCGGATTGCCCGTCGAAGCGCTGCGCCTGCCTGAAGGATTCATCGTGGTACGCGGCAAGGGCGCGAAGGAGAGGGTCGTGCCGATCGCAGATTCCTCGGCGCGCTGGGTGGCGCGCTATCTGAAGGCCGCACGGTCCAAAGCATCGGGTGCCGCGGGGCGATGGGTGTTCCCGGGCGCACGGGGGAAGCCGATCACGCGGCAGACCGTCTTCCTGGCGCTCAAGGCCGCCGCGCGGAAGGCGGGCCTGGCGGCGTCCGCCGTGTCGCCACACGTCCTTCGGCATGCGTTCGCCACCCATCTCGTCGACAACGACGCCGATCTCAGGGCCGTGCAGATGATGCTCGGCCACGCGGACATCGCGACGACCGAGATCTACACCCACGTCTCACGTTCGCGGGTCCGGAAGGTCTACGACCGGACGCACCCCCGGGCTTGAAAGAAGAAGGAGAAGAAAGTCTTGCTTAGAAAGGGAAGAGCGACCAGAGCCGCGGGCCTTGCCTTCGCCGTTCTCAGCATCTCTCTTTTTTCACGGCCTGCGGCTGCCACCCTCGTCGTGTTCGAGGACGGTCGCCACATACGGGTCGCGAGCTACGAAGTCGTCGGAGGCGACCGACTCACGGTCGGGCTCCACGGTGGCGGCTCCATGACGATCCCGCTCGACGTCGTCGAGCGCATCGTGGACGAGGAGTATGAGCGCCCCGCTCCGATCCTCCCTGAGGACGCCAAAGAAGCCGGACCCGCCCCCGAGCCGTCTGCCGGAGCGAGCCGCTCCGTCCGCGCCTTCTCGGAGACTCTCTCTCTCTCTTCCTCTTCCTTCTCATCCCCCTACTCCGCGCAGATTCTCGCCGCTGCGAAGGAGCACCGGGTCGACCCCGCGTTCATCGCGGCGGTCATTCGCGCTGAATCCAACGGCGTTCCAACCGCGGTCTCGCGGAAAGGCGCACGCGGACTCATGCAGCTCATGCCGGCCACCGCGCAACGCCTCGGCGTGAAACGCCCGTTCGACCCGAAGGACAACATCCGGGGAGGTGCCGCGTACCTCGCCGAGCTGGCCGAGCGCTTCGGTGAGACGAACGCGGACCTCATCCTCGCGGCCTACAACGCGGGGGAGAACGCCGTGGAGGAGTACGGAGGCGTGCCGCCGTACCGCGAGACCCGCGAGTACGTGAGGCGTGTTCTGGCGTTCTGGGGCCCTCCGGCGCGGCTCGGGCGCGCGGCGCTCTGACGATGTTTCGGACGGCGCGCGCATTTCTTCTGGCGGTTCCCGGAGCCTTCCTCCTCGTTCTCGGCACGTACCTCGTGGTCCACCCTCGAGCCGCCGAGTCCTTCGCGCCGTATCCGATCCTCGCCGACGCCCTCGGGGCGGCTCTCACGAGGAGGCCCCTCGTGCGCTTCATCACGGCGTCGACCGTGTTCTTCCTGCCGCCCTACCTCATGGCGGGTCTCCTGCTTTTCTTCGCCGATGTCGGTGCCTCGGCAGCGGCGCCCCTCTGGGCGCGGGGCCGAGCCCGCCGAGCCGACCCATCCCTGCCGCCTGAGAGCCGCTGGTCGTTCCTCGCCGTTACCGCTCTGGCCGCCATCGCTTTCGGCGCATCGCTGCATCGCGTCGCGCATGGCGGGGACCTTCCGGGGGGCATCAACGTCGGGCCGCTTCTCGTCGCGCTCGCCGCGTTTGCGGCCGTGGCGGCCGGGCTCTTCGCGGGCGGCATCGCGGCGGGACCTCGCGCGTTGATCGGCTGGTTTCGTCAGCGGGCGAGAGCGGTCGAGAACGGGCCCGGGCGAAATTCGACCTGACGGCCGCGCCCCTATACTTCGCGGCGTGAGCGCCGCCGTCGACACCGTCGTTGTTCTCGATTTTGGCTCCCAATTCACGCAGGTGATCGCGCGCCGTATCCGCGAAGCGCGGGTCCGGTCGGTCGTCCTTCCGTTCGACGCGAAAGCCGCCGAGATCGCGAAGCTCGGCCCCAAGGGAATCATCCTGTCGGGTGGCCCTTCGAGCGTTTACGACGGCGGGGCGCCGCAGGGCGACGCCGAACTCTTCGACCTCGGCGTCCCGGTGCTCGGGCTCTGCTACGGAATGATGTGGATCGCGCAGCGTTTCGGGGGGCGCGTCGGCAGCGCGCCCGGGCGGGAATATGGGCGGGCCTCCGTGCACGTTCGAGGCGGGCGTCTCTTCCGCGGCCTCGGGCCGGTCGAAACGGTCTGGATGAGCCACGGCGACCACGTCGAAGCGCCGCCCGTGGGCTTCGCCGTGACGGCCCACACGGAGAACGCACCGGTCGCGGCCTTCGAAGACGGGGAGCGCGGCCTGTACGGCATTCAGGGCCATCCGGAGGTCCATCACTCCGAGCACGGCGCCCAGATGATCGAGAATTTCCTTTACGACGTTTGCGGCGCGAAACCCACGTGGACGATGGCGGGATTCCGGGATGCGACCGTCGCGCACCTCAGGGACGAGGTGAAGCGAGGCCTCGTCCTCGGCGCGCTCTCGGGCGGCGTCGACTCGACGGTCGCGGCGGTCCTCATCCGCGAGGCGGTTGGGGAACGCTTCCGCGGCGTCTTCGTCGACACGGGCCTCCTGCGCAAGCACGAAGGCCGGCAGGTGATGGAGGCGTTCCGCCACCTCGGGCTGCCCGTCACGGCGGTCGACGCGTCGGAGCGGTTTCTGTCGGCCCTCGCGGGCGTGATCGAGCCCGAGCGAAAGCGGAGGATCATCGGCGGCCTCTTCATCGACGTCTTCACCGAGAACGCGAAGGCGGTGGACGGCGCCGAGTGGCTGCTGCAGGGGACGCTCTATCCCGACGTGATCGAGTCGGTCTCGATCAAGGGCCCGTCGTCCGTCATCAAGACGCATCACAACGTCGGTGGCCTCCCCGAAAAACTCGGATTCAAGCTCCTCGAGCCGCTTCGCGAGCTGTTCAAGGACGAGGTCCGCCATCTCGGCGAGGAGCTGGGGATTCCGAAGGAGATGCTCCATCGGCATCCGTTCCCGGGCCCCGGCCTCGCCGTGCGCATGCCGGGCGAGATCACCAAAGAACGCGTGCGCATCCTCCAGGAAGCCGACGCGATCTTCATCGAGGAGCTGCGCGACTCGGGCTGGTACGAACGAACGTCGCAGGCGTTCGCGGTTCTCCTCCCCGTCAAGACGGTTGGTGTCATGGGCGACGGCCGGACGTACGAGGACGTTCTCGCGCTCCGCGCCGTCACGACCGAGGACTTCATGACCGCCGACTGGGCGCGCCTCCCGCACGACCTTCTCGACCGCGTGTCGCGTCGCGTCGTGGGCGAGGTGCGGGGCGTCAACCGCGTCGTCTACGACGTCACGTCCAAGCCTCCCGGAACGATCGAATGGGAGTGAGATTCTCCCTGTAACCCCCGGGATCGCAGGCCACGCAGAGCCCAGGGTCGTCCCGGCGCGCGGTACCTGATGCACCTGCGTTACGAACATGTCGGGCGCAATCGGACACACTTCGGTCGGAGGGGCGTCTATGTCTCGTTACCGGATCGCGTGGCTCCCGGGGGACGGCGTGGGCGTGGAGGTCATGGACGCGACGCGGCTCGTCCTCGACGCGGTGGGCCTCGACGCCGAGTACCCCCACGGCGACATCGGGTGGGATTTCTGGTGCGCCGAAGGTGATGCCTTCCCGGCCCGGACGATCGAGCTCCTGAAGAACGTTAATGCCGCGATGTTCGGCGCGATCACGTCCAAACCATCGAAAGCCGCCCTCGACGAACTGGCCCCAGCGCTTCGGGACAAGGGTCTCGTCTATCGCTCGCCGATCGTGCGGATGAGGCAGCTCTTCGATCTGTACGTCTGCCTGAGGCCGTGCAAGGCCTACCCGAGCAACCCGCTCAACTTCAAGGAAGGCCTCGATCTCGTCGTGTTCCGCGAGAACACCGAGGATCTGTACGCGGGCGTCGAGTTCTCGCCGGTGCCCCCGGAGCTCTCCGGGACGCTCGCGAATCTGTCGCCGGCCTTCGCGCCATTCAAGGGCCTCCGAGGGGACGAATACGCAATCTCGTGCAAGATCAACACGCGCAAGGGCTCCGAGCGAATCGCCCGTGCAGCGTTCGAGTTCGCACGAACGAACAACCGCAAGAAAGTCACGATCGTCCACAAGGCGAACGTCGTCCGCGCGTCGGACGGCATCTTCCTCGAGGAGGCCCGGAAGGTCGCGGCGGAGTATCCCGGGATCCAGGTCGACGAAGCGAACGTCGACGCGATCTGCATGTGGCTCCTGAAGAACCCCGCGAATTACGACGTCCTCGTCGCTCCGAACCTCTACGGAGACATCATCTCCGACCTCTGCGCGCAGATGGTCGGCGGCCTCGGGTTCGGCTGCTCGGGGAACATCGGCGTGAAGCTCGGCGTGTTCGAGCCGTCCCACGGCTCGGCGCCGAAGTACACGGGACAGAACAAGGTCAACCCGATCGCGACGATCCTCGCCGCGAGGATGATGCTCGACTGGCTGGGGGAAGGCGCGAAGGGCCGCGCCGTGGAAGAGGCCGTCGCCGGCGTCATCCGCGAGGGAAGGGTCCGCACGTACGACATGGGAGGCACCTCTACGTGCCGTGAGATGGCCGAGGCGGTCACCCGCGCCCTCCCGCGAGATTGAAGGGAAGGACCATGAAGAAGAAAGGCAACGGAGGCTCCACCGTCGTCGAGAAGATCCTCGGGCGCGCGTCGGGCCGGGGGTTCGTGCGCGCCGGTGACGTCGTCGAGCCGCGCGTCGATCTCGCGATGTCGCACGAGAATGCCGCCCTCGTCATCAACCAGTTCGAAGACATCCACGAAGGGACGGGAATCGCGGCGAAGCCGTGGGACCCATCTCGCATTGCGATCATCTTCGACCACCGCGTCCCGGCCGAGTCGGCGAAGACCGCCACGAACCAGAAGAGAGTCCGCGCCTTCGTCACCGAGCACGGAATCGAGAAATTCCACGACATCCGCGGCGACACGGGCGGCATCTGCCACCAGATTCTCCCGGAGCGCGGCTACGTGCGGCCTGGCATGGTCGTCGTTGGGACCGACTCCCACACGACGACCCACGGCGCGCTGGGCGCGTTCGCGTTCGGGATAGGCGCCACGGAGATGGCGAGCGCCTGGACGCTCGGTGCCGCCGTGAATATCGAGGTCCCCGCGACGATCCGCATCGAGGTCTCGGGACGCTTTGCGGACTTCGTGGGCCCGAAGGACCTCATCCTCCACCTCATCGGCCTCCTCACGGCGCAGGGCGGGAACTTTCGGGTCCTCGAGTTTGCCGGTGACGCGATCGCGCGGCTCTCGACGTCGGGCCGCCTCGTCCTCTGCAACATGGCCGTCGAGGCGGGCGCGACGTCGGGCATCGTTCCGGCCGACGCGGAGACGGTGCGGTACCTTCGCGAGGAGGCGGGAGTGACCGATCCGCTCGACCTCGTGACGAGCGACGCCGACGCGTCTTTCGAGCGGTCGATCTCCGTCGACATCTCGGAGCTCGAGCCCCTCATTGCATGCCCGCACACGGTCGACAACGTCAAGCCCGTCTCGGCGGTCGAGGGAATCCCCGTCCATCAGGTCGTCCTCGGGTCGTGCACGAACGGGCGGCTCGACGACCTCGCCGATGCTGCGCGCATCGTGAGGGGCCGGCACGTGGCGGCCGGAACGCGCATGCTCGTCTTCCCGGCGTCCGCGAAGATTTACGCCGAGGCGATGCGTCTCGGCTACCTCGGAGACTTCATGGCCGCCGGCGCCGTCGTCATGAACTCGGGCTGCGGCCCCTGCCTCGGAATCCACGAGGGCGCTCTCGGCGACGGCGAAACGGCGATCTCGACGACGAACCGGAATTTCAAGGGACGGATGGGAAACCCGGGTGCCGACGTCTACCTCGCGTCGCCCGCCGTCGCGGCGGCGTCCGCCCTCACCGGCGTCATCACCGACCCGCGGAAGGAGCGCTGAGATGGCCCGCGTCAGAAAGGCCGACAAGACCCGTGTCAAAAACATCGAGATGATCCGCGTCATCCTGAGCCTGGGTGACGACGTCTCGACGGACCTCGTCTATCCGGGCCGCTACATGGCGACCGTCCTTCCGTCGGAGACCCCCGCGTTCGCGTTCGCGGACCACGCCGGCTTCCAGGCGGCCGTGAAGGCGAAGTCCATCCCGCCGGGCGCGGTCATCGCGGCGGGGAGCAACTTCGGCTGCGGCTCCTCTCGCGAGCAGGCCGCGTCGTGCCTCAAGGGGCTCGGCGTCGTTGTGGTTGCGAAGAGCTTCGCGCGCATCTTCCTGCAGAACGCGATCAACCTCGGGCTCAAGGTGGTCGTGGCGCCGGGCTTCGCGGCGGACGAGGGGGACGAGATTCTGTTCGACGGCGGGTGTGTCGAGAATCGCACGAAGCGCACGGCATTCGACATCACGCCACTTCCACTGGCGCGGCAGGCGATCATCGACGCGGGAGGGCTGATTCCCTTCACCCGGGCGAGGCTGATCGGCGCGGCCGCGAGAACCTGAACGAACGGGAGGCCCGGGGCTCTAGACTCGCACTCACAGGAGGCCCTCCATGCCCTTTCGGCTGATCTACTCCTCCGAGGCGGCGCCGGACCTGGCCGCTCCGGACCTCGAGGGAATGCTCGCGGAGTCCCGGATCCGCAATCGGTCGCGGGGCATCACCGGCGTGCTCATCTTCGTCGACGGCGCGTTCCTTCAGATCCTCGAGGGGGAGAAGGACGACGTCCTCGACCTCATGGAGAGGATCGAGCGCGACCCGAGACACCGCGGAATCAAGGTGTTCCACGAGGAAGAGACCGACGAGCGCGCATTCGGGTCCTGGAACATGGCCTACCTCAGTCCCAGCGCCAAGGAAGTCTCCCGGTGGGCGGAGCTGGATGGCGCCACGACGATGGGAAACCTCCTGTCCTCTCTCGAGAGCGAACCGGGTCGCCTGCCGGGGATGGTCGTCAACATCCTCAGGGCGATCGCGAATCCGTGACGGCTTCGGGAGAATCCGCCTGAATGCCCGCGGGGACTTCGGCATACAGGCCTTCCAGCACGTCACGGTAGCGCTGCTCGACGACCCGCCGGCGGACCTTCAGGCTGGGCGTCAACTCGCCCGTTTCGATCTTCAGCTCCGCGGGCAGGATCGCCCACCGCCGGATTGCCTCGTAACGCGCCAGGTGCGCGTTCACGTGCTCGACGTGCCGGTGGATGATCTCGACGACCCGCGCATCGCGCACGAGTTCCGCGTACGACAGGCCCTGTATCCCCTCGGCGCGCGCCCACCCGAGAAGCTCCTCCTCGGACAGGCTGATGAGCGCGATGCAGAATCGGCGTCCTTCGCCGTGCAGGAGCGCCTGCGCGATGAGCGGCATGTCGAGCTTCAGCTTTCCTTCGACGTGCTGCGGCGCGACGAACTTCCCTCCCGAGGTCTTGATGAGGTCCTTCTTGCGGTCGGTGATCGTGAGATGACCCGCGGCGTCGAGGGCGCCGATGTCGCCCGTATGGAGCCAGCCGTCCGGGTCGATCACGCGGGCCGTTTCCTCGGGGAGGCCGAAATAGCCGCGCATGATCCCTCGTCCGCGGAGAAGGATTTCCCCGTCCCCCGCGAACGAGACCTCGATGCCGGGAATCGGGAGGCCGACGGTGCCCCAGCGGTTTCGATCCGGAAGGTTTGAGACCGTCATCGCCGTCGACTCCGAGAGGCCGTAGCCCTCGAGGATCGTGACGCCGAACGCCGCGAAGAACTCGGTGAGCTCGCGCGCCAGGGCGACGCTGCCGCAGATGAAGAAGCGGAGGCGTCCGCCGAAACGCCGGCGTACCTTCTCGAAGACGAGGGCGTCCGCGACCCGCCGCCTTGCTTCGAGGAAGACCCCGACGCCACGGCCGTCGCTTCGACGCCGTGCGACTTCGGTGCCGATCCGCAGCGCCCACCGGAAGATCGCGGCCTTCGCCTTCCCGCCCGCGAGCGCCTGCTCGAGGATCTTCCCGTGCACCCTTTCGAAGATGCGCGGCACGACGCAGACGAACGTGGGCCGGACGGACGCGAGGTTAGCCGCGATGCGGTCCACGCGTCCGTCGACGGCCGTCGGGAATCCGAAGCCGATCCCGAGGGTCACGCACACCTTGCCGAAGACGTGCGCGAGCGGGAGCCAGAGGAACTGAAGGTCGGACGGGCCGAGGAGATTCAGCTTGCCGATCGACTCGATTTCGAAGAGCCAGCAGTCGTGCGGCAGCTCGACTCCCTTGGGGCGGCCGGTGGTGCCGGAGGTGTAGATGAGCGTCGCGAGATCGGACGGTCCGGCTGCCCCGGCCGCCGCGTCGAAGCCGCCCGGACGCGCCGCGTCCCACGCGCGGCCGAGAGCCGCGAGGTCGAGGAGGGACATCGTGTCGCCCGGAAGGCCCGCCGACGCATCAAACAGAACGAGCTGGCGGAGGCGGGGGAGCGCGTCGCGGCGGCTCACGATTCGCCGGGCCTGGGCGGCGTCCTCGGCGAAGACGATCGCGGCCCGAGAATCGGTCAGGATGAAGGAGGTGTCTTCCTCGGTCGAGACCGGGTAGACGGTGGCCGTCACGCCGCCCGCGCAGGCGATGGCGAGATCGGCGAGGATCCACTCGAGGCGCGTGGACGAGACGATGGCCACGCGATCGCCAGCCGAGAGACCGAGGGACAGGAGTCCGCACGCGAGCTCGCGCACGCGCGAGGCGGTTTCGCGCCACGACAGGCTCTTCCAGATACCTTCTTCGGGGTAGAGGAACGCGGGCGCTTCCGGAGTCGCGCTGACGCGGGCAAGAAAAAGATCCGGGATCGAGCGATAGGGGCCTGGCTTCACGGCAACCGCTAGTCTACGACTCGGCGCACACGGCCGAGCCCTGTTGTGATTCATCTGCTTCATGGCCGGGTTATGCACGTGGGACCTATCAGACCCTTAGAGGCTCAGAAGGAGGCGTCCCATGGCAACGCTCCAGATCGTCCAGCCCGGAACCCCGGCCGCCAAGGCGGTCGCCCTCAACCCCATCGTCTTCGCCACGGATTTTTCAGCTGCCTCCGGCCCCGCGCTCCTGAAGGCCGTCGAGATGGCGCGTAAGGAAGGCGCGGAGCTCATCGTGGCCCACGTCTACGAGCCCCCCGCCTCCATGGGCCATTCGGGCATCGCGGACGACGTCATCGCCGCCGACCTCGAGGGCACGATCCGCAAGGACGTCGAGAAGCAGCTCGAGCCGGTTCTCGCCCAAGTCCGGGCCGAGGGCGTGCGCGTTCGCGGCGAGATCCTCGCGGGCCATGCGGCGAAGCGGCTCGCCGACCTGGCCGAGAAAAGCGGCGCGTCTCTGGTCATCCTCGGCACACACGGCCGCACCGGCTTGAAGAAGCTCGTGATCGGAAGCATCGCGAGCCAGGTGATCGCGATCGCGCCCTGCCCGGTGATGACCGTTCGCTGACGCCGGGAATGCGTCGGCGGGCGCGGTAAGGGCGTCAGCGCCCCTCGAGAGCCATCAGGACCTCGTTTCGCCGAAGGAACCAGGGTGTCCACGGCGGGTCATAACGGGCGAAGACGGGCGGTCCGTCCGCGGGGGCGAGGCCCGCGTCCCTCGCCCCCGCGGCGAGGGTGCGCGCGGCGGCCTCGAACTTCTCGGCCCCCCACGTTCCCGAGAATCGCACGGCCGCGACGCGACGCGCGGGAACCTCGCGCAGCCGCACGCGTGCGTCGTCCGGAACCGGCAGCGTTCTCATCGTGAAGGAAGATGGCATCGTGAAGCTCACGATCCAGCCGTTCGTTCCCTTCTCCGTGCCGACGGGCGCCGTCATGGCGATCTTCGCTCCCTTCGCCGGCTCGGCTCCGACGGGCGCGGTCATCGCGATCTTCCGGCCGCCGTCGTTGGCGCCGAAGATGTAGCCCGCGAGACGGCGGAATCCCTCGTTCGTCCCTTCGCCGAAGGCGCCGGTCACGTCGGTTTCCGCGACGATCACGGGCCGGTATACGCGAACCTCGAACGTCCCGTAGTCCTTCTCGACGCGGTATTTCGGTTCTTCGACGGCCATGGAGTCTCCCGATGCCCCGAGAAGCAGGAGGAGGATCGGGGCGAAACGCATCTGCGTCATGCGTTCCTTACGCTTGTTCCTCCCGTCCGGTTTGGGGAGCGGCCCATCCGCCACCCGCATCAGTGCACGGCGGGCGAAAAACGCCTAAATTCGACCGTATGAGTACCGCGACGTCAACCCTTGCCCTCCACGGTGCCGCGCGCTTCTCGTTCTGGGACTGGTGGGTCGACCGAAAGACCCGCTGGGTGCGCGACGATGTCCATCAGATGGACGAGGGCGTCTTTCGCGCGATCGCGGCGGGCACCGGGCTGCCGCCGATCCACCAGCGCTCGACGTTCCCGTTCCACAACGTGAAAGACGGCGCCGATCGTTTTCTCGGCATGTCCAAGGGAGGCGAGCGGCCCTACGCGCGCATCTACACGCGCCTCGGCAACCCCACTTCCGAGTATCTCGAGCGCGTCCTGTTCCGTCTCGAGGCCCAGCACGTCATCGACAAGGCGCTCGCGGCCGACGAGAAGGAGCCGACGATCGGCTGCCTCATCTTCGGGTCGGGCATGGGCGCGATCTCGACGCTCCTCCTCTCGCTTCTCAGGGCCGGCGACGCCGTCCTTGCGGGAAACATCTACGGGTGCACCGACAGCCTGCTCCGCAACATGTCGAAATACGGCGTCGACGCCGTCTTCTGCGACACGGGGGACGTGAACGACGTCGCGCGGCACCTCGAGAGGCACCCGAACGTCGCGGCGGTGTTTCTCGAGTCGCCCGAGAACCCCACACTTCGTATCTGCGACATCGAGGCCATCTCGCGCCTCACCGAGGCGCGCGGAATTCCGCTCGTCGTCGACAACACGTTTTGCTCGCCGTACCTCCAGCAGCCGTTCCGACTCGGAGCAGACTTCGTCGTCCACTCGCTCACGAAGTTCATCAACGGGCACTCGACGTCCGTCGGCGGCGCTCTCCTCGGGCCGTTCCGCTTTCTCAAGGCGGACCTGTTCCCCTGGTACAAGGACCTGGGCGCGACGCCGTCGCCCTTCGACTCGTGGTTGAACTCGATGACGGTCCAGTCCCTCGCCGTCCGCCAGAAGGAGCAGAGCGAGAGTGCGGCGACGATCGCGGCGTTCCTGAGCAAACATCCGAGGGTCGCGCGCGTCATCTATCCGGGCTTCGAAGACTTCCCGCAGCGGCAGATCGTGAAAAAGCAGATGCGCGACGGCGGGTCTCTCATCTCGTTCGAAGTGAAAGGCGGAGCGGCCGCGGGCGAGAAGCTGATGAATTACCTCGCGCGCAAGGACGTCCCGATGGAGCTGGCCGTCAGTCTCGGCGGGGCCATCACGTACGTCGAGCAACCTGCCACGATGACGCACGCGGTCGTCCCCGAGGCCGACCGCCTCGCTCGCGGCATCACGCCCGGTCTCATTCGCATGAGCGTGGGCCTCGAGGGGCCGGAGATTCTCATGGAGCACCTCGACCGGGGCCTGAAGCTCCCGTGAGCGCCGTTCCGAAGGAATACCGGGACGTCCTCCTCACGACCCCGCGCCTCCGCCGCGAGCAGCGCACGATCGAGGCGATGCTCCAGATCTGGTGTGAAGCGCATCCCCTCCACGTTCGCGCGCGCTACCGGGAGCTCTGCCTGGGTTGCGCGGGTCTGTTCGAATACGCGAGCTACCGCCTCCTCAAGTGCCCGTACGGCGAAGAGAAGCCAACCTGCAAGAAGTGCCCGATCCATTGCTACACGAGGGACAAGCGCGAGCAGATGCACGAGGTCATGCGTTTCGCGGGCCCTCGCATGCTCCTGCGTCACCCCGTCCTCGCGATCCGGCACCTTCTCGACGAGAAGAGAGAGGCGCCGCCGCAGAATCCCGGATCGCCGGGCGCGGCATAGACGACCTGAGGTCTCCTCGGGCGGCGATCGAGTCGTGTAGCTCCTCGACTGCTATTCTGAATTGCCATGGCATTCGGCACACTCGAATGGAGGTGAGGTTCTCGGTCGTCGTCCCGGCCCGGAACGAAGAGAAAGTCCTGCCGCGACTGCTCGACACGGTCGAGGCGGCACGCCGGGCCTACCGCGGGGGCGCGGAGCGGGTCGAAGTGATCGTCGCGGACAACGTCTCGATCGATCGCACGGTCGAGGTCGCGCGGGCGAGGGGCGCACGGGTCGTGAGCGTCGAGAAGCGCGTGATCGGGGCCGTCCGCAACGGGGGAGCGCGCGAGGCTCGCGGCGAGGTCCTCGTCTTCGTGGACGCCGACATTCGCATGCACCCCGGGACGTTCGACGCGATCGACGCCGCGCTCGCGACGGGCCGCGTCGTCGGCGGCGCGACGGGAGTCCGGCTGGAGCGAATGTCGGCCGGCCTCGCCGTGACCTACGCCGCCCTCATGCCGATGGTGTGGCTCATGCGCATGGACACGGGCCCGACGTTTTGCCTGAGAGCCGACTTCGAGGCGATGGGAGGCTACGACGAGAGTCTGCTCGTCGCCGAAGACGTGGCGCTCCTCTTCGCGCTCGATCGCCTCGGCCGGCCCCGGGGCCAACGCCTGACGCGGCTGCGAAGCGCCAAGGCGATCGCGTCCGTCCGGAAGTTCGACGCCTTCGGCGACTGGCACTACTTCCGCCTGGCTCCGGCGGTCGCGCTCGAGGTGCTGCGCCGCGGCCAGAAGGGGTCCCGTTTCCTCGACCGCTACTGGTACGGCGACGTGCGCTGAGCCCCGGTATCCTTCGACGCGAATGTTAGCCGCGCAAACCGAAGACCACGCAAATGTCCCGGTGATTCCCCCGATCCTCTTCGGACTTGGACTCGGAGTGGGTTTTCTCCTGAGGTGGCTCGTCCCGGTACGCCTCGTCCCACCGCTCCTCGAGCGGCAAGCCTGTTTCGCGGGCGGGGCGCTTTCCCTCTTCGGCCTCGCGTTCGGAGGATGGGCGCTCGTGACGTTCCTGCGGGCGCGGACGACGCCGCATCCGAACCACCCGGTGAACGCCCTCGTGACCCGGGGGCCCTACCGGTTCTCGCGCAACCCGATGTACGTGGGGCTCTCGATCGGCATGGCGGGGTTCGCGCTCGTCGCGAACACGCCCTGGCTTCTTGCAGTCCTCCCGCCGGTGTGGCTTGCGCTCCGCCGCCTCGTCGTCGACCGGGAGGAGGCCTACCTCGATCGTAAGTTCGGGGAGAAGTACGGGGCGTACAAGGCGCGCACGCGCCGCTGGGTCTAGAGCTCGACGCGCCCGCCGGGTCAGGCCGCGCGCAGGCCGTCCACGATCGGCCGTCGCGCGGCTCTCACGGCCGGGACGATCGCCGCGAAAAGGCCGACGGCGAGAGCGACGCCGGCCGCGAGTGCGACGACCTCGGGAAAGATCTTCATCCCCGCCGCGAAAGGCGACATTCGCGTCTCCATGAGCGCGCCCTTGAGACGGGAGAACGCCGCGACGAACAGGAGGAAGCCGAAACCGCCTCCAACGCATGCGAGAGCGAGGCTCTCGCTCACGATGAGGCCGACGATCCGGCTGCGCGAGAAGCCGAGTGTCCGGAGGACCGCGACCTCTACGACGCGCTCACGCACGGCGAGGGCCATCGTGTTCGCCGCGACCAGGACGACGACGCCGATGATGATCGCGCCCATCGAGGTCAGGAGAAGCTGGACGTTCCCGAGGAGCGAGACGAAGCCCATCGTGAAGGCGTTCTCGCTCTCCGTTTTCGTGGGGGCGGGCGAATTCTCGAAGAAGGCGTCTATCTTGCGCGGAAGGCGCTCGGCGCACGCGGCGTCCGTGCAGCGGGTCCACACGGTCGAGACGTTTCCGCGGAACGGCGGGTACGCCTCCTCGAGGTACGCGCGGTGGAAGAAGATGCTCGCCGAGTTCTCGTACGGAAGGCTGTAGACGGCCTGGACCGTGAACGTGAGGTCGACGGGATAGAGCGTCCCCGTGATCGTGACGCGGTCGCCGATCTTCCAGCCGTACTTCTTCACGAGGGCGATGCCGACGAGGCCGCCCGCCCGGTCCTTCTTCCAGTCTTCCGCCGACCCCTTCACGATCGTCGCGTCGTCGAAGACGTCGAGGAACGTCGTCGCATCGACCGCGAACCGCGGAAAGACGTTCCCGGCGCTCGCGTCGCGGTAGAGGCCGCCGAAGCGGTCGATGGGCGTGATCGCGCGGACGCCATCGAGCGGAGCGAGTTTCGCGAGGATTGCATACGGGAGCGGCGTCGTGAGTCCCACCTTGTGCCGCGTCACGAGACGGTAGAGACCGCGCTCCTTCGCGGGGTCGGGGAGGTTCAACGTCCTCAGGAAAGTCGCCATGAAGGCGACGAGGAAGACGGGGAACAGGACCGAACCGACCGTCAGAAGCGTACGCGTCTTCTTGCGGAAGAGGTTCTTGAGGACGAGAGGCAGGAAGCGCATCGGAAACCCCGAATTATGAGGCATTACAATCGGCACCGGCATGTCCGGCGACTTCGTTCACCTCCACCTTCACACCCAGTACTCCCTCCTCGACGGCGCGAGCCGGCTCAAGGATCTGATCAGGCAGGTCAAGTCGTCGGGCATGGACGCGGTCGCGGTGACTGATCACGGGAACATGTTCGGAGCGTACGAGCTCCAGACCTCCGCGCTCGAGGCGGGAATCAAGCCCATCCTCGGAGTGGAGGCATACATCGCGCCCGGCTCGCGCTTCGACCGCGAGAACGTAAAGACGCTCGACGGCGAAGGGAGTAACTACCATCTGACGCTCCTCGTCGAGACTCCCGACGGCTATCGGAATCTCGCGCGGCTCGTGTCGGAGGCGTTCCTGTCCGGCTTCTACTACAAGCCCCGGATGGACTGGGAGCTTCTCGAGAAGTACCACGAAGGAATCATCGCGCTGTCCGGCTGCCTGAACTCCGAGGTCTCGAAGCGTCTCCGGATGGGCGACTACGAAGGCGCGAAGAAGACGGCCCTGAAGTACCGCGACCTCTTCGGGAAGGACCGCTACTTCATCGAGATCATGGATCACGGCCTGCCCGAGCAGCGGCAGATCCTGCCCGACCTCCTGCGCCTCTCGCAGGAGACCGGCATCCCGCCCGTCGCGACGAACGACTCGCACTACCTCACCCGTGACGACGCGGCGGCGCAGGACGTCCTCCTGTGCATCGGCACGGGCAAGACGCTCACGGACACCAAGCGGATGAAGTTCTACAACTCGGAGTTCTACGTGAAGAACCCCGAGGAGATGAGCGACGTGTTCCGGCCGTACACGCTCGAGGCGGTGAAGAACACGGCCGCGATCGCCGAGCGCGTCACGCCGAGCGTCATCCTGGATACGGGCCTCAAGATCCCCGCGTTTCCCGTTCCCGGCGGCGACCGGACCCCCGAGGCGTACCTCGAGGATCTCGCGAAGGAGGGCCTCGAGCGCCGCCTCGAGCCGCAGCGGGCGGCATTCGAGAACGGCACCGCGAAGAAGCCGCGCACCGAGTACGACGAGCGCCTCACGTGGGAGCTGTCCGTCATCCGGAAGATGGGGCTGTCGAGCTATTTCCTCATCGTGTGGGACTTCATCAAGTACGCGAAGGACCAGAAGATCCCGGTGGGTCCCGGGCGGGGGAGCGCGGCTGGTTCGCTCGTCGCGTACGCCCTCGCGATCACGGACGTCGATCCCCTCGTCTACGACCTGCTCTTCGAGCGCTTCCTGAACCCGGACCGCATCTCGATGCCGGACATCGACGTCGACTTGTGCGAGCGCCGCCGCGGCGAGGTCATCGAGTACGTGCGCACGAAATACGGGCGGGAGAACGTCGGCCAGATCATCACGTTCAATTCCATGAAGGCGCGGGCCGTCATCCGCGACGTGGGGCGCGTCCTCGACGTTCCTCTGGCCGAGATCAACCGCCTCTGCTCGCTCATCCCCGCGAACCCCGGAAAACCCACGCTGCTCGCCGAGGCGCGCCGCGACGTGAAGGAGCTGGCCGACGCCCTTCGCGACAACGAGACCTACCGGCGGCTCTTCGACCTTGGAGAGCGCCTCGAGGGAGTCTCGCGCCACGCGGGCGTCCACGCAGCCGGCGTTCTCATCGCGCCGCGGCCGCTCGTCGAGTATCTCCCGCTCTACCGGAACAGCAACGACGAGATCACGACGCAGTTCGAGATGAAGTCCGTCGACCGCATGGGTCTCCTGAAGATGGACTTCCTCGGGCTCATCACTCTGACGATCCTCGACGATGCGCTGCGCTTCGTGGAGAAGAAGGACGGGAAGCGTCCGGACGTGGACGCGATTCCGCTAGACGATCCCGAGGTCTACCGGCTCTTCGCGGACGGGCGGACCGACGGCGTCTTCCAGTTCGAGTCGTCCGGGATGCGCGACCTCCTCCGCCGCGTGAAGCCTGAGGTCTTCGACGACCTGGCTGCCCTCAACGCCCTCTATCGGCCGGGCGCGCTCGACGCGGGGACGGTCGAGGTCTACATCCAGCGTCGCCGCGGGACGAAGTTCGAGTATCCGCTGCCCCAGCTCGAGCCGATCCTCAAGGAGACGCACGGCGTCCTCGTCTACCAGGAGCAGGTCATGCTCGCGGCGCGGGTCGTGGCGGGCTACACGCCGGGCGAAGCGGACAAGCTCCGGAAGGCGATCGGCAAGAAGGACGAGGCGCTTCTCAAGGCCGAGGGCGACAAGTTCATCAAGAAGTCCGTCGCGAACGGGACGTCGAAGAAGAAGGCCGAGGAGCTCTGGGCCCTCATCCTGCCGTTCGGCCGGTACGGTTTCAACAAGTCGCACTCGGTCGTCTACGCGCTTCTCGCCTATCGCACCGCCTGGATGAAGGTGCATTACCCGGTCGAGTTCCTCGCGGCCACGCTCACGGCAAGCTCGGGGAGCTCGGACGACGTCGTGAAGTACGTGAACACCTGCCGGGAGATGAAGATCCCCGTGCTGCCGCCCGACGTGAATGCCTCGGATCTCTCGTTCGCGCCGGACGGGCCCGCCATCCGCTTCGGGCTCGGGGCCGTCAAGGGGGTCGGTGAAGGCGCCGTCGCGTCCGTTCTCGCGGCGCGCGCCGGTGACGGGCCGTTCAAGTCGCTCACGGACTTCTGCTCGCGCGTCGATCTTCGCCTGAACAACAAGAGGGTCATCGAGGCTCTCATCAAGTCCGGCTGCTTCGACTCTCTGGGAAAGAGCCGCGCGGCGTTCCTCGGCGGGCTCGACCACGCCGTCGATGTCGCGGCGGCGGCTCGCGAGGCCGCGGCGTCGAGCCAGAGCCTCCTCTTTGAGGTCCCGGAGGAGACGCAGTTCAACGACGATTTTCCCGACGAGCCGGAGTGGAGCGTCGACGAGAAGATCCGCTACGAGAAGGAGACGCTCGGCTTCTACATCACCGGCCACCCGCTCGCGCGCTTCGAAGACGAGATCCGGATGTTCGGCGACGTGACGTGCGAGACGCTGCGCGATCGTCTCGACGCGCAAGTGAAGCTCGTGGGCCTCGTCGGCGCGATCAAGAAGAACCAGATCAAGAAGGGGCAGAACGAAGGAAAGATGATGGCGAAGGCCGTCGTCGAGGACCTGACCGGATCCGTGCCCGTCACGGTATTCGCGAGCCTTCTCGAGCGGGTGGGGTCGTGGCTCGCGCCGGGCAAGGCCGTGCTCGTGTCGGGAACCGTGCGCCTTTCGATGTCGCCGGGCGGGGGAACGCACGACGCGTCCGAAGGCGAAACCGCCGGCATGCCGATCGAGGTCATCGCCCGGGAGATCCAGCCGCTCGACGGCATGCGAGAGCTCGCGGCGCGGGAGGTCGTCATCGCACCGTCGAACTTCGATACCTTCGACGAATCGGGAATGAAGGAGATTCTGAGGAGGTATCCCGGGTCGATGCCCGTCTCTCTCGAGATGCGCAGGCCGGGTCAGTTCGCGGCCCTCCAGAAGATCGACCCGCGGCTGTGGGTGCGGCCCACGCCCGACTTCACGGCGGACCTCGAGAAATTGCTCGGGCCGAGGTCCGTTCGATACTCCTACCCGGCGTCTCCGTGAGCGAGCACGGCGCGTGAGCGAAGGCGGCGCGGCCGCTCCTGGATTCGATGCCGAGGAAGTCCGCGCGCAGCTTTCGCGCGCGGGCGAAGTCGCGGAACGGCGCGAGGTGGGCCTGTGGCTCGTCGGAGGGGCTCTGCGCGACCTGCTCCTCGCGAGGCCGCTCCGCGACGTGGATCTGGCGGTCGAGGCGGCCGCGGCGAACGCGCTGGAGCTCGCGTCACGCCTCGGCGCCCTCTCCGGTTGGACGCTCGAAAAGACGCACGCCCGTTTCGGAACTGCGACGCTCCGGACGCCCGGCGGCCTCCGTCTGGATCTCGCCGCGACCCGCCGCGAGGAATATCCGGCGCCGGGCAGCCTGCCCGTCGTGACGGGCACGGCCACGATCGACGACGACCTCGGACGCCGGGACTTCACGATTCACGCGATGGCGCGTCGGATCGGACGCCGCGGCCTCCTCGGGCGCGTCCTCGATCCCTTCGGGGGAAAGAGCGACCTCGAGAAAAGGAAGATCCGTCTGCTCCATCCGAAGTCGCTCGTGGACGACCCGACACGCGCGTACCGGGCGGTGAAATATGCGGTGCGGCTGGAGTTCAGCTGGGACGAAGAATTCGAGAAGGCACTTAAGGCGGCGAGACGTGCACAGGCGTTTCAGGCTCTTTCGGGCGATCGGATGAGGAGGGGAATAGAGGACATTTTCTTAGAAGGTGATTGGGACCGGTCGCTCGGGCTCGCGGCGGAGCTTGAACTCTTTGGCGACTTGCTTCCAGGCTGGGCACTTCCCCTCTTACCCTCTAAGAAGAAAAACAGCGGTGAGGCGGCTGCTGCATCTGTCGCCGCGCCCCTTCCCGGGGATGCGCGTCCGAAGCAGGACGAAATCTGGCGCCGGCTGCTCGAGGCGCTGCCGCCGCCCGATCGCGCCGCTGTCGCGTCACGGCTGAACTTCTCGAAAGCCCTGAGGCGTGCCGCGGGGGTCGAGCCTCGATGACGGGAGGCCATGTTCTTCTCCTGGCCCTTCTTGCCGCGTCGCCCGTTCCGACGCCCGTCCCGGCGCCCGCCCCGTCGACCACGCAGCTCCCGACCGTCACCCCGACGCCCGAGAAGCGCGACCCGCGCCTCGTTGCCGCTCTCGAGTCGCGGCAGGGTCTGGGCATGGACCGCGTCGCCCTCTTCGACGACGGCTCGCTCGTGCACGTCCGGGGGTTTCGGGACGAGCGCCTCGTCGATCGAAAGGCGCTGGCGATCGAGGAGGTGGCGGTGGTCCGCGGGGTCTGCCTCGAGGCGCTCACCGTGCGGTCGAAGGACGTGGACGACCCGAGTCGTTCGGTGCTCGGCGACGCGGGCGGCCGGAGGATCACGCTCGAGATCGCCGTACCCGGAGGCGGAAGCCGCGTGTACACGTACGACGATTTCGCCTCGCTTCCCCTCGCCGTCGGGAGGGCCCGGGGGGCGCTGGAGGACCTTCGAAGCCGATTCGACAAGCAGGATCTGGCCGAGACGAAGTGGGACACGGGAGGTCTCAGGCCCGGTTCGCTTCTCCGGCGGCGATCGGACGGAGTCTGGTATCGCGTCGTGCACGACGACGCCCTCGATCACGATTTCGAGCTCGAGGAACTCGCCGCCGGGGGGGCGCCGGGGAGCCCCAAGATGAGAATGTTCGCGTACCGCGGCGACCTGCCGCGTCTCTTCGAGGATCCCTCCGTGGCCGGGCAACGCCCGCCGGAAGCGACGCCGGCGATGAGGCGCTGAACGTGGTCCGCCTGACGGGAGGCGTGTGGCGCGGACGGAAGCTCGAGGTCCCCGAAGGCATCCGCCCGACGACCGAGCTCGCGCGCAAGGCCGTGTTCGACATTCTCGGCGACACGATCCGGGGCGCGCGAGTCCTCGACGCGTGTGCGGGGTCGGGCGCGTACGGCCTCGAAGCGCTCTCGAGGGGCGCGGCGCACGCGACGTTCGTCGAATCCGGCAGGAAGGTCGCGAATTCTTTGAGGGGGAATGTGGCGGCCCTGGGCGCGGGGACCAGGGCCCGCGTCGAAGAGATGTCCGTGGCCCGTTTTTCTTCGAAGGGGCAAGAGGGAAGAACCGCGGTTCGGGGGGGTGTCGTCCCGGCCGCGAGCCACGCCGTCGCGCCGCCGGACGCCTCGTTTGACGTGATCTTGCACGATCCCCCTTTCAAGGAAGATTCCGAATCCGATCTTCAGCTTCTCCTCTCGCTCGTCGGCCCCGGGGGATGGCTGTTTCACGAACGGGGTGACGACGAGGTCTACCGGCCGTCGGGTCTGGAGCCCGCCGATCGCCGCCGTTACGGCACGACGCGCCTCCTCATTTTTCGACCCTGACGCCTGCTAGACTCACGCCTCGCCGCACTGCGGCTTTGGAGCGTAGAAACATGGGCAAGCGCCACAGTCTCTTCACGTCGGAATCCGTGACCGAAGGCCATCCGGACAAGATCGCCGACCAGATTTCGGACGCCATCCTCGACGCGATCCTGAAAGATGATCCGATGGGGCGTGTCGCGTGCGAGACGCTGGTGACGACGGGGCTGGCGCTCATCGCGGGCGAGATCACGACGAAGACGTACGTCGATATCCCCGGCATCGTGCGGGAGACGATCAAAGACGTCGGCTACACGCGCGCGAAGTACGGGTTCGACTACGAGACGTGCGCCGTGATCTCGACGATCGACAAACAGTCACCGGACATCGCGATGGGCGTCGACACGGGCGGGGCGGGCGACCAGGGCCTCATGTTCGGCCTGGCCGTGCGTGAGACCGAGGAGCTCATGCCGCTCCCGATCACGCTCGCGCACAAGCTCACGATGCGCCTCGCCGACGCCCGCAAATCGAAGTCGCTCGAGTGGCTTCGCCCCGACGGCAAGAGCCAGGTGACGGTCGAGTACGAGGGAGACCGGCCGGTGCGCGTGGAAGCCGTCGTGATTTCGACGCAACATGCCGAGTCGGTTCCGACGCCCGAACTCCGCGAGGCGATTCGCGAAGAGATCATCCGGCCGGTCGTTCCCGCGGCCCTTCTCGACGACAGGACGAAATTCCACATCAACCCGACGGGCCGTTTCGTCACGGGCGGCCCTCAGGGCGATACGGGCCTCACGGGCCGGAAGATCATCGTCGACACCTACGGCGGCTACGGGCGGCACGGCGGCGGCGCATTTTCCGGCAAGGACGCGACGAAGGTGGACCGGTCGGCTTCCTACATGGCGCGCTACATCGCGAAGAACATCGTGGCGGCCGGCCTCGCCGACAAGGTCGAGGTTCAGCTCGCGTACGCGATCGGCGTCGCCGACCCGGTGTCGGTCCTCGTCGAGACGTTCGGAACTTCGAACGTCGATCCGGATGTGCTCGCGCAAGTCGTGCGGGATAACTTCAAGCTCACGCCGCAGGGGATCATCGAGTCTCTCGATTTGAGGCGGCCCATCTTCCGCAAGACGGCAGCCTACGGACACTTCGGCCGCAACCTTCCCGAGTTCACATGGGAACGCACCGACAAGGCTCCGGCGCTCGCGGCGGCGTTCAGGGCGGCGGTTCCCGCGACCGCGTAGGCAGAGGCGAAAGGGAGACTTCTTAGAAGGGAAGAGGGCTTGGTATCAGGAAAGCATGATCCTGTGATATGCTTTTCGGGTGCTGGATGCCGCCCCCGCCCTCGCCGCTCTCGCGGACCCGCTTCGACTTCGGGCCGTTCGGCTTCTCGCCCGCGAGGAACTGCAGGTGCGGGAGATCCAGCGGGTTCTCGGCGCCTCGCAATCCCGGGTCTCGAACCACCTTGCGGTCCTCCGGCATGCGGGTCTCGTCGAGACGCGCCGCGCGAACGGCACCGAGAGGTATGCGGCCACGGATGGCGGACTGAAGCTCTGGACCTCCGTCGCGCCCGCCGTCACCGACGCCGCATTTGACGCCGACGACGAGCGCCTGAAGGACGTGCTCGAAGAGCGCGTCGTCTCGCTGCCCGAGGGCGGCTTCGACGCCGTCGCGGGCGACTGGGATCGCCTGCAGGGGCCGTTCTACTCGGCGGGAGTACGGGAAATCGCGCTACTCAGGCTCCTGCCGCGGGGGCTCCGCGTCGCCGACGTCGGGTGCGGAACCGGGCTTCTCACGCTGGCTCTCGCCGGCGTCGCGGCGACGGTCGAAGCCGTCGACGCGAGCGACCAGATGGTGCGCCTCGCGCGCGAGAAACTGCGGCGCGCGGGCGCCGCGAACGTGACCGTGCGGCGCGCGAGCGCCGAGAAGCTCCCGTTCGAAACGGGTGCGCTCGACGCCGTCTTCGCGTTTCACCTGTTGAGGCACATCGTTCGCCCCGCGGATGCCCTCGCGGAATTCGGCCGTGTCGTGAAACCGGGCGGGCACGTCGTGCTCGTCGAGCTGGAGCCGCATGGCGTCCGCGCGCTCCGGGCGGCCACGGGCTCACACCACCTCGGGCTCCCGCGCGAGATCGTTCGCGCGGCCCTGAAACGCGGCGGCTTCGCCGACCCGCGCTTTTCGTCGCTTCCCCCCTATCGCGTCCCCTCCGAAGCGGGGGAGACGCTGCTGCCCACGTATCTCGTCGACGCCGTGCGCACCGCGCGCGGCGAACAAAAGGAGCCCTCATGACGACCGCCACCCTCCCCGCCCACGACGTCAAGGACCTCGCGCTCGCCGCGAAGGGCCGCCTGCGCATGGAGTGGGCCGACCGCTCGATGCCCGTTCTCGCGCGCATCCGGGAGCGCTTCGAGAAGGAGAAGCCGCTGAAGGGCATTCGCCTCTCGGCCTGCCTCCACGTGACGAGCGAGACCGGGAATCTCATGCGCGCCCTCAAGGCCGGCGGCGCCGACGTCGTGCTCTGCGGGTCCAACCCGCTCTCGACGCAGGACGACGTCGCGGCGGCCCTCGTCGCCGAGTTCGGGATCTCGACTTTCGCGATCAAGGGCGAGGACCACAAGACCTACTACGCGCACATCCAGGCGGCGCTCGCGCACCGCCCGAACGTCACGATGGACGACGGCGCCGACCTCGTGTCGTCGCTCCTCTTCATGGCGCTCGGGAAGGAAGGCCAGCTCGAGCCCTCCCTCGCCGCGTGGGCGAAGGGATTGTCCGCCTCCGAGAAGAAGTCCCTCCTCGACGGGATCGTCGGCGGGACCGAGGAGACGACGACCGGCGTCATCCGCCTCAAGGCCATGGAGAAGGAAGGCGTCCTGAAGTTCCCCGTCGTCGCCGTGAACGACGCCGAGACGAAGCACTTCTTCGACAACCGCTACGGCACGGGCCAATCCACGATCGACGGGATCATCCGCGCGACGAACCTCCTCGTCGCGGGCCTGAACGTCGTCGTCGCCGGCTACGGCTGGTGCGGCAAGGGCGTCGCGATGCGGGCCAAGGGGCTCGGCGCGAACGTGATCGTCACCGAGATCAACCCGGTGCGCGGCATCGAGGCCGCGATGGACGGCTTCCGCGTGATGCCGATGTCCGAGGCCGCGAAGATCGGCGACATCTTCGTCACCGTGACGGGCAACAAGAGCGTCCTCGCCGACGAGCACTTCGCCGTGATGAAATCCGGTGCCGTCATCTCGAACTCGGGGCACTTCAACGTCGAGATCGACATCCCGTCGCTCGAGAAACGCGCCGCCTCGCGCCGCGTGATCCGCGAGTTCGTCGAGGAATTCCGCCTCAAGGACGGGCGCATCGTGTTCCTCCTCGGGGACGGCCGCCTCATCAACCTCGCCGCCGCCGAAGGCCACCCGGCTTCGGTGATGGACATGTCCTTCGCGAACCAGGCCCTCGGCGCCGAGTACATGGTCAAGAACCACGCGACTCTCGGGAAGAAGGTCTACTCGATCCCACAGGCGATCGACGCCGAGATCGCGCGCCTCAAGCTCCTGTCGATGGGCGTCGCGATCGACATTCTCACGCCGGAGCAGGAGAAATATCTGGCGGGTTGGGAAGAGGGAACCTAGGTTCTTACGCCCAGCAGTCCCCACGCCGCCCCGAGACCGAAGAGCACATTCGGGGCCCAGGCGGCGATGAGGGGAGGGAGCGCTCCCTGCTCTCCGAACGAAACGAAGAGCGCGGACAGGAACAGGTAGGTCAGGCCGAGAAACAGCGCGACGCCGACGCCCGCGACGGCGCCGCGCTTTCCGTACGTGAACGCGAAGGGGAGCCCGACGAGCGTCAAGAGAAGCGCGGAAGCCGCCACCGCGGTCTTCTGATGCAACCCGGTGGCGAGCGTGGCCGTACTGGCACCCGCCCGGCGCCGCACCTCGATGAAGCGCGTCAATTGGCGGTAAGTCATCTGGCGCGGGTCGGCCTGGCCGGAGGCGAAACCCGCCGCGGCCTCCGGGGCATCGATGAAGAAGGGGCCATCACGCCGTATGGCGAGGGCATTGCCCTGCGTAAACGTGCGGATCCAGCCGTCTTCTGCGAACAGGCCTTTCCCAGGCGCAAGGCGCGCCCGAACCGCGTCCTGGCGGGAGACGAGCTTCCAGGTCGAAGGATCGATCTGGAGGACCGCGACGCCGGCGGCGATGCGAGAAGCCGGGTCGTAGGCCTCCGCGGCATAGAAGCGTCCCGCGTCGCCGCGAAACCAGGCGCCGCCGACGCTGCTTGCGGGCGGCGTCTGCCCTTTCAGCAGGAAACGGATCCGATCGGCCTCGGCCGTGGCCGTCGGGACGACGCGCTCGGCGAAGACGAAGAGGACACTCCCGGCAATCATGGCGAGGACGACAATCGGCGCCGTCGTCCGGTAAAGCGAAATGCCGTTCGCGAGGAGCGCGGTCGTTTCAGCCGAGCGCACGAGGCTCGCGATCGTGACGAGGGCCGCGACCAGGAACGCGAACGGCACGATGGTCAGAATGATCGGCGAAAGCGAAGCCTGCACGTAGCGGAGGATCAGGGACGTCGGAGGCCGGTGCCGCGCGATATCGTCCGAAATCTCGAGGTAGTCGATCAGGACGTAGAGCGACGCGATAGAGGCCACGACGAGGGCGAAGACACCCAGGAATCGTCTCGCGATGTAACGGTCGATCAGGAGGCCCGGCAGGGAAGCGCGGCGGCTCGTTGTCGCGGCGGGGCGTTTTATGCGAGCGGCAGCGGCGTCAGGAAGGGACTCGCTGGCGTCGGGCGCCGCGGATCGGGGCCTCTTCTGAAACGGGAGCGCGAAAATGCCCTTGTCGCGCCGCACGCGGGCCAGGGCATAGGCGCCGAACGCCAGCAGGAGGACGTTCGGCAGCCACATCGCGAGGCCGGGCGACATCCGGCCCTCGATGGCTCGCGCTTCTCCGATCGCGAGGAGCGCGTAGTAGAGGAGAACGATTCCGATTGACACCGCGAAACCGGCTGCGCGACCCCCCCGACGGTTGACGATTCCGAGGGGGAGTCCGATCAGGCCGAAGACGAGGCAAGCGGCGGGAAGCGCGAACTTCTTGTGGACCTCGGTCAGGGCGAGTCTCCGGTCCTCTGGAAGGCGCGTCCGGGCAGAGGCCCGCTCCAGTAGTTCGCGGAGGGTTTGCTCCCGGATCTGCTTCTCAGAGACACCCAGCGTCGGCCCATTGTCCTGCAGAACCATGCGCTGCCGGGAGAACGATGTGACGTCGTATCGGCGCCCGTCCTCGGCGAGATGGTGCCGCTCTGCGTCTTCGATCCGGAGCCACAATCGGCCCTGGTCCTCCTCCAGCTCGAGCCAACCGCGCCTGGCGAGGGTCAGCTGGGCGCCTTCGGGGTTGGACCGGTCCGAGATGATCAGCCCGGTGAGCTCCCGCCGGTCGGCGGATGCACCTTCGGCATAGACCCGGAGGCCGGCGATCTCCGGGCTGAATACGCCGGGCTGGATTCTTTGGGCGAAGGCGAAGCTCGAAAGCCGGAGCTTCATGGCGAAAAGAAGGTGGTTCGTGACGGGGACGACCGCGAGCATCAGGACCAGCGTCACGCCGGCGGTTGCGGCGGCGAGCGCTCCGATCGGGCGGTAGAGCAGCACGAGATCGACGCCTGAAGCTCGGAGGGCCGTCAGCTCGGAGTCGGCCGAGAGGCGGCCGATCCCGATGAGCAGTCCGAGCAGGAACGCGACGGGCAGTGTGAGGACCACGATGTGCGGCAGCGAGAGCGCCACGACGAGGCCGGCTTCGCCGAACGGGTGTTCGCTCTGGACGAGCAGCTCGGAGAACTGCACGAGTCCGCGCACGGCCATGAACCCCGTGTACGCCAGGAAGCCCACGAACGTTGGACCGGCTACTTCCAGGAAGACGTATCGGTTGAGGCGCGAGAGCACGGCAGATCGTAGCCGAGTAATCCCGATTCTTACGCCATAACGCAATGTCCGATAATATTTATTATGTTAAATAACTGGTGCCGGCAACCAGAAAAGATAAGGCGACCCATTCGGGAAGCAATAAAAGGATCGAAGCGGGTTCACGCGCCCCGGAGTGTAAGTATTTAGCCGCAACCGAGCGCGCGTGCGGAGCCCCTCTTCTCCTGTTCTAAGAAGTCCTAGTCCGGATTCTCTTCCTAAGAAGTTCTCTTCTTCGCTTTAACTTTCACGAAGCGGCCCTGCGTCTCGAGGTCGATGTCTCCTGCCTCGATCCGGCGTGCGAGATCCCTGATCGCTTCGAGGATCTCGTCCTTCTTGTGCATGCGCCCCTTGAGGACGAGACTGACCTTGTAGTTCCTGTTCGCCGGACTGAAGTCGAGCGAGTACGCCTTCTTGAGCCCACCGAGTTTTGTGCCTGCTCCGGTTCCTCGGCGGGCGTCCTTCTTCGCCTCCCGAAGGGCGTCGCGACTGAAGCCTTCGCCGCCCGCCATTTCCGCCACGGCAGCGAGCATTAGGTCCTCGTCCTTGAGGCGTCCGAGCTCCAGGAGGAAGGATCGAGAGCCAATGTCGGCGCGCCGACATTCGGCCTGGACACGATCCGGCAGTCGCGCGATGGACAACGCCTCGGTGATCGTGACACGCGACTTCCCCACCGCATCCGCGACCTGCTCATGCGTGTATCCGTGGCGCTCCTGAAGAGCCCGGTACCCCTCCGCTTCTTCGAATGGGCTGAGATCCTTGCGCTGTAGATTCTCGATGAGTGCGATTTCGAGAAGCTCGTTATCCGGGACGTCCATTTCAATGCACGGTATTTCAGCGAGACCCGCATCAAGGGAGGCTCGAAATCGACGCTCTCCAGAAATAATCGTGAAACGCCCATCGCCGCGGGGGCGGACCAGAATGGGCTCGAGAACGCCCTTATCGACGATGGACTTCGTGAGCTCCGAGAGGTCTCCCATGACACTCCGGGGCTGATCCGGATTCGCTTCGATGAGGTGAATTGGAATGCGGCGCCCGACCGGAAGTTCGTCGGCGCGAACGAGCTGGTCGACGAAGTGCGAGTCGTGCCGCATACGCGAGGTTTCGGGAAGGCCACGGCGCTTAGACACGGGAAAGTATCTCCTCCGTCAGGCTGTAGTACTCGAGCGCGCCTGACGAACGCGGAGCGAACGTGAAGATGGATTCTCGGTACGCGGGCGACTCCTCGAGGCGTATCGACTTCGAAATCGTCGTCTTGAACAGCTTGCCTTTGAAGACACCTTCGATCTGGCCCTGAATGTCCTTTCCCAAGGTCGTGCGCTTGTCGTGCAGCGTGATCACGACGCCGAGGATCTGGAGATTCGGATTCGGACGGCTCTTGATCTTCTCAATCGTCTCGAGCAGGTCGTCCGTTCCCTCCAGCGCGAAATAGGATGACTGGATCGGAATCAGGATGTGCGTGGAGGCGACGAGCGCATTCACCGTGATCATGCCGAGCGTGGGCGGCGTGTCGATGAGGATGGCGTCGTACTCCCCGGATTCCCGAACGACCTGAAACTTGTCCTTCAGCCTGAAGTGGCCGTCGATCTCTCCCAGGAGCTTGGACTCGACTTTTGCGAGCGAGATGCGAGCCGGAGCGACGGTGAGTTTCGGCAGCTTCGTGGGTTTGATGATGTCGAATACCGAAACGTTCGGGTCGGTCAGGACGTCGTACATCGACTTGTCCACATCCTTGCGGTCGAGGAAGGACATGGTCGAATTGCCTTGCGGGTCCAGGTCGACGAGGAGTGTGCGGAGGCCCTTCTGGGCTAGCGCAGCGGCGAGATTGATCGCCGTCGTGGTCTTCCCGACGCCGCCCTTCTGGTTCGCAACGGTGATGATCATTTGATGGAGTCGCGGATGATACGGGGGGCTCGAGAGCGCATCAAGGACGAAAATCGTGCCGGACCCCGAAAACTACATCCGGTACTTGCTGAGCGTGTCCGGGTCGGCTTCCTCGAGCCACTTTCGAAGACGCTCGGAGTTCTGTGCGTCCGAGGTGTCTTCCCCGCTGCGACTCTTCTCCAGGACCGACTCCTCCACGAACACCGGAGCGGCGACCCGCAGCGCCAGCGCGATCGCGTCGGACGGGCGGCTGTCGACGAGCACCTCGCGGTTCGCGACGCGGAGATGGATCTGTGCGTAGAACGTATTTTCCTTGAGGTTGTTGATGACGACGCGCAAGACATCTCCCTCGATCTGCGTGATGAGGTTCTTCAAGAGATCGTGGGTCATCGGCCTCGGCGTCGTGACGCCTTCCATCTGCAGCGCGATCGCGTTGGCCTCGAAGATCCCGACCCAAATCGGAAGGAAGTTCTTTTCCTCTTCATCCCGAAGGATCACGACCGGCATGTTTGCGATCGGATCCACGATCAGAGCCTTGATGTCCATCCTGACGGCCAAATTGAATTCTCCTAAGACTCAATCTAGGTAGAGAGAGAGCCGAATGCAAGGCGAGCGCCGCAGATGGCGCGTCTAGACAGCCGTTAACTTATTTTTTTAGAATGGTTTAGGGTAGATTTTGCGCGCCGAAGGAAAACGCAACTTCGGCGGGAGATCGGTCGCCGGAAGTGCCTTTCAACGAAATCTCTTCCTCGTCCCTGTCTTGAGTCTTCTCCCGTCTTCTTCCGAGCAGAGAATTCGGAAATCCCCGTTCGATCCGAACGTCCACGAGAGTCCCAGGCGCGAGTTTCGATTCTCCCGCGATGTTCACGACGCGGCCACAGCGCGACCGGCCGGAGCTGTTGCGCCGTTTGCGGTCGAGGCCCTCCACGAGTACCTCGAGCGTCTGGCCCTCCAGAGCGCGGTTCAGTTCCCTTTGAATGCCCTGCTGAAGCGCCTCGAGGCGCAGGAGGCGCTGGGAGGCCTCCTGCGGCGTCACATCGTGCTCCCACCGAAGTGCCGCCGTCAGCGGTCGCGGCGAGTACGTGAAGGAGAAGACGCCGGCAAAACGAACCTCTTCGAAGAGAGACAGCGTCTCGACGAAGTCGGCCTCCGTTTCGCCCGGAAACCCGACGATGACGTCCGTCGAAAGGGCAAGGCGGGGGACCTCTGCACGGAGCCGCGCGACGAGATGGAGATACTCCGCCCGGGTGTACTGACGTTTCATCCGGTTGAGAACCGCATCGGAGCCCGACTGCACGGGCAAGTGAAGCGCCGCGACGACAGCGGGTGTTTCGCACATCGCGGCGATGAGCCGGTCCGAGAAGTTGCGTGGATGGGACGTCACGAAGCGCAGGCGCCGGATTCCCGGCAGCTCACCGACCGCGCGCAGAAGGTCGGCGAGATCCTCGCCGGTCTCGGGATCCCGGAACGCGTTTACGGTCTGCCCGAGCAGTTCGATCTCGAGGGCGCCGGCCTCGACGAGGCCGCGCGCTTCGTCCACGACGTCGCGCAGCCGGCGGTTGCGCTCGCGGCCGCGGGTGCGGGGCACCACGCAGAACGTGCAGTTCTTGTTGCAGCCCTCGATCACAGTGATTCCCGCGCGGTACGGAACCGCGTGCGCGACGGCGCCCGGTGTGTAGACAACCTCGTCCGGGTCGAAGCCCGTCTCGCAGGGCCGGTCGCCCTCTTCGTCCACCCGGCGCAGAACCGAGGGGAGGGTTTCGATGCGCCCCGTGCCGAGGACGAAATCGACGAGAGGGAGCCGCTCCAGAAGGCTCTCCCCTTCCTGCTGCGCGACGCAGCCGCAGATTCCGAGGACCATCCCCGGACGGTCGCGCTTCAGCTTCGCGAGGCGGCCGATCCGGTCGTAGACTTTCTGCTCCGCCTTGTCGCGCACCGAACACGTGTTGAGAAGGACGACGTCGGCCTCCTCGGCCGAGCCGGCCTCGACGATTCCCTCGCGCCCGAGGAGCCCGACGAATCGCCGCCCGTCGAGCACGTTCATCTGGCAGCCCCACGTCTCCACGAAAACGCTTCGGGCCTTTCGGGGAAGCGAGAGCTCTCTCACCACGGGAGCTTAGCAGGACGTCCGAGCGAACTTACCGCAGCCAACCGGGCGGGGTATTCGACTTCCGGGCGTCCTCCTGGAGGTCGTCCACGGCCCTCCGCGCGTCCTCGAGCTCCTGCCGGGCCTTCGTCAGGTCTTCGCGGGCGCGGTCCCAGGCGGGCTTCACGACGGCATCCCGGCGGTTGCCGTCGCTCATCGCGTAGAAATCGTTCTCGAGCTGCTTCGACTTTGTTTCGAGTTCCCGCACACGAGCCTCTCCATTGGTGACGAGGCCCTTCTTCTGGGCCATGAGGGTCTTCCAGTCGTCTTCATTCCGGCCCTTGTCGTCGCGAGGGGCGTCAGAGGCGACGGGTGCGGGCGTCGGCGAGGCCGCGCTCTTCGCGGGCTTGCCCGGGGTCGCTCTTACCGTTGCTCCCTTCCCGGAGGCCGGCGTCGGGGACGCGCCCTTCCGGATCGAGTCGTTCGTGATCGCCCCGAGGGACTTCTTCGGACGCTGGTCCTTGCGATTCTCCTTCGACAGCTTCACGACGTCCGCGAGGGAACTGCCACGTGCGGCACCCGGTATCTCCGTCTTTCCTCCGGACAGCGACGAAGCCGGGGCTGGTGTGGGCGTGAGCGACGTCGCGGAGGCCGGAGTCGGTTCGACGGCCAGCCCGGACAGAGCGGCCGTCTGAGCGTCCGCCCGGAACGAGCAAAGAACGGCGAGGATGAGAAGTGGGGCCCCGATCCTGCACTTCATGGCTTGGTCGTTCCTTCCCGCCCGTAGCGGTCCGAGAGCCTGACGACGTCGTCGAGCTCGGGCGTCGAGACTTCAACCAGAAGGCAGTCGGCGCCTTCCGCATACATTCGGTGGCGCGTCCCCGGGGTCACGTGAAAGGTCTCCCCCGGGCCCAGCCGAAGGTCCGCTCTCTCGCCTTCTCTCTCGAGCTCCAGCCCAAGCGTTCCTTCGAGCACGTGGATCGTCTCTTCCTTGCGGTTGTGATACTGGTAAGAGAGCGATTCCGACGCGCGGATCAGGATCAACTTGCCGGCGTATCGCCCTGTTTCCGCGAAGATCCGCTCCTCGCCCCAGGGCTTCGGCACGATCCGGGGACGGCGCGATGAAAGCGGTTCGCTCATGCGCGCACTCCGGCGGCGCTTCTCTCGAGATCGCGCAGTTCCTGCGCGAGGAACGCCGCGACCTCGTCGGCCGTGGAAAGCGAGAATGCCGCGCGGGCGACGCGTTCGGCATCCGGGATCGAGATCCCGCGCAGGAACTCCTTGACCACCGGAACGGTGCGCGGCCCCATCGAGAATTCGCGGATTCCGAGCCCGAGGAAAAGCACGACGAGAGCCGGGTCCGCGGCCATCTCGCCGCATACGGAGAGCGGCTTCTTCGCGTTGCGGGCGGCCTCGGCGACACGCGCGACGAGGCGGAGCACCGCCGGGTGAGTCGGCCGGAAGAGGTCCGCGACGGTTTCGTTCGCGCGGTCGACGGCGAGCGTGTACTGGATGAGATCGTTCGTGCCGAGAGCGAGAAAATCGGCCTCGGGCGCGAGCAGGTCGGCGGTCATCGCCGCCGACGGAACTTCGATCATCGCGCCCAGCGGGATGTCGTCGGGCACGGAGATCCCCCGTTCGAGAACGTCTTCGCGCGCTTCCTTCAGAAGTGTCCGCACGCGCCGGATCTCCTCGACTCCCGAGACCATCGGGACGAGGATGCGCAGGTTGCCCCCCGCCGCGGCCGCGAGCAGCGCGCGCAGCTGTGTCGAGAACATCTCGGGCCGCGCGAAGCAGAGCCGCACGCCCCGGAGGCCGAGGACCGGATTC
>JBDTML010000072.1:0-7335 GCA_039934255.1 Acidobacteriota bacterium | reverse complement strand
CGGGCGGGGCTGTGGTGGCTGCGGCGTCGAAGCCGCTCCGGTCGCGCGCGCGGTCGAGCGCATAGACCGGGCTCGACTCGGGCCGGCGCTTGACGCGTGCGGCGTAGACCATCACCCAGCCGACGATCACGCCCGTGCAGATGAACCACGTGATCACCCGGTAGCCGAGGCCGGAGTAGAGCGGCAGCCCGACGAGGCCCTGCGCGAGGCCGACCGTGAACGGGTTGAAGAACGCCGCCGCGAACCCCGCGGCCGCGCCGAGAAACGGAATCGAGACCCCGACGATCGAGTCGTACCCGAGGGAGAGCGCGAGCGGCACGCAGATGAGAACGAACGGAATGACCTCCTCCGCCATCCCGAAGACCGACCCGGCGAGCGAGAAGACCGTCATGAGGACCGGGATGAGGAGCTTCTCGAGGTGCGGGCGCGACGCGAGCGCGGACGTGATCTTCCGGATGCCCTGCTCGACGATGCCGGTCGTCTGGATCACGTTGAATGCGCCGCCGATCAGGATGAGGAACGCGATGATGAGCGCCCCGTCGAGGAAGCCGCGGATCGGCGCGATCACGAGCCACTGCGGCCCGAGGACGACCTTCGAAACGCGCGCGTAGGTGCCGGGAACCGTCACCTGCCGGCCGTCCTTGTCGACCGTCTGGTAGGCGCCCGAAGGCACGAGCCACGACAGGACGAGAACGAACGCGATGAGGCTCCCCACGATCACGAGCGTGTGGGGCATCCGGAGGCGGCGCGCTCCCGGCGCCGGGGCATCCGTCATGGTGCCTCCGTCATCGGGCGTCCGGCCCGAGCGTCGCGAGAAAGTCCGCGAAGAAAACGGACCGGCGGTCGAGCGAGTCGAGGTCCAGCCACTCCTCGCGCGTGTGCATCCCGTCGCCGACCGGGCCGAGACCGTCGACGACGGGGATCCGGCCCGGGTCCGCGAGGAAGTTCGGAAACGAGACGCCGCCGCGGTCCTCCTCGAGCTCGAGGTGGAAGCCGCGGGTCTTGGCGAGCGCGATCGCACGGCGCGCGACGTCCGCGCCGGGCCCGTGCGGGCTCACGGGCGGCACCGTGGCCCCGAGCGCGAGGCGCATCGAGACGCCGTGCTCTCTGGCGACGCTCTCGGCGAGGCGCGTGAGCTCCTCGCCGGCCGCGGCGCCCTCTTTCGCGTTGAGGTATCGGAACTCGCCCTCGGCGACGGCGCGGTCCGAGACGACGTTGAGCTGGCGCGCCGTTCCGAGGAGGCCGGCGTTCGTGCCGAGGTCGTTCACGAACCCGGCGTCGCCGCCGACGAGGCGCGCGACGTTGACGGTGCGACCGGGTCCGGGTACGGAGAGCTTCTGCGCGCGCGCGGCCCAGTCGGCCACGGCGGCGAGCGCGGACTTGCCGTCCCAGTAGGCGAGGCCGGAGTGCGCCGCCTTGCCGGTGGCTTCGAGCTTCCACTCCGTGAGCCCGCGCCGGCCCGTGACGAGCGTCTCGCCGCCGGCGCAGGAGCGGCCGGGCTCGAGGACGAGCACGAGGCGGGCCCGCTCGCTGTAGCGGCGCATGGCGGAAGTCGAGATCGCGCCCTCCGATTCTTCGTCGGGGACGGCGACGAGGAGGAGATCCGCGGGAACTTTGTCCCTGCGGCCCGAGGCCGCGAGCGTGTCGAGCGCGGCGACGAGCATCGCGAGGCCGCCCTTCATGTCCAGCGCGCCCGTCGCGTGCATTTTCGGACCGTCGACCTTCGGCGGGATCGCGGAGAGCACGGTGTCCATGTGGCCGACGAGGAGGAGGTGTCCGTCGGCGGCCGCCGGGCCGCGCGCGAGAAGGACCGGCTGCGGCGCGCCGTGAGCGTCCTTTTCCTCGACGATCTCGACGGCGAGGCCGTGCCGTTCGAGCTCTTTCGTCAGTCGCGCAGCGACTTGCCGAAGCCCCGCCGCGTTGCCGCTCTCCGACGAGATGGCGCACAGGTCCTCGAGAAGAGCGCGCGCCGCAGTGAGGGGACTCTCCGTGTGTGTGGCCATGCGGTCTCCCGAGCGCGAGTGTATCCTCGGCGCCGCTGCAATCTCTCGGACGTTTCCCGCTGTTCCGCCTCGTCCTCCGGCGCCTCTGGGTCGCGCTGCTGGCGCTTCCGTGCACTCTCCACGCGGGCAGCCGCCCGCTCGCCGTGGACGATCTCGCGCGCCTCCGCACGCTGTCGGACGTTCAGGTCTCGCCGGAGGGAGAGTGGGTCGCGTACACGGTGGCGGGCCTCGACCCCGAGAAGGACCGCTCGGTGCGCGATCTCTGGATGGTGAGCTGGGACGGGCTCCGGAAGATCCGCCTGACGTGGGGACCGGCGAGCGCGAGCAAGCCCCGCTTCAGCCCTGCGGGCAAACATCTCGCCTTTCTGTCGGCGCGTGGCGAAGAGAAGGAAACGAAAAAGGGCCCCCAGGTGTGGCTCCTGGATCGTGCGGGAGGAGAGGCTCAGCGGATCACGGACATCCCGGGCGGCGTCTCGAACATGGCGTGGTCGCCCGCCGGCGGGAAGCTCGTCCTCGAAGTCGAGGATCCCGACCCGGACGCCGATCCGGAGTCGAAGGAAGGCTGGAAGCGCAAGACGAAGCCCCCCGTCGTCGTCGATCGCTACCAATTCAAGAAGGACAGCGGCGGCTACCTGGACGCGCGCCGGACACACCTCAAGCTCCTCGACGTCGCCACACAGAAGCTCGAGTCCCTCACATCCGGCCGCTTTTCCGAGGAGGCCCCGGCCTGGTCGCCCGACGGGACACGGATCGCCTTCACGAGCAATCGGTCGGCCGATCCCGATCGGAACGACGAGTCCGCGATCTTCGTCGTCGAGGCGCGGGCCGGAGCGGAGCCGCTGAAGCTCACGACCCACGGAGGTCCCGACGGCAAGCCTGCCTTCAGCCCCGACGGGAAGTGGATCGCGTTTCTGCGCGGCGACGAAACGAAGTACACGGCTTACAACCAGAACAGGGCGGCCGTCGTGCCGTCCGCGGGCGGCGACGTGCGCGTTCTGACGGCCGCTCTGGACCGGAGGGTCTACGGCCCGCTCGTCTGGAGCACGGACGGCGCGCGCCTCGCGTTCCTCGTCCAGGACGACCGCTCCAAATACGTCGGCCGGGTCGCGCTGGCCGGAGGGCCGGTGGAGAAGCTCACGAGCGGCCGCCGCGCCGTGGACGACCTGGCTTCGCGGAAGGACACCGGCTTCGCCGTCCTGACCGGCACGGCGAGCGAGCCCCTTGAGGTCGCGGCGCTGGAAGGCGGCGGCCTCAGGACGCTCGCGAGCCACAACGAATGGCTGCGGGACGTGCGCCTCGGAGCGGTGGAGGATTTCTCGAGCCGGAGTGCGGACGGCACCGAGGTCCACGGCCTGCTCGCGAAGCCGCCGGACTTCGAGGCGGGCCGCAGGTACCCGACGATCCTGTGGATCCACGGCGGTCCCAACATGCAGGACGAGTACAGCTTCCGCTTCGAGCGCCACTTCCTGGCTTCTCGCGGCTTCGTCGTCCTAGCGGTCAACTATCGCGGGGGCTCGGGAAGAGGGGCCGCGTACCAGAAGGCGATCTTCGCGGACTGGGGAAACAAGGAAGTCCAGGACCTCCTCGGCGCCGCGGACGAAGCGGTCCGCGCGGGAATCGCGGATCCCGGACACATGGGCATCGGCGGGTGGAGTTACGGCGGAATCCTTACCAACTACGTCATCGCGCGGGATTCCCGCTTCAAGGCGGCGGTGAGCGGGGCGTCTTCGTCTCTCCAGCTCGCGATGTACGGCACGGACGAGTACGTCGTGCAGTACGAGGCCGAGCTGGGACCGCCGTGGAAGTCCCCGGACCTCTGGATCCGGCTGTCGTACCCGTTCTTCCACGCCGACCGGATCAAGACGCCCACTCTCTTCATGGGAGGCACGCGCGACTTCAACGTGCCCCTGGCCGGCGCGGAACAGATGTATCAGGCCCTGCGCAGCCTCGGAGTCGAAACGGGCCTCGTCATCTACCCGGATCAGAAGCACGAGATCGGTCCGCTGTCCTACCAGCGGGACCGGCTTGAACGCTACGCGACGTGGTTCTCGCGGTTCTTGAAACCGTATACTGGCCGACCGTGAATTGCCGACTCGCGATGCTTGTCCTGTTGACGGCTTCCGTCGCGAATGCTCAGGAATGGCGCGGAGGAACCGCGCGCGCCGAAGGGACCGTCAAGAGCGCGAGCGGCGATCCGATTGAAGGGGCAAGGGTCTCCCTCCGCTGGGGCAAGAGCAGCCACGGAGGTCCGGACCTCAAGACCGACAAGAAGGGCCACTGGGCGATCCTCGGAATCGTCGGCGGGCGATGGGACGTGGACTTCGAGGCGGCCGGGTATCAGACGAAGAAGATCAGCGTCAGCCTGAGCGAAGCGGCGCGGAACCCGAACGTCGAGGTCCGGCTCGAGCCGGACGTGAAACAGGTGGCGCCGGCGCACGAGGAGATCCTCGTCGGCGGCAGAAAGATCTCGAAGGACGCCGCGGCCGCGCTCGACGCGGGCAACGTGGCGCTCGAGAAGAAGGACTACGCCGCGGCGCGCGAGAGCTACCTGAAAGCGCTCCCGGAGCTGCCGGACAACACCTCCATCCTCATGCGGATCGCGCTCGCCTTCGAGGCGGACGGCAAGCCGAGCGAGGCGCTCGACTACGCGCGGCAGGTCCTCGCGAAAGAGCCCGAGAACCTCAACGCGCGCCTGACGATCGCGGGGATCGAGCTCGAGAGGGGACGTTTCGACGCCGTGAAGGAAGCGCTCTCCTCCATCCCCGAAGAGAAGATCACGGCATCGATGTACCTCAACATGGGCATCCTCATGTTCAACAAGAACAACTTCCCGATGGCGGAGGACTACTTCTCGAAGGCGATCGCGAAGCAGGCCGACGTCGCGGACGCTTACTATTTCCGGGGCCTGACGCGCACCCAGGCGAAGAGGTCCGCGGACGCGAAGGCGGACTTCCGAAAGTACCTCGAGCTCGATCCCTCCGGCAAGGAAGGCGGCACCGTCAAGGCGATCCTCGACTCGCTCAAGTGAACGCCCGCGGCAGGCTCCTCGGGCGCGGGCTGGCGGTGCTGCTTTTCGCGATCGTGTGCCCGATCAGCTGCGCGAAGCCGCGAGCCGTCTTTCGCGGCGCACCGGTCATCCTCGTGTCGGTCGACACGCTCCGCGCCGACCACCTGCCCTCGTACGGGTACCGCGATGTCGACACGCCGGGCCTCGACGCGCTGCAGAAGGACTCCGTCGTCTTCGACAGCGCCTTTTCGCCGGTACCCCTGACGCTGCCCGCGCACACGTCTCTCTTCACGGGCCTCCTTCCGTACCAGCACGGCGTGAGGGACAACGTCGGATACCGACTTTCCCCGGAGAGGACAACACTCGCGACGTTCCTGAAGCAGCTGGGCTACGCGACCGGAGGCGCCGTCTCCGCGTTCGTCCTCGACCACGCGACGGGCATCGCGGCCGGCTTCGACGCCTACCGGGACGACGTCGAGATGCGGGCCTCTGCGGAGGCCATGGGCCAGGTCCAGAGGAGCGGAGCGGCCACGGAGGAGCTGCTCGAATCGTGGATCGCGGGACAGCCGGCGGACAAGCCGTTCTTCGCGTTCCTCCACCTCTACGAGCCCCACTCGCCCTACGATCCACCCGAGCCGTTCCGGACCCGGTACGCGAAGAGACCCTACGACGGCGAGATCGCGGCCGCGGACGCGGTCGTCGGGCGGTTTGTCGGGTTCTTGAAATCGAAGGGGCTCTACGACAAGGCGATCGTGGTCTTCCTCTCCGACCACGGCGAAGGGCTGGGCGACCACGGCGAGGACGAGCACGGGATCTTCCTCTACCGCGAAGAGCTCCGCGTCCCGCTCTTCGTCAAGCTCCCGGGAAAAGCGAGGGCGGGCGAGCGGATCGGCGCCCCCGCCGGGATCGTCGACGTCTTCCCGACGGTGGCGGCTCTCCTCGGCGAAAAGGTCCCGGCCTCTCTCGCGGGCGAACCGCTCCTCGGAGGCGGGCCCCCGCCGGGGTCCGACCGGCGCGTCTATTCTGAAACGCTCTACCCGCGCCTTCATTTCGGCTGGAGCGACCTCGCCTCGCTGACGGACGGGCGGCACCAGTACATCGAGGCGCCGCGGCCGGAGCTCTACGACTGGAAGAACGATCCCGCCGAGAAGAGCGACCTCGCCGCCGGCCTGCCGCCGGCCTTCCGGTCGATGAGGACGCAGCTCCTCGCGACGGAGCGCCCTCTCCAGCCTCCCGGGGGCGCCGACAAGGAAACGCTCAAGAAGCTCGCATCCCTCGGTTACCTGACGTCGCGCTCTCCCGACTCCGCCGCGAAGGACCTTCCCGATCCGAAGGACCGGATCCAGACGCTGGGCCGCCTCCGGGAGGCGTCCCGCCTCGTCGGAACGCATCGCGAGGAGGAGGCCGTCCCGCTCCTCCGCGCGCTGACGGCGGAGAACCCGCGGATGCTCGAGGCGTGGGAGCTCCTGACGCGCGCTCTGCGGCGTTCGGGCCGTCCGCGCGAGGCCCGTGAGGCGCTCGAGCGCTCGGACCGGCTGCAGCCGGGGACGCCGCAGATCCTCGCCGGCCTCGCCGACCTGTCGCTCGAGGGCGGCGATCTCGCGAAAGCGCGGACGTTCGCGAGCGCCGCGCGCGCGGCGGGCGCCTCCGACGTCGCGCCGCTCTTCGCGAAGATCGACCTTGCGGCGGGAGACCTGGCGGGCGCGCGGCAGGGGGCGCTCGAGGCGATCGCCGAGCGGAGCCGCGATCAGGGCCCTCTCGTGCTCCTCGCGGAGATCGAGGTGGCGGCGGGGAACCTCGACGCCGCGCTCGCGGCGCTTCGCCGCGCGGACGCCCTCGGCTCCGGCCGGCCCCCGATGATGAATCTCGAGGCGACCCGGGGCGACGTGTTGTCGCGAATGGGCGAGGACAAGGCGGCGGAGGAGGCGTTCGCCGCCGAGATCCGTTCCTTTCCGGAGAATCTCGGCGCCTGGTCGCACCTCGCGCTCCTCTACGCGAGCGCGGGACGGGACCGGGAATTCCGGGACGTCCTCTCGAGGATGACGGCGCAGGTGCCCGGACGGAGGTCCTTCGAGGCGGCCGCGAGCGTCTGCGAGATCGTGGGCGACAAGAAGGCGGGCCGGGCTTTCCGGGATCGCGCGGGGTCGCGCTGAGGCGCCCGGGACTATGGAAGAAGGTGCAGCACTATCCCGCAGAACGCTCAAGTCACTGGCCCTAATAGAAATCGAACCCACCCCCGGCGCCGCGGAGGCGGGTTCGAATGCTTTGCAATGGTGGAGGCGGGGGGAGTCGAACCCCCGTCCGAAGCGCCCGAACGTCGAGATT
>JBDTML010000071.1:0-2701 GCA_039934255.1 Acidobacteriota bacterium | reverse complement strand
CCGGTCGGCTTCAAGTACATCGGCGAGCTCCTGCTCGCGGACAAGATCACGCTTGGAGGCGAGGAATCCGCCGGCTTCACGATGGCCGGCCACGTGCCCGAGAAGGACGGCCTCCTCGCGGGTCTGCTCCTCGCCGAGCGCGTGGCCGCGACGGGCGAGACTCTCGAGGAACTCCTTGCCTCGCTCTTTGCGCGCGTCGGGCCCTTCCACCCGAAGCGCGCGGACGCCCGTCTAGAGCCGGCGCTCGCGGCGGCGATGAAGAACCGGCTCGCCGAGAACCCCGACTCGCTCGCCGGGCTGAAGGTCCAGTCGATCGACCGCACGGACGGCCAGAAGCTCGAGCTCGAAGGCGGCCGCTGGATCCTCTTCCGCGCGTCGGGCACCGAGCCCGTCGTGCGGATTTATGCAGAGTCCCCCGACAAAAGGGAAACGGATCGCATTCTCACGGCCGCAAAAGATTATGTTCTTAGAGGGTAGATAAATGTACGCCATCGAAAGCATTCACGCCCGCGAGATCCTCGATTCCCGCGGCAACCCAACCGTCGAAGTCGAATGCGCCCTCGAAGGCGGGGCATCGGGCCGCGCCGGCGTGCCCTCGGGCGCCTCCACCGGCTCGCGCGAAGCCCTCGAGCTGCGCGACGGTGACAAGAAACGCTATGGCGGAAAGGGCGTTCTGACGGCAGTCCGGAACGTCAACGAGACGATCGCGCCCGAAGTCCTCGGAATGGACGCGCGCCAGCAGGCCGAGATCGACCGCCTCATGATCGATCTCGACGGCACCGAGATGAAGACGAAGCTCGGCGCGAACGCGATTTTGGGCGTATCGATGGCTGTCTGCCGCGCGGCGGCCGAGGCCTGCGCGCTTCCCCTCTTCCGCTACGTCGGCGGCACCGGCGCCGTCACGCTTCCCGTCCCGCTCATGAACGTCGTGAACGGCGGCGCGCATGCGGACAACCCCCTCGACATCCAGGAGTTCATGCTCGTGCCCGCAGGCTTCCGGACGTTCCGCGACGCGCTCCGGGCCGGGGCCGAGGTCTTCCACGCGCTGAAGGGCATCCTGAAGAGCAAGGGGCTCGCGACCGGCGTGGGCGACGAGGGCGGCTTCGCCCCGAACATCGACTCCACGCGCGCGACTCTCGACATGCTCGTGAACGCGATCGCGAAGGCCGGGTACCACGCGGGCAAGGACGTCTTCCTCGCGCTCGACTGCGCGGCGTCCGAGTTCTTCGAGAAGGGCTCCTACGCTCTCGAGGGGAAGAAGGTCTCCCCCGAAGGGATCGTCGCCTTCTACGAAGGCCTCGTTCAGGACTATCCGATCCTGTCGATCGAGGACGGCTGCGCCGAGGGCGACAAGGCGGGATGGAAGCTCCTTACCGAGAAGCTCGGGTCGAAGATCCACCTCATCGGCGACGACAACTTCGTGACGAACCCGAAGATCCTGAGGCAAGGCATCGCGGACGGCATCGCGAACGGCCTCCTCGTGAAGCTGAACCAGATCGGCACGATCTCCGAAACGCTCGAAGCCGTGAGGATCGCCCAGACCGCCCGTTACATCACGGTCCTGTCACACCGCTCGGGCGAAACCGAGGACACGACGATCGCCGACCTCGCGGTCGCGACGAACGCGGGCTTCATCAAGACGGGATCCCTCTGCCGCTCCGAGCGCGTTGCGAAGTACAACCGGCTTCTCCGCATCGAAGAGGACCTGGCGGAGACGGGGGTCTACCCGGGCCTCGCCGCGAAGAAAGCCTGACGCGCGCGGGGAATCTGCGCGAAAATGGCCCGTGCGCTTCGAACGGATCGTCGGCGGGCAGGGTCCGCCTCGCGTCACCTCTGGGAAGAAGCTGCCCGCGGGGAGCCGCCGCGAGGAAGCGCGCCCGCTGCCGGAGCTGATGCCCGACACGCCGGCGCCCGCCTCCGGCGCGCGTCCCGACGGCAGGCACGTGAGGCCCGCTTCGTACGTCGTCGTCTCTCTCGGGTTCTCGTTCCTCGTGTTCGGCTTCTTCCTGCTCAGCCCCAGCGGCCTCCTGAAGGTACGGAAGCAGCGCATCCAGCTTGCCGCGATGCAGGCCGAAGTCGAGAAGCTGTACGCGGAGAATCTCCACCTCGAGGAAGAGGTCATCGCGCTGAAGACGGATCCGAAGGCCGTCGAGAAGATCGCCCGCGAGACGCTGAACCTCGTGAAACCCGGGGAGGTCGTGCTTCTCCTGCCGGACGGCTGGCAAACCCGCGTGAAGCCGCCGGCTGCGCCCGACGCGCCCGCGCCCACCGCCGCTCCGACACCGCGATAGGTCCGCCCCTCAGGGCGCAGGAGTCAGCGCGTCCCAGAAGTCGCAGGCGGCCGTCCGGATCCCCTCGCGCGCCGCGGCCGGAACGTCCCAGACAAGCGTCGAGTCGCGCGCCGCGTCGTAGCGCGGCCACGCGGGGACGCCCGCTCCGTTCGGATCGCCCGCGGACGCGAAGCGGCCCCAGGCCGCGTTCATCGCGTCGGAGAGGGCGCGCGCGGAGGCGTCGGGCGTGTAACCCGGGACCGCGGAAAAGCTGCCGAAAACGAACGGCAGCTCGATGCCGTGGATCGCCCCGTAGAGGCGGTTCGCGGGGTACGAGAAGAAGTAGCGGTACACGGACGGGCTGCCGCCCGCGACGGCCGCGCGCGCGATCCGCCGCGCGGGGCAGACGAAACGCGCGTCCGACGTGAGCG